>JACWAN010000030.1 GCA_014874255.1 Candidatus Woesearchaeota archaeon
AACCCCCTCTCCTCCTTCGCTTCATTCTCTGCTACGGGTCGCCCTTTGGCCGGCAACACATCATTTGCCGAAGAGCCGATGGAGGGGATGAGAACGACGGAATCCCTCCGAAGCATCTTCCGAAATCTTTATATACGCCGTCGGGCCAGGCCCGCTTCCGGGTGGATTCGGGCATGAAAGGTCGACTGTTCATCATCGTGGTTCTCGCCCTCCTGCTCGCCGGCAGCGCGCTCGCCGCGTCGCCATACGACCGCGTCATCGTCAACAGCGCGGACTGGCACGACGTCTACTCCGCGATGCTCTTCGCCAGCCTCCAGGGCGTGCCGTCGAACTTCCTCGTCAGCATGAAGCACGCCTCGATCCTCCTCTACTCTATCCCGACGACGGAGAAGAACCTGTTCGTCGTGACGAGCCGGACGCAGCCGTACTTCGTCGGGTACGGCGACTTCCTGAAAGGGAAGGGGTACAGCAACACGACCGAGCTCGTGACGAGGGACGCGAACCTCGACCTCGCCAGCAGGACGAACACGACCAAGTTCATCGTCGTCGACCCGGCATACGGGTACAACGCGATCAGCGTCGCCCCGTACGCGGTCCAGGCGGACTACTACGTCCTCTTCGCGGACAGCAGGAGCATCGACGGCGTCACGTCGTTCCTCCAGGGCCGGCACCCGACCGCGGTCATCATCTTCGGCCAGGTGGACCGCCAGGTGAAGGACGGCCTCGCGCAGTTCAACCCGGAGACGATCGACAAGGGCGACCGGTTCAGCAACAACCTCGAGATGGTGAGCCGCTACCTCCAGATCAAGCCGACGAAGCAGGCGATCCTGACGAACGGCGAGTTCCTCGAGCAGAGCCTCATGTCCGGCGCCGACCCGGTGATCTACATCGGCAAGGCGAACGTCCCGCAGGAGGTCGCGGACTTCATCAAGAAGAGCGACATCGAGGTCGGCATCCTCATCGGGAACGAGCTGATCGGCACCGCGACGTACATCCGCCGGCAGCTCGGCATCAGCGTCTTCGTCAAGTTCGCCCAGGGCTCGCGCACCCCGCAGGGCGCAATCGCGCAGGTCGAGGACCTCGACCGGTTCCCCATGCCCGCGTACAACTTCCTGCTCGACGTCCAGTCGCTCGACTACAACCGCGCGACAGGGGCGTTGGAAGTCACGTACCACAACCCGACCGGGCTCGCACTCTACCTGAAAGGCACGATCACCGTCGACGACGGCGGCACGCAGAAGGTGGTAGGCGACAACGACCCGGTCTTCCTCGACAAGAAAGGGTACAAGACGATCGTCTACACGCAGGACACCGCGGGCGACCCGCTCCAGCTCCAGGCGACCAACCTGACCGCGCAGCTCTTCACCACGTTCGGCGAAGGCCCGAACTCGCTCGAGAACGCGCTGCAGGCCTCGCTCAACATCAGCATGATCGAGGTGAACGACGACACCGCGGTCAACATCACCGGCCTCTACTACGACAAGGGCGCGCAGCGGTTCATGGTCGCCATCGAGAACGTCGGCCCCACGGACGCGTACGTCCAGCCCGAGATCGAGAACCTGATGATCAACGGCGCGCCGGTCAGCGTGGCCGCGGACAAGACCGTGCTCGTCCCTGCCGGCAAGACCGCCGAGATCCCCGTCTCGGTCGCGATGGCGGACGCGGACTTCGCCGCCAACCCCCAGGTGCAGGTGCGCGCCTACTACGGCGAGCGCGAGATCGCCCTGATCAAGGTGACGGAGAAGAGCTTCGCCCTCACCTTCGGCGGCGGCTACGGCAACTACGTGCTGTACGGCGCGATCCTCCTCGCGATCATCCTCCTCCTCCTCTTCCTCGGCACGAAGAAGAAGTGCAAGCACTGCGGCCACAAGAACGCGCGCGGCAGGAAGACCTGCGAGAAGTGCGGCGGGAAGCTGTAGGACAACTAATAGCGCTTCTCTTGAATCTTGGTGCTTTTCCTGACGCGATGCCGACTTCGAGCCGTATCGATGCTCTATCCGCAGCACCGGAGCTCCCCGAAGGTCTTCGGTAGCGGGACGCTACCGGGACGCTCGGAATCCGGAGGATTCCGGCGCACGAAGACCCTCTCCTTCGGAGTCTTCGTTGCCACGGCGAACCTTGCGCTCGCCTGTGGGGCCAACCCCCTCTCCTCTTCACAAGAGAACCATCTGTCACGGCTCGACCTGGGATCGGCATCGCTAAAAAGTACCGAAAGTAATATGCGCTACTATAAAAAAAAATTAAGATACTATTATCCTGAGATATTACTACTTCGCCCATTCATAAGAAGAAAGAGGAGGAGCACTATCCTGTTTGACTGATGAGTTCCAGATTGCGCGAACGGATGCAGTCTCCCCCTGATTTCTTGGCGAGGTAGACCCGGCGGTCTGCGTTCCGGATCAGCGTCTGCACATCGGCGCCATCCTGACTGTACAGGGCGATGCCGCAGGAGAAGGTCTGCACAGCATACTCTCTCCGGGAAGTCTCATCCTTGAAGCGGTGCTGCAGCTCCTCGGCGAACGCTTCCGCCGAGTCGCGGGACGCGCCGTCGAGGACGAAGAGGAACTCGTCGCCGCCGTTCCTCACAAAGAGATTCGTGCTGCCAAGCTCCGAAAGGACTGAGCGAGCGACATCGCCGAACGTCCGGAGGAGGTCGTCACCGGCCGGATGGCCATACTTGTCGTTGACCGTCTTGAAGTCGTCGATGTCGACGAGGACGTAAGCCTGCGTACCACCATAGCTCTGGGCACGTCCGAGGATATGATCCGCGTTCCGATCGTAATACGTGCGGGTCGCCGCGCCGCTGAGCGAATCGTATTTGAGCACCTCGTTCTCCGCTTCGGCCTTCTTGCTCTCCGCATCCTTCTCGCAGAAAAGCAGGTAGAGCGAATCCATGAGATAGGAACGGATGTCAGCGCGTCGCGCGCGTGAGTGGATGTCTTTGAGAACCTCAGCCCTGTCGGTGCCGGAGAGTGCCCGCCACTGCCCGATTAACGCCTCTAGTCGTCGCTCGTCTGCCGGAAGCATCGTCGTCGTCGCGTTGCCGCGCATCTGATTCGTCGATTTACTGGTTTAAATGTCTTTCTCAGGAGCGATCGAGAAAGATTTCGTCGCTCCCGGGCGTTGGTGGGAGGGTGGGTGG
>JACWAN010000031.1 GCA_014874255.1 Candidatus Woesearchaeota archaeon
GAAAAAGTCGAGCAGCACCCCCTAGACGGCACTGCAGTCTCTCCGCGATTGAACTAGACTCGGTTCCAGAGCAGCGCCAGGAGCGGTAGCCGTCGGGGTGCGTTCGTGAGACTTTCATCGCGACCGCTCGGTTCGTTCGAAGAAAGAACGTTCAGAACCGCGCGGTGTCGCCTTCCCGGAGCGAGAGCAGGCCCGCTCTCGTCTCGAGCGCGTAGGAGAAGCGGACCCGCGGCCGGTACGCGGCGAACGGCCGGAAGCCGCGCTTCGCGTCGACGACGCGCTTCCGTGCGTCGAGGAAGTAGACGTCAATCGGCCAGAAGACGAAGAGCATGTGGAACCCGACGTTGACCTCCCGGTGGAAGTCGAAGACGTACGCGACGCCGTCCCGCGGCTTGCGGAACATCAAACCGAGTCCCTGCGTCCACCCGTTGCGGAAGAAGACGGTGCGAGCGGCGAGCGTCCTGCCCCGGGCATCGGTGAGCGCCATGGCCGCTCTGCCGGAAGGGTGGTTTTTATGGTTTGTCATTCGGGGAGTTCTGAGGCGGATCATGTTCGTGGTCGTCACCGGCTGCTCGGCAATCGCTTCTCCTCTCGAAAGCGCTCCTCCCCTGAGGCCCTCGGTAGCGGGACGCCGGAACCGCTGCGAGCCTCGTGCTCGCTTGTGGGGGAGACCCCCCGACCTCTTCGCAGCACGTTCCGCCACGTCCCGCCTTTGGCCGGCGACAGTCCATCTCAGAGAATTCTCAGCAGATGGTCGCGTTGAGCTTGGAGAGGCCGTAGTCGTGCTCCGCGTCGTCGTAGTGCGTCGCGTCCAGCTTGAACCAGGAGGGGAGCGGGCTTCCCGTCGTCGGGCAGTAGAGCGTCGCGCTCCGTCCGGAGAAGTAGTACGCGTCCACGGTCGAGCGGTCGGTGTAGACCGTCAGCCCCTGCGCGTTGAGGTCGTCGAGGTTGACGATCGAGGCGATGCCGTACTTCGACGTGCCGTTCAGCTCCCCTTGGAGGCGCTGCAGGTAGCTCGGCGCGTACGGGTCCTCCCGGTAGTAGCCCTGCTGGATCTCGTCGTCCAGGTTCGCGGTGTCGTTCCCGACGACGAGATCGGAGTTGTTGTACGGGCTCTCTCGGATCGTGTTGGGGAGCTTGCCGTCGGTAGAGACGCTGTACGCAGGGTCGCGGAGGTCGAGGATCGAGACCTCGGTGGTGAACCATTTCTGGTAGTCCCAGCGGGCGAGGCCGCGCGTGTCCGTCACGTTGATGGTCATGAGGAAGGAGACGTCGACGCTCCACGGCGTGGACTGGTTGAGCGTGATGTCCTGCACGGTGACGTTGAGCGCGATCCCCTGCTGCCGCGCCTCGTCGTTGACGCGGCCGAGGTAGTCGTCGAAGGTGCTGTTCGTGAGGACGTCGTACGGCTGCCCGTCGATCGTGCCGTTCATGAACGCCTCGATGAAGAGCGGCGTCGCGTTCGTGACGTACGCGCCTTCCTGGCTGGTGTACTGCTCGAGCGCGATCAGGCTGCGGAACCCCGCGATGTACGTCGCCCGGGGCACGTCGCCGTGGAAGTCGCTCAGGAAGTCGTCCATCGTCTGGATGCGGGTGACGACGCTCCGGCTCCGCTCCTCGCCCGTCGGGAGCGTCCGCGCGTACATGACTGCGAGGAGGATCGCGACGATGAGGAAGGCGGAGACGAGGTAGACGACGCCGCGGCGCCCCGTCGCGGGGACGCTCATCGGTCCACCTCCAGCGCCGCTTCCGTCGGGCCCCAGAGATAAGGCACCTGCTGGACGAGCGTCACGATGATCTCGAGGTCCTGCTGGTCAAGGTTGACGAAGACGCGGCCATCGCCGTTCAGGTCGAGCTGCGCGAGGATGTAATGGACGCCGTAGTCGTACGCGTCGTTCGGGTCATAGCTGCCGCTGCCGTGGCTCGCGTTCGTGTACGTGCAGTTCTTCGCGCCCGTGTAGGTCGCAGGGATGGAGAAGTTGAGGAAGTGACCGTCCTCGAACTCCACCTCCCAGTTGCACCCTTCCGTCGTCGAGAGGACGGCGCTCCGGGGGATGGTGCTGTTGATCATGCCCGTGTAGATGATGGAGTTGTTGCCGCTGCAGTTCGTCGCGTTCCCCGAGTTGTCGGCGATCGCCATCCGGATCGTGTTGTTCGTCTCGTTGAGGAGCGCGGCAGGGATGGCGACGAGGAACGGGTCGCCGAGCGTGACGAAGTCGGCGCCGTAGTCGCTCAGGTTGTAGACCGGCTGGCCGTTGACCGAGAGGAACGTCGTCCAGTACGGGCCGGAGTAGCTCGTCACGGCCGCGTCGGTAACCCTGAGGCCGGGCGGGATGGCGAGCGTCGTCGTGCAGTTCGCGAACTGCGGCGTCTCGAACTTCACCTGGATCTCGTTCGGCGAGGGCGGCGTGATGATCGGCGTGTAGTTGAAGCTGAGCGTGCTGCCCGCGAGGAGATGGCTGGGGGCGTAGCTGCCGTTGATGACGAGCGTCTGCGCGGAGAAGTTCGCGATGAGGAGTATCTGGTCGCTGATGTTCTGGTATATCTGCTCCAGCTGCGAGACGTTCGCCGCGTCGTAGTAGAGCGAGGAGTTGCACGCGACCTGCTGCAGCAGCGTCTTGTTCGCGTCGCTGCCGAAGCCGATCGTGAAGACGGTGATGTTGTAGTTGTCGCACGCGTTCTGGCCGGCGTCGACGGTCGACTGCGGCGCGCCCGCCGTATCGGCGGTGCCGGTGTAGTCGTCGAAGTTGTCGCAGCGGTAGTTCGGCTGGCCGTCGGTCATCACGATCATGAACCGCTTGTTCGGCGAGGTCTTGAGCATGTTCTTGGCGCGGTTGATGCCGCAGCAGATGCACGTGCCGCCGTTCGCGACGTAGCTGTCGATCTGCGTGTCGAGCGCCGCCTCGTCCGTGGTGAGGTCCATCGCGCTCGTCACCTGGTCGTTGAAGCTGTCGAGGCCGACGCGGTCGCCCGAGACGTTCAGGATGATGGATGTGGCGAGCTTGTCCGCGGACTGCGCGATCTGGAGCTTCGTCCGGTTGCAGAGCGTGGCGGTCGGCGTGGAGTAGCTGCCCGCGGTCCAGCCCGGGTTGCAGGCGCCGCATTCCTGGTTGCTGCAGCTCCCCGGGTAGGCGCATTGCAGGTAGTAGGAGAAGAACCACCAGCTGCACTTGTACTTGCAGAGCAGGCCGGTGTAGTACTCGCCGCAGTCCGCCATGCTGCCCGAGACGTCGGTGACGAGCGTCGTGTCCGCCGGCTGGCCCGCCTGGACGAACGTGACGTTCGTGAAGTTCGTCGTGCCGAGGCGCAGGGGGATCGTCGCTGGCGCCCAGGAGAGGTTGTGCGCCTCGAGCACCACATCCTGGGTCGCGTTGCTGCCCGGGCTGCTGAAGACCGTCTGGTTGCCTATCCTGAGGAAGACGGTGTAGTTGCTCTCGTACGAGAGGTTGAGGTACCAGTCGGTGATGATGCCGGGCGCGTAGAACGAGTCGTACAGGTTGATGATCCCGTCGATCTGCGGGAAGGCGTACTGGCCCCAGCCGGTCGGCGTCGTCGAGTCCTGGAACGCGTCGGTGAGGTAGCTGAGCTTGATGTAGCCGCCCGCCACGTAGGAGTCGGCGAGCGCGCCCTTCTCGACGAGGGTGATGTTGTTCATGCCGGGGACGATGCTCCCCTTGCAGCCGGTGAGGTTCCACGCCTGCACGGTCATGAGGGTGGTGTCGCTCGTGAGCGTCGTGCAAGCGACGCCGTTGACGAGGACGTCGAAATCCGCGACGGTGTCGAGCTGCGCGGTGATGTCCGTGATCGCGGTCGCGTTGACGTCCGAGGGGACGGGGCCGAGCTGCACGGTGATGTTGCCCTGGCCGGTGAAGCCGCCGAAGTACGCGATGACGAAGCTCTTCTTGTCCCTGATCCGCTTCAGGTAGGCGGTGCTGGTGCTGCCGGAGAGCGCCTCTCCCTGCTGGATGCCGGTGATCATGCGCTGCGCCGCCGCCCGTTCGCCGATGGCGCCGCTCCGGTTCTGCTGGAACAGCGCGTCCCCGCCCATGCTGAGCGTGACGCCGACGTCGCCGGGGAGGAGGCCCTGGAGCGCGTCGCGGCTGAGGTTGGCGGCGAGCCCGGTCTGGTTCGTCGCCCAGAGGTCGCCGATCGCCTGGAGGACCGACACCGAAGGGTCGGGGATCGTGCCGTTGCTGACGAGCTGCTGGGCGAGCGTGCTGTTGAGATCGCCCGCCCTGATCGTCGAGAGCGCGAGGAGCGCGTCCTGGGCGTAGTGGCTCGTCTGCGTGAACGGCGGCGCTTCCGTTCGGAAGTGGAGCGCGACGACGAGCGCCGCGAAGAGGAGGAGGCTGGCGAGGAGGGCGTCGAGCGTGAAGAGGATGGCCCGCCGGCCGCCATATCCGGTCCTCGCGTCCGTGGTCATTCGTGCAGCACCGTTCCGCCCGTCTTCATCGTTCATCGTCGTTCAATACCCCTCGTCATCCTTTAATACCAAACGTCATCCAACACCAAACGTCATCCAACACCAAACGTCATCCAACACCAAACGTCATCCAATGCCCGCTCCGTCCATCTCATTCTCATCGGTTCTCCCACACCGTGACCGTCATGAGGAGGATGCGCCCCTGATAGGCGACGAGCCGCCGGACGGCGACGAGGTGCTGCACGTCCGTCGAGGGGATGGTAACCGCTGCGCAGTCGGCCGAGTCCCGCAGGCTGGTCGCGTTGAGGCGGTCGGCGGTGTAGTTGAGGAGCGGCTCGCCGGTCCCGTTGATCGTGCCGCTGAGGCCGCCGAGGTAGTAGACGTCGCCGTCCCCGTCCGTGAAAGCGGCGGCGTAGTCCTGCTCCGCGGTGGACGCGGCGAGCGACTCGTAGCGCGACTCGTTCGTGAAGGAGATCGTGGAGGCCGTCGACGGGATGGAGTCGACGGTCAGGTCGGTGAGGTTGAGGAACGTGTCGTTCACGCCCGTCCCGGCCGCGCTCGGCGAGAGGTTCGCGGACGTGAGGTTGAGGCCGTAGAGCTCGGGCAGGCTGACGTTCCCGATGAGGAAGAGGGTGCCGCCGCGTTGCACGAAGTCCTCCAGGTCCGCGGCCTTCTGGGCGTCGTACGGCGGGGTCGTCGCGGAGAGCCGCGGCTCCTCCATGACGATGAGGTCGTAGTTCGTCCGGTTGCCGAGGAGCGCGCCCAGCTGGTCGCCCTCATAGATGGTCGCGTTGAGCGCCTCCATCGCGGGGAGGAGCTGCTCGCTGCCGGTGCCGTACGCGTAGTACGCGGTCCGGACCGGTTGCCGGAGCGGCGTCTGCTGCGCGCTCACCGACGGGCTGCCGATGAAGCACGAGTCCCCTATCGGCACGTAGGAGCCGTTCCGTTCCTGGAACGTGATCGCATACTCGTACCGCGTGTCGAGGAGCGCCTTGCTGCCGTCGTAGTCGCCCTGGGCGAGCGCCGCCAGGTATCCCGCTTTGCGCATGCTCAGCCCGTCGTCGGTGAGGAGTCCTGCGGAGATGACGTCGTCGCTGCGCCACGAGGAGGGGTAGCCCGTGCCCATGAGCAGCTGGGAGACGGCGTCCGCGCTCCGTGCCACGTCGCTGAAGTCGTCCGGGACGAGGACGGTCTTGACGAGCGTGGAGAGGACGACGAGGAGCGCGAAGAGGAAGAGGAGGAAGCCGATGGTGTAGTCGAACGTCCAGACCTGTCCCTGCCGCGTCGCAGTCGTTCTCGTCATGGCCGTCTCCTCGATAACATATACAAAATATAAGTCATTGAATATAATTTGTTAAATATTTTTTATTGAATATCTTTTATAAAATATATTTGTTGAGCTATTTATTGAAAATTTGTCAGGGCTGCGTGATGATGATGGAGCCGCCGAGGGTCCGGATGGTGTCGCTTCCGATGGCGAAGGAGCCGCTCACGGGCGGGATGTCACGCGAGTAGGTCGTGCCGTCGTCGAAGGAGAGGGTGAGCAAGGAGGCGTCATTCGCAATCGAGTACGGCCTGCCGTCCAGCTCGTCCGGGATGAGGATGGTGCGCCGGTAGCCGTCCTGCACGTTCGAGGCGAGGAGGAGCTCCTGCTGGAGCGAGGAGGCCTCGTCCTGGAGCGCGGCGAGCCCGGTCTGCCGGGAGGTGTACCGGAGGTAGGCGGCGACGAGGATGAGGACGACGGCGAAGAAGACGAAGGCGAGCATCACCATGAAGGAGAACTCGACCGCGATCTGGGCCGCGCGCACCATCGCTCAGCCCTCCGTCACGTTGACCCAGCCGTCCGGCAGCGCCGCGACGACGAGCGTGTGCGGCCCCTCCGTGACGCCGAAGGAGCCCGTGAGGTTGGCGGCGCTCCACCCGTTCTGCTCGTAGTCGCCGTGGGAGGAGGAGACGGTGAACGTGACCGACGTCCCCCGGAGCGAGACGGACTCGACGTCGGCGGGCAGGTCGACGGTGATGGTGCGCGAGCTCGGCGCGCCGAGGTAATAGACCGTGTCCGCGGCATCGACGATCTGCGTGGCCGCCCGCTCGATCGAGGCGCTCGCCACCTGGTCCCGGAGCTGCGCCGTCTGGGTGAAGTAGAGGACGATCAACGGGAGGGCGAGGAGGAGCGCGAAGCCCATGACGAAGAGGTACTCCATCGAGACCTGGCCGCAGCGAGAGAGCGCGCGGCGGACGCGGAAGGGCGCGCTGCGTTGCCGACGGAGAAACCCACCTCTTTCCATACGGTGCTTCCGGGACGGCCGATATTTAAAGATGATGGTGAAGGAAGTGACGAAGACAGCGAAGCACGGAGCGCCGCCCCCGTCCATCGGGGCGAAGCGGTCAAGCGAAGAGAACAAGCGGATGCGGAAGAGGGTAGTCCCTCACGGGGAAGGTATCCGCATATCGGTTGACCCATCGAAAGAGCGTAGCTGGACGGGGCCGGCGCGGACCAAGAAGGAGAAGAGCGAAGGAGAAGAATGAAGGAGAAGAATGAAGGAGAAGAACAAGAACAAAAAGCCGGCTCACTCCGCCGCTTTCCGTCTCTGGACGAAGGACGGGACGTTCGCCGCCGGGCGTTTCTCGCTGCCGGCCTTCTGCGGCACGAGCTCGGCGCGGCGCGCCTCCTCAGGGTGGAGCTCCT
Source organism: Candidatus Woesearchaeota archaeon (assembly GCA_014874255.1). GTDB lineage: Archaea > Nanobdellota > Nanobdellia > Woesearchaeales > UBA525 > UBA153. The sequence goes on from JACWAN010000031.1 coordinate 7,113, forward strand.
TGTACTTGCGCCGGTAGTCCGCGTACTTGTCCTCGGGGCTGTACTTCGGCGGCCGCGGCGCTATCCGTGAACCGCCGCACGAGCACGCCTCCTTGAGGCCGTAGCCGCCACAGGAGGGGCATCGGAGGATCTGGCTCGCCACGAGGATCACTCCCGCGCGAACGCGACCGCTCCCCCGTCGCTCCGCTTGACGATCGCTTCCGCGGCCTGGATCGCCTTGTCGAGGACGGCTTCCGCCTCCTTGTACTCCTCGGCAGTCACCTCGATCTTGTAGCCGCCGCTGCCGAGGTAACGGATCGTGACGCGCTCATCGGTCCGCTCCGCGGCGGCGAGCGCCTCCTTCACCTTGTCGACGCCGTCCTCCGCGTACGTGGAGAGGGAGAGCGTGCCGCTGATCGTGACGGACTTCGGCTTGATCTTGTCGACGACGCGCGCGATGAGGGGCTCGAGGTACTCCTTCGGGATGGCGAGCGAGCGGAGGTCGCCCTCGCCGTCGACGTGCTCCTGGAACGCCATGTGGATGTATTCGTACTGCTCGAGGATCGGCTTCGCGATGGCGTCGTACAGCTTCTTCGGCTCCATCTTGAGCTCGGCGGCCATGTTCTCGATGATCTTCTCGGCTTTCTGCTCCTGCTTGATGAGCATGTTCTTCTCGCGGCGCTGGTTCTCGTTCGCCCGTCTGAGGGAGAGGTCGATGTGGCCGCGCTCCTCGTTGATGCGGAGGACCTTGCAGACGATCTTCTTGTTCTCGACGACGTAGTCGCGGATGTTCCTGATCCGGCCAGGAGCGACTTCCGAGATGTGGATCATGCCGCTCTTGCCGTACTCGTCGAGCACGCAGAAGACGGAGTTGTACTGGACGCCGGTCACGGTGCACATGACCAGCTCGTTCTCCTCCGGGTAGCCGTCCTTGTGGTAAAACATACCTCCGGGGCAACCGGCCTTTCTTTAAATAGTTTCCGAGAGAGAAAGAGATTTGAAAGTTATACATCCGGAATATTCACTGTCGACAGCATCGTCGCCTTGGCACGATTGACGGCGACGAGCATGGCCGAGTGTTTCGAGGCCATAATCGCGAGTCGCCGTTCTTTTCTCGGACCGGAGGGAGAACGATTTCGCCGTGGCGATGCTGCGCAGGAGGAAAGAGATGTGAGAAGAAGAAAATGATGCGAAGAAGAACAAAAAGGAAGAAGTGAAGAAAGAAGAACAGCGAGCGGAAGAGGTTCCTACTCGAGGACTTCGAGGGAGCGCGCGACGACCTTCGTCTTGCCGCCGCTCGGCTCGGCGAGGACCTCGCCGCAGACGAGGCACTTGACCGTCGTGGCGGTCTTGCCGAAGACGATCTGCTCGTTCTTGCACTTGTTGCAGCGCAGCTTCAGGAACTTGCTCGTGGGATTGTTCGCCATGATGACATCCTCCGTGGAATGGGATTGTTCCGAGGAACAGGGGGGCTTTTATAAGGGTTGTGGTCGAGGAGACACAGGCATCGACGTAGACATCACCACCCAGACACACACGAGCATCATCGCCGCCTTGGCACAAGATTCGACGGTGAGCACGGCTGAAGGCCGTAATCGCGAACCGTCGTCCTTTTCTCGGACCGGAGGGAGATCAATTAGGCCGCGGAGATGATGCGAGGAATCAGGAAAAGGAACTGTCACGGACGCAAACGTTTTTAACCCCTGCTGCCCGGAAAGGCATCATGGATGCGATGAAGGCGCGGCTGTTCGCGCTCGCCGCAGTCGCGGTGTTCGGGCTCTTCCTCCTCAAGGGGGTGACGACCGGCTTCGTGGTGAGCGAGAGCTGCTGCACGCCGCAGATGCCCGGCTGCGCGGCGGAGAAGGCGTGCCCGTTCCTCCAGCAGCCGGCGGTCGTCGACGACAGCAGCGTCGTCGGGTTCCTGATCCTCCTGACTGCAGGCGCGCTCGTCGTCGGCGAGGTCGCGTGGCAACGAGAGAGAAGGAAAGGGAAAGAAGAGAAGACGATGCGCGTCGTCTAGACGAACTCGACCTTCTTCGCGCGGAGGCCGCCTTTCTGGACGGACATCTTCTTGCACTCGGTGCACTGGTAGCGGAAGTCGGTCTTCTTGGAGAGCTTCTTGCCGGTCATCTTCGGCTTGGGCGGCTTGGAGTACTTGCCGAGGTTGCCGCTGCCCCGACGCTCGCCCCTGAGGCGGACGCGCACCTTCGAACCGATGCTGAGCGGGTGGCTCTGGTTCCTGCCGCGGCTCTTCGACTGCGTGACCTTGTGCAGCGTGTGCTTGTTGCACCGCGGGCAGTGCCGGTTGACCTGCTTCGGGACCTTCATGTCAGCGCTGGAACAGGGAGCCATTTAAAAACCTTACTGTTGGGCGGGCGTGCAGAGAACGAGGATTACGTGACGAGAGAGGGGGAAGAAGGAACAGGGAAGAAGGGATAGGGAAGAAGGGATAGGAAAGAAGGGAGTCTGCCGGGCGGCCATAATCACGTGCAGCCCATCGGGCCGATCTTCTTGAGGACTTCTTTGATCTCGTCGATTACCTGTTGCTGGTGCTTCTTGTCGCTCATGCGGACGAAACGGAGCAGCAGGTCGGCGAGCGCCTCCCCGTCCATCGTCTTGAGGACGAATCCGTCGGTGAGGAAGTAGAACCGGTACTTCTCGTACTTCAGTTCCTTGATGATGATGGCGCCGACCGTGCCGAGGAGCTTTCCCTTGGCCGGTTGACGTTCGAGCGTCTCGATGAGGTCGAGCATCTCGTTCGCTTCTTTCCGGGAGAACCGCTTCTGGATCTCGAGGACGAGCGAGCGGACGATCTCAACTCGCGCCATCGTTGATCATCCGCCGCGCTTCCGCGATGCCCACCGTGCCTTCCGGAGAAAGGAGGAACTCCCGGAGCTGCTCCTTGACCGCCAGCCGGTAGAGCCGTTTGATGATCTCCTCGTAGGTGTCCTCTTTCGTGCCGAAGCTCCCGATGAGGCTCTTCGTCTCTTTGCTGAGTTGAATCGTCGAGTTCATTCTATAGCAAGTATAGCAACTATAGTATATTAAGTTTCCGTTCAGAAACCAAGAAGGGAGCATATAGGACGTATATGTTTTCAATATAGAAATTATCTTCTTTCGAAGCAACTTATATAAAGAGCGGGGACGCAGGACGAGGCATGGAGATCAACGGGAAGACCCTCGCGCTCTGGGCGGCCATCGCCGCGCTCGTCATCCTCACGGCCATCTTCTGGATCAGGAGCGAGACGAACGTCGCGAGAGCGGACGCGGCAGACCAGATGAGCACCGTCCTCGTCGGCCTCCTGACGCAGCAGGGCTACCAGCGCGCGTACCCCGCCTGCCGGACGATCGCCCCCGGCAACTATCCCGCGCTCGAGGCGTGCCTCCAGCAAGCCAAGGCGGGAGCGGACCTCACCGCGATCTTCGAGCGGAGCGACCTCCAGAAGCCGGACGCGAAACACAACATCACCGGCTACATCGTCATCGAGAACGCGCGCGGCGGCCGCACCTTCGCGAGCGCGAACTTCACGCTCAGCTACAACAACGCGCAGGTCGCGCAGGGATGCGCCACGCCGGGAGACATCGCGCCCGGCTACACGTGCCGGTTCGACTTCACGCAGCCGTGCGCCGCGGGCGACAACCTCGAGATCAAGTACGACGGCCAGCGCGCGTATCTCGAGACGTGCTGAACGGAAAAGAGAGTCTCGTTCTGAAACAACCACGCCAAGAATCGCCATCTTATTGGATCGTCGCTGCGTAAACTTCGTGCGCACGGCGCATCGTCCATGATGCACGACCGCGCGTCGCGCGGATAACGCTCACGCAGAAAAGAATAGGACAACCGGTCAGGGTGCGGGAAGCGGCACGAGGACAAGAAGATCAAGACAAGAAAATCGAGACAAGAAAATCGAGACAAGAAGAACCGCGCGGCTCGATCCTCACTGCGCGGCTTCGACGCGCTTCTTCTTCAGGAGGACGGCGGCGATCTTCCCCGGCAGCGCGGCGGTCTCGCCCGGCTCGTACGGGCCGTACACCTCGCCCTTGAGGCCGAGGAACTTCGGCACCGAGCCGATGAACCGCACCGTGAACGAGTCGGCGCGCGCGACCGCGTCCGTGTCGACGACGGGCGCGGCGGGCAACGCGTGCCGTTCCGGCCGCGGTTCGTCCTCGCCCTCCGCCTTCTCGGGAAGCGCGGGAACGACCACCCCTTCAGGAGCTTCGCCGCGCAGCACCGGGGCGAGGAGCTCCGCCTTCGTCCGCGACAGCAAGAGGGATGCGTCCTCGAAGAACCGCTTCTCCTCGCCGAGGATCGCCGTGGTGTCGACGAGGTTGCTCTCGGTGCGGGCACGGTTGATCGCCATCTCGAAGAGCTTGCGTTCGCGGCGTTCGTACAATTCCCGGAGGATCTTCTGCACGTTCCGGTGCTGGATCAGCGCCTTCTGCGCGGCAGGGGCGGCGAACCCGCCGGCGGCGTCCACATCCGCCTGCTTGCGGCGCATGTAGGCGACGACCTGGCCGTAGAAGTCAGAGGGCAGCTGCTGCAGCTCGGGCCGCGACTTCTCCTTGCGCAGGATGTCGAAGAGCGTCTCGTAGGTGATGATGACGTCCGCCATTTGTTCCCCCTCGAGCAGAGCGGGCCCGCCTTTTAAATAGTTAATTGTGCCGCACCCGTACCACAACTTAAAAAAGGCGCCCTGCTCCCCCGCAGCCATGGCCTCGTTTTCCTACCCCGACCTGACGTTCGAGGAAGTGGAACCGGGAGCGGAACGCGGCCAACAGCCGCGGAAGCTCGTCCGGTGCAGCCTCTTCTCACGCTACTATTTCGACCTCGACAAGGAGCGGCTGGCACGGCTCGGCGAGCTCACCGTCACGAAGGAGGCGCTCACGTTTCCAGGGCTCCCGGAGAAGAAGGTCTGGAACAAGGTCGGCCTGCTCGTCGAGGAAGGCCTCAATCACCGCCTCGTCCACCGGCTCACCGGCAAGCCGACGGTCTACATCCGCCAGGAATCAGGGATTCCGCTCATCGGCAGCAACGAGTTCGGCGTCGTCGACCGGGGCAGCAACATCCTCGAACTGAAGCCGTTGACCGGGTGCAACTTCAACTGCACGTACTGCAGCGTCGACGAGGGGAAGAACGGCAAGACGTACGACTACCTCATCGAAGAGGAATACCTGGTCGCGGTCGCCGCCCAAGTCGCAACAACGAAACAGCACCCCGTCGAGTTCAACATCGGCCCGCACGGCGAACCCCTGCTCTATCCGAGACTCGTTGAATTAGTACAGGACCTGAAAAACATCCCGAACGTCGAGATCATCAGCATCAACACGAACGGTTCGCTATTATCAAAACGGCTCATCGACGACCTCGCCGCCGCTGGCCTGACGAGGATTAACCTCTCCCTCCCGGCGCTCGACGAGAGATTGGCGGCGGAGCTGGCCGGCATCCCCTCCTTCCCGATGAAGCACCTCCTCGCCATGCTCGACTACGGCAAGGACAAGATCGATTTCCTCCTCGCGCCCGTCGTCATCCCGGGGAAGAACGAGCAGGAGATGAAGGGCATCGTCGAGCTGAGCAAGACGATCAAGAGCAGCTTCCCGACGGTCGGCATCCAGAACTACCTCGAGTACCCGAAAGGCCGCAGGCCGGTCAAGGAACCGCTCGGTTGGCCGGCGTTCTTCGCCTTCATCAAGCGGCTGGAGCAAGAGACGGGGAAGAGCCTCACCTCGACGAAGGAAGAGTTCCGCATCCACGACGAGAAGGAACTGGAGCGGCCGATGCGGAAGGGCGAGACCGTGGACGCGGTCGTGGTCCTGCCCGGCCGCTACCGGAACGAGATGTACGCCGCGGCCAAGGACCGGGTGATCGACGTCCAGCTCGAGAACGCCAAGGAGAACCTCGGCAGGAAGGTGCGGGTCACGATCGTCCGGGAGAAGCACAACATCTACAAGGCAGTCCTCGCCGGCAGGCGATAGGCGTTCTGAGAGCAACGAACGAAGAGCCGAACAGCACCCCCTTGACGGCCTTGCAATCCTCACAGCCGCAGAACTAGACTCGGTGAACGAGCGACGTCAGAAGCGGTGGCCGTCGTCGCTTTGCTCCTACGCATGACTGTGTCGTCGCGTCGGGGTGCTGCGAGGTCGGAGGGAGTTCTCACGAGAACAGCCGGGTGAAGAACGAGACGATCCCGCCGAAGAAGGAGAAGACCGCCTTCGTGACGCCGCTCTCCCGGGGCGCGGTCTCGTTGAGCTGCCCGGAAGCGTTCGCCAGCGCCTCCGGCGCGACAGGAGCGGCGGAGGCGGCGACCGGCAGGACGAACGTCTGCGTGTAGCGGTCGGTGCCCTGCTCCTTCACCTGGGTGAGGAGGGTCAGGTTCCCGCGGAACTGCGACGGGATGGGAAGCTTGAAAGAGTAGGCCTGCTGCTCCGCGCCCGGCGCCAGGGTCAGCGTCGCCGTCGGCGTGACGTTCAGCGCGATGCCGGGCGGCGTCGCCTCGGTCACCGTCACGGTCATCTGCTTCGACTGGAGGTTCTTCACCTTGACCGTCACGTCGACCTGCGAGCCTGCCGAGGGGCTCGCGTCGCTCGCCTTGTGGGTGACGAGGTAGGGCGCCGCCCCCGCAGGAAGGACGGTCACGGTCGCCCGCTTCTCGAACGGGAACCGGTCCCGCGCGGCATCGGAGTAGTTTCCCGCGAAGACGAGCGTCAGGGCGGCCTGCTTCTCAGCCATGGGCGCGGTCAGGATCAGGTCGGCGACGACGGCCCCGCCGCCGGCAGGGATGGAGCCGAGCGAGAAGGTGCGCGGCTCGCCCGCGCCGGAGAGCGTCGCGCCGATCCCGCTGAACGCGGTCTCGCCCTGGCTGTTGTTGAGGACGAGCCGGACGGTGTAGCCCTCGCCCGCATAGACCGTGGAGGGCGCGTCGAGGGCCGGGACGAGCGGCGTCAGGGTGACGGTGAACTGGTCCGTCGCCTGGTCGGTGAAGGAGTGGCCGTTGAGGGAGAGGGAGGCGTTCGCGGTCACGGCGTAGCTGCCCGAGCCCCGGGAGCGGAACGGGAAGCCGAGCGCGACCGTCGCGCCCGGCGCGACCGTCCCTTTCCACGAGACCAGGTCGCCCTGGGTCGTCGCGCCGGCCGGCAACGCGGAGGGGTTGAGGTAGACGAGGCCGAGGAACCGGACCGAGGCGTCGAGGCCGTGCTGGCCGTCGTTGTTCTTCAGCGTGTAGTTGTAGGAGAGCGGCTGGTCGATGGGAGCCGGGCTCTGCGAGAAGGAGTGCGTGACCGTGAAGGGGCTCGGTACATTGACGATGAGCGGCGACTGGAGCACGGTCTTCGTCACGCCCTTGTACGTGTAGGTGAGGTTGGCGAGGAAGGCGCCGGTGACGTACGCCGACGGCCGGACCAGGTAGGTGAAGGTCTTCGTGTCGTTCGGGTCCAGGTTGACGGTGAGGGCGAGGGCGTTCCCGCGCAGCGTGAAGGGGCTGCCGGCCGGGAGGGCGGGGGTGAAGCCGTCCGGGACGAGGGCGTTGATCGTCACGCCGGTGAGGGCGTTGGCGCCGTTGTCCGTCGCGGAGAGCGTAATCGTGACCGTGTCGCCGGGCTGCGCCGTCGTCTTGTCCGTGGACGCGGTCAGCGTGACCGTGGGCAGCGCGTCGGAGAACGTGACGTAGGAGCCGAAGAGCGCCTTGCCGCCGGCGTAGCGGACGTGCGCGACGTCGTACGGGCAGCAGCCGGTCGTTCCTCCGCCGCAGTCGTACGTGCCGCGGTCGCACGCCACCGCGTCCGAGCCCGTGAAGCAGTATTCCTGGAGGCCGTCGATGCTGGTGCCGCAGTCGCCGTAGAGGAGGACGTAGCTCGTGCCGTTCGCCCACAGGAGGAGCTGCGCGTCAGAGCCCGGCTGCGCGAAGGTGTAGAGGGTACCTCTCACCGTGAGGTTGTCGCCCGGGTAGACCCATCCCTGGTAGAAGGGCGTCGCGCTCGCGAGGGCGAATGGCGTGAGGAGCAGGAGGACGAGGAGGAAGGGCGGCAGGAGAATGGATCGGGCCATCGCGTCCTTCTCCCGAACCACGGTTTTTATACTTTGCGCCGGAAGAGGCTCTTCGGCGAATTCGCCTCCGCCGGTGTCGCCGGCTCCTCGGCAACCGCTCGGGACGCCGCTGCACCGGTCACCCCCATATGGGACGACCCCCCGACCTCTTCCGTCGTGTTCTCC
>JACWAN010000032.1 GCA_014874255.1 Candidatus Woesearchaeota archaeon
CCAAAGGGCGACCCGTAGCAGAGAATGAAGCGAAGGAGGAGAGGGGGTTGCCCCCTACGGGGAGCTCCGCTGACGCGAAGAACGCAGCGACACGGGTCGCAGCCGGCAACACCGCCGAAGGCGAATTTGCCTAAGAGCCGACGGTTTGATATGCATGCGATGCCCGTCCTCCGCGGACCCCTTTCCAGGCCCTTCGCCGGTGCCTTGAACCCGGCTGTAACGCTTTTCTCGTCGGCTGTTACCGGAAGGTTTACGGCCTGTTTCAGCTTTTGATACCTTGTGCGGAGAGCCACGGGAGCAACCGGGAACGGCATCAGTCGCCAGGAACGGTCGGCGCCCCAAGCGGCCCTCCTCGAGGTGAAGAAGATGAAGAAAGCGGCTTTGATAACGGGTGCGGCGCTCGGCCTCCTCGTCCTCGCGGCGGTCGGCGCGTTCGCCTACGGCGGGATGTGGGGCGGCTACGGCCCCGCGACGTGGAACTCCACCGGGAACTTTACGCCCGGGCAGTACCATGACCAGATGGCGCAGGTCCTGGAGAGTGGCACCTTCGCCGACCTGCAGGCGCTCCGCCAGGAGACCGGCATGCCGATGATGCCCTGGATCCAGGACGAGGCGACGTTCCAGCAGGCGCAGCAGCAGTACGCCGAGAACGGATTCGGCCCCGGCATGATGGGCGGCTACGGCAACGGCTATGGCGGCGGCTACGGGATGATGGGCAACGGCTACGGCGCGCAGGCCAGCGACGGTTCTCGCGGCAACGGGCCCGGCTACGGCCGCGGTTTCGGCGACTGTCCGATGCGGAACGGCGACTAAAGCACATTATGATCTTTTTTATTTTTTTTTATGTTATTATCTTGTTATTATCTTATCCGGTTTCAACGTTTTCCCTAATGTTTATTAAGGTCAGGAACTAACGAGGTGATACGATGGCATACGGCATGATGGGCGGGTACGGCGGCAGCATGATGGGCGGCTACTTCGCCGGCTACGGCTGGGTCTTCCAGCTCCTCATCCTCTTCCTGGTGCTCCTCATCTTCTGGTGGCTGCTCCGCGGCTCGAAAGAATACGCGGCGAACACGAAGGAAAGCCCGCTCGACCTCGTCAAGAAACGGTACGCTACGGGCGAGATCACGAAGAAGGAGTTCGAGCAGCTCAGGAAGGACCTCGAAGAGTAGAGCAAGAAATACGAACAGACTCACCACAGAACCTGAATGAGCGCCGCCTCCGTCCTTACGGGCGAGCGATGCGAGAATGACTGTGGAGGACGAGTAGGGGGTTGTCCCTTACGGGGACGAGTCCCTTCAACCTCCCCCGCGGATCGCGAGCAGGACGCGGCGGCGCGAAGAAACGGCGAGAAAGAAGGGAGAAACACCATGGATGTCGAACCGAAGAAACTGATAGCGGCGCTCCTCGCGGTCTTCCTCCTCGGCATCGGGTTCGCCGTGCTGAACGGCTACTACTTCTCCCAGTCGGGGGAGAGCCTGCCGCTCATCGTCTACGGCCTCTCCTTCCTCAGCATCCTCGTCGGCGCGTTCCTCGTCCTGCTGTTCCAGTGGAAGATCAACCGTCAGCAGCTCGAGCGCGTCCTCGGCGTCCTGCCCCGCGAGGAGCGGATGGTGATCCGCGTGCTCCTCGACAACCACGGCCACGTCGAGCAGAACTACATCGTCGCGCTCACCGGCCTCAACAAGGTGACGGTCTCGCGCACCGTGGCGAAGCTCCAGGAGCGCGGTGTCCTCGAGAAGAAGCCCCTCGGCAACACGAACATGCTCATCCTGAAGCTCTAGCGCCCTCTTCGTGTCCGCGGAGGACGGAGGAAAGACCGTTTATCTCCTCGCCTCGAAACTGAGCACGTTCTTCGCTTCCTCGTTCGCTATCACGGTGAGATTGCGGGCGAGCGCGGCGATCCTCTTCTCGTCAGCGACCAGTTCCCTTCCTGCTATGGCCTCCAGATGCAACGGAAACGGGTCTTCTTCCGATTTGAGGCCTACCGCATAGAATGTGATGTGGTGCTTCCCATCGACGGCGATCCTTCTCTCCGTGCCGGGAAGCGTCAGGATGTAGCGGCCATCTTTCGCCTGTGAGATGTACATCGGCATATGGGTGTTAGGCTTGAGACCCTCGAGGAAGCAGAAATCCCTCGCTCTGATGCCTTTCTTGAGCTCTTTTATGAGTCGGTTCGCCCCGATGTATCCCTCTCTCTTGTAGCCTTCAAGCTTTGCTGCGAGAGCGCCGAGGTCGTATGCAGCGAATTCGTTGAGTCCGATTGCCGCCGCCGGGACGTCGTTCGGACCATCATTGTAGAACGCCTGGCCGTACGGATAGGCTATCTTCCGTCCATCGTTGAGTAAGAGAACCCCTTGGGGGATGGTTCCGCAGTAAATCATGTCGGTCATGGACTTTCCTCTTCGTCCTTCGGAGGGTTTTCCTCAGTCATTATAAATGTTCTTTTTTTAACTATTTTCGAGTAGTCTTTTTTCGAGTAGTCTTTTATCGTGTATTCTTCTCTTGCCGCCCCTCCCCTCTGTCTATAGAAAATGTTTATGTTATCTATTATTTTTATTATTAATTAAAATAGTATATTAGTATTTTTAATATCTTCTATATAGAAAATATATATTTTCCTGACTTATCTTCCATATAGTTTATAAACTAGCAAAACAAGAATATAGGTTGGAGTGGGTGAGATGGGAGACGAATCAAACATCAAATACTTGGAACGTGTCGCGCGCCACCGCGAACAGCTGCTCCGCAGGCTCGCGCCCGAGGAACGCATCCGCGAGTATGAGCTGCGGAGGGCAGCCGAGTTCCGCGCGGAGAACCGCGCCCTCGCGGACTTCTACAACGAGCACCGCGAAACGGCGGAGAACTGAACGCAGCCCTGTTCTCACGCCCCGACGCCGAGCACCGTCCGGAGTGCCCAGCCGACGCCGAAGCTGATTGCCGCTACCGTCAGCGAGATGATTGCCATCTCGAGGAACCGCGGCCAGAACCGCAACGACTTGGCCGTCGTGATGTAGAACGTGTAGCCGGCGATGATTACCACCGCGAGGCAGAGCGTCACGCCGAGCGCGACGTAGAGGCTGAAGAGGAAGTATGGTACAATCAGGAGCAGCACGGTCACGAGATAGGTGATGCCGGTGTACAACGCAGCTTTCACCGGGCTCTTCAGCTCGTTCTGGTCCGCCTCCTCCTTCGACGAAAGATAGCCGGACGCGGCCATGGAGAGCGCGGCCGCGATCCCCGTCACCAATCCCGCGAGCGCGACCAATCGCGAGCTCTGGATGCCGAGCGTCAAGCCCGCGAGCGCGCCCGTCAGTTCGACGAGCGCGTCGTTGAGGCCGAGGACGATCGAGCCGGCGTACTCGAGCCGCTCCTCGCGGAGCATGCCGATGAGCGCGTCCTCGTGGCGGTGCTCGTCCCGGATCATGGCGGCGACGCCGCTGATGTGCTTCAGCTTCCCGTACGCGTCCTGCGCGAGGTCCTCGCCGGTCTCCATCAGCTTGACCGCGAAGATGACGCCGAGCGCCCAGGCGAGGAAGAGGTACCACCACGCGCGGAGGCTGTGCGCTTGCACTTCCTCCTTCGTGAGGCGTTTCCAGAAATCGTGATGCTTCAGCTCGTCCGCTGCGATATGCTCCAGGACGGTGGCGTTCTTCGCGTCCTTGCGCCGCATCCGGGCAGCGAGGCGGCCATAGATGATATGCTCGGTGAGTTCATTCCGCTGGGCGACGAGAACCGCTTTCCGGGTCGCGTGGTCGAACGCCATGACGGACGAAAAGCGAGGCGGGCTTTTATAGTTTCTGGCTCCATATTGAGGTATAGAGCGAGAAACATCTTTTCATCCTTACTTTTTTTTTAATATTCTTATTATGGCTTTTTATTATGGGGTCCCTATTTCCTCACCCACGCAATCTCGTCCGCGTCGAGCTCCAATTCGGCGGCGACCGCGCGTCCGTCCTTCGACGCGAGCAACGGTTTCAGGATCATCACTTCCTGCGTCGCCCTCTTCGTGGAGCAGTGCGTCCTCGCCGCCAGCTTCTCCGCGACGGATTTCCGCTTCGCGTTCTTCTGGTTCATGATCCAGATCGAGAGCAACCGGGAAGAGCGTTGATACTCCTTCACGCCCGGGTACTTCTCGTCTTTCGCGAGCGCGACCCCCGCTGACAACAAGTTGTAGATGTAGACGTAGAACCGGTAGTGCTGCCACCGCCTGATCCGGCCGAAGTACCTGTCGGCTTCGGCCAACGCGTCGTACGCACGCGCCAGATCTTCCGGTCGCTTGTACTCTTTCGGCAGGTTCTCGTCGATCCAGAGGAAGAGCTGGTCGATCTCCGCGTCCACGTTGTCGAACGCGGGCAACGCAACAGCGGCGCTCGTCGTCTTGAAGACGCGGAGCAGCGCGTTCTGCAGCTTCTCCTTCTGCTCGCGGTCGCCCAGCGCGTCCAGGTCGTCGAGCGTGAGCGTGCCGCCGGCGCTGAGCGTCTGCAAGTCGTTGATCGCCGCCCGGCAATCGCCGCCGGAGCGGCGGGCGATCGCGCTCACCGCCTCGTCGTCGAACGTGACCTTCTCGCGCTTCGCAATCCTCTTCAGGAGCTCTTCTATGTGTTTCGGAGCGACCGGCGCGTACTCGATTGTCTCGCACGCCTTCTTCAGGGCTTTCAGCTTCTCCGCTTCCGCGTCGTTGGCGGTGATGATGACCGGAAAACGGGCGTCCACGAGGAGCGCGATCAGCGCCTGGACGCCGCCGCGGTCGCTGTTCCCCGACAATCCATCCGCTTCATCCACGAGGACGATCTTCCCCTTGAAGAAGAGCGACTGCTGCCGGAGCGCGCTGCCCAGGAGGGAGTTGACCGCGTCCTTGTTCCGCGTGTCGGACGCGTTCACCTCGATCACTTCGCGGTCCAGCTCCTCGGCGAGCGCGTAGATGGTGGCGGTCTTCCCGCTGCCCGGCGGGCCGTGGAGGAGGAGCGGCCGCTGCCCTTTCCGGAAGGTCTCGACGTACCGCTTGACGCGTTCCACCGCTTGCTGCTGGCCGACGACCTCAGTCGCTTTTTTCGGCGTGTGCGTCCGGAACCACGGGCTCGCTCGCTGCATGCTGGAGAGGAACGGAAACGGGTTTTTAATGGTTCTGGGGATCGTCGCTGCGGCCCAGTCTTTCTCCCTCCGGTCCGAGAACGCGCCCTGGAGACCGCGGGTCTTCGGGCGCACGAATTCCCCGAATTCGTTGGGTCGGCGGCTCGCGATGATGGCTCACGCCATGCTCGCCGCCGGACATCGTGCCAAGGCCGCGACGACCCCTTGGTACGAATTGTCGGCTCTGAAGAACTCGTCCGCTATTCTTCCTTCCCTCTCGTCACGTCGTCGGGGACGCGGTACTCCGCCCAGGTCACGCGCCTCTCCTTCACCGCGTCGCGGAGCGAGCGCTCCGTCCCGGAGAGGCCGCTCTTCCCACTCTTCACCTCGACGAAGACGACCTCCGAGACGGCTTTTCCGTCCAGCCCCTTGAAGACGATGAAGTCCACCGGCTTCCCGATGAAACGGGCTTCGGTCGGCCGCCAAGGGAAATCCGGGAGGAACGGCGCGAGCTGCTCGCTGAACTGGCCGGCGAGCACGGAACGCGAGCGTTTCACCGCGTCCGCGCGGATCGCCTCGACGTCCGCCGAGAGCCTGCGGCGCATCGCAGCCTTGCCGATGAGGTAGCCGACCCACGCCGCGGCAGCGACGAGGACGATGATGACGCTCAGCGTCAGCAGGTCCATATGATCACTCCCCGCTCCTCGTTCCTCTTCTCACTTTCCCTCCCTCTTTCCTTGTTCTCCTGTTTCCTTGCTCTTTCCCATTCTTTCTTCAGCCTTTTCTCTCTTCTCGTTCCTTCTCCGCTTTCCGTTCCATCCGGAGCAGGACGCGGAGCCGCTTCCCCACCTCGAGACGTTCGGCCGCGAGGAAGCCGAGGAGCGTGAGCGTGAGCGCGCTGACGCCCAACGCCCAGCCCGCGAGGACGTCGCTCGTCCAGTGGACGCCGAGATAGAGCCGGCTCAGCCCGACGAGGAACGGCAGCAGCAGCATCGCAGCGACGAAGAGCCGGCGCCGCGCGCCGGCAGCCACGTCGTCCTTGTACGCCCAGAGGAGGAAGCCGAAGAAGATCGCGGACATCGCGGCGTGGCCGCTCGGGAAGCTGTACCCCGACACGATGAACAGCCCGCCGTCCGGCCGCGGCCGGTGGACGAGGAGCTTGAACGTCAGGTCGGCGACGAAGCCGAGCACCATCGAGACTGCGAAGACCGCGGCCGCTTTTCCTCTCTTCGTCTTCAGCAGCACGAAGAACAGGAGCGCGGAGAGCGGGATGATCACCATCGGCTGGAGGAGCGCGGTGAAGAACGCCATCGCTCCCGTCAGGAAGGCGTCCCGCCACGCCGGCACGGTCGCGGCGACGTACGCGTCGAGCTTCGTGATCAGTTCCTTGTCCATGACGCCGTCCGCAAGGAGGCCGAACGCGTACAGCGACGCGGCCGCGGTCGCGAGCAACGCCACAGGATACTTGAGAATCTCCTTCTGGTAGCGCTCGAGGAACCGCTGCAGCCGCCGGTAGCTGAGCGCGATCGCCACGATGACGACGAGGGCTGCCAGCCCGAACGTGCCGACGTACTTCGCCGCCAATTCGAAGCCCTGGCCGAAGACGTAGCCGATGGCGAGGTAGGTCGCGCTCCAGAGCAGGACCGCGATCCCCGAATAGAGGAGGAAGACGCCGAGCCCGAGCTCGGTCGCGCCCGCGACGAGGGGAGAGAACGCGCGCGTCAGCGAGTTGAACCGTCCGAGGACGAGCGCCTTGCCCGGGTGCTCGTGCAGCACCGTCCGCAGGTACTCATACCGTTTCCGGTCGAAGAACAGCTTCGGGCCGTACGCGACGATGAACGCGTGGCCGTACCGCCGGCCGAGCGCATACCCGAGCACATCCCCTAGGAACGCGCCGACGACCGTCGCGAGCGCTACCATCCAGAGCTTCAGGACGCCGAGCCGCGCGAAGAACGCTGCGACCATCACCGCGGTCTGGCCCGGCACGACGAGGCCGAGGAACGGCAGCCCTTCGATCAGCGTGAAGAGGAAGATGAAGACGTAGCTCCACTGCGCGAGGAAGCCGAGCGGCAGCCGCTGGACGACGTCGAGAAGCCTCATCCCCCCGACGTTCCTTCACCGGTTTAAATTGGTTGCGGCTATCCGTCCTGCGCCTTCAACAGCGCCGGTTCACCTGCCTTCCCGCCCCGCTCCTTAGTTTCCGTCAGGCAGGCTCGTCAGCGGGACCCGGTCGACAGTCACCCTCTGCGCAGGATAGAATTCGTGCTTGTACAGCGACGTGTAGACCGCAGAGCGCCGGAAGGGGGAGTGCGGCCTCTCCAGCCCCCAGAGCCCTTGCGAGAAGACCTCGTTCATTCCCAGCAATAGCTGACGGTCCTTCGTTATGAGGGCGATGCTTCCATAGGACATATGGTGAAGCATCGCGGCGAAGAGCTGCATATCGGCGGGGCTCGGCTCATCCTCTTCGACACGGCGTTCGTATGAAACGCGCCCCTTCCTGAAGAAACGGGAGAATTCCTCCTGAACGAACGCATAGGTCTTTTCATACTGTTCTTTTCCGCCTTCCTCTTCCGGTTCGAATATCCTCTTCTCGAGGATCGAGTATATGCTGCGTATGCGGCGGACATAGTCTTCTTTCAGCCAGCCGAGCTTGCTTGCGCTGCTGCCGATCCCCTTCTTCGCCTCTTCGATGATCGGCCGGATCGTCTTGACGTTCTCCCTCGTCTGGAGGACTCTCTGGATGTCTTTCGTGTGCGCCAGCTGCGTATGCTGCGAGATGTGCGAACGTCCCATCCGGGTGTCGCGGACGATGTTCCAGCTGTCTGCGTCCCAGTGGTCTATCCTGAGCGCGCAGGTATCCATCAACACGAGCGCATAGCTCTCCGCTATATCGTCTAACGTTCTCGCCGGGCGGAGGAGGTCGAGGGGATTGTACGGCGTTGCGGCCTTCTTCTGCTCAAATGTCGGGATGGGAGCCATATGACGTTCCTCTGATCAAAAAACCGCTCTTCGGCCTTTTCTCCGGCCGTCTTCTCAGGCCTTCCCCGCGAGCGCGTCCTTCATCAGACGCATCGCCGCCTCGACGTCCTCCGCGCTCGTGTGGCGCGAGAGCCGGGCGCGGGCGAACGCCTTCGCGAGCCGGATGACGCCGATGACGAGGCGCGGGCTCACCTCGGCGATGAGCTCCTTCTCCGCTCGTTTGAGGTCATCGACGAAGTTGACGACCATGGACTCGTATTTCGGGTCGAACGTGACGATGAGCTTCTCCGCGTACCGGACGTACGCCTGCACCAGTCGCGTATCCCCGTCCGGCAGCTCGCGGATGTCCTGCTTCACGATGCGGCGCGTGATCTCCTCGAGCTCGCGGTCGCTCGGCTTCCGCACGAGGAAGAAGAGGTGGAACCGCGACAGCAGCGCGTCCTCGAAGGGGAGCTGCGTCTTGAGGAACCGGACGTCCTTGCCGACGAACCGGCCGCCCTTCGGGTTCGCCGTCGCGAGCACCCGGACGCGGGCGTCGAACCGCTCGTGCTTCCCCTTCTTGTCGTACGTGATGAACCCCTTCTCCATCGCGCTGTACAGCCCGGCGGCGTCCTCCTTCTTCAGCAGGTTGAGCTCGTCGACGAGCGCGATCCCCTCGTCCGCCAGGACGAGCAGGCCGGGGTGGAACTCGTTGCCGTCGTACACCCCGGTGAGGCCGGCCTTCGACGCGCCGGAGCCGAGGCCGAAGACGGCGTGCGGCGCGAGCCGCTCGACGCTCCGCAGGATCTCGGTCTTCCCGGTGCCGGGGTCGCCGATGAGGAGGATGTGGACCGGTTCCGCGGCGAAGAGCTGGAGCGCGGCCGCCCTCTTGGCGGCGTCGAGGCCGACGATGTTCGGCGCCACCAGCCCTTGGATGCGCGTGAGCGCGTCCTTCTTCAGCTCTTCGAAGGCCTGGAGGAGCGCCGCGTCTGCGACCTTCGCGTTGATCCGCCTGACGAACGCGCCGGCCTCCTCATCCTCGACCGCGAGGCTCAATTCCGGCCAGCCCTTGTCCGGGAAGAACTCTGTCGATGTCTCCAGCCGGCGGGGGTGGAACCCGACGCGCCGCAGCTTCGCGAGATAGCGCACGTCCGACAGTTCCTGCTCCGAGAGGTGGGCCGCGAGCGCCGCGAGGTCGCGCCGCCGCGACGGGCCGAGCGGCAGGAGGAGTCGGAACGCGTCGAAGAGCCGTTTCCGCATCCGTTGCCGGAACGCTCCTTCCTTTAAAAATTTCTTCACCTTCATGGGTAAGCGGAAAATTCTCGCTGACGCTCGGGTCGCCGGCTGCTCGGCAACGGCTTTGTTCCCCTCTGCGCCGGTCATCCCCGGATGGGGCAACCCCCTGACCTCTTCTGCCGTGTTCTCCTCATGCCTCGCCCTTTGGCCGGCGACCGTCACTTTCCGCTTATCCTTCTCTCAAACAATCCCTTTCCTTCTGCGCTTTTTCTTCCTTTCCCTCATGGAGGCCGCGGTGAAAATGTAGGTTACCATCCTCTGGTCGAACCGTAGCTAACAAACAAGCGAGGGTCGAGTGGGGGGTTGCCCCCTCCGGGGGCGAGGTCCTTCGGAGCGAGAAGCGATACGGTTCGAAGATGGTGACCCGAGCGTCAGCGAGATTTTCACCGCGGCCCCTCCGGGAATAACTTTATAAACGTCTTTCTCGCGTTCTGCCGGCATGGACGAGCAGCTCCTCAACGACGTGGCGGACCGCTTGGCGAAAGGCCAGGGCCCCGGCCGCATCCGGACGGAACTGCTCGACAAGGGCTTCTCCGAGACGGACATCGACGCCGCGCTCCGCGACCAGGCGCGCACCCCCTCCGACGAGCGTGACCGTCAGGACAAGCGGAACTCCCGGCTCTTCACGACGCGCGAGATCGTCGACCGCATCGGGTACGGCACGGTCGCCCCTCAGTTCATCAACATCCTCTTCTACCAGACCGGCGCGGGCCTGTTCCTCCTCGGCCTCTTCAACGGCCTCAAGACCGTGATCAGCCTCCTCTTCACCTCCGTCCTCCAGGAATACTCGAAGGTGCACCGCGTCTCGAAGAACGCGATCAGCGCGTCCGGCATCCTCTTCGGCTTCAGCTTCCTCTTCATGGCCTTCGCTGTCCACATCCGCGCGGTCTGGCTCTTCGCTGCCGGCATGCTCCTCGCGGCCGTCGGCGTCGTGACGTACGGCGACCTCTACAACCGGTTCGTCGGCGAGACGCTCCGCCGCGAGAAGATGGGCTGGCTCCTGCTGCGGCTGGGCCAGTATGGGGTGCTTGTCACGATGCTCGCCATGCTGCTGAGCGGCTGGCTCATCGACCGGTTCCCGGACACGGGCGCGAAGATCGCCCTCAGCTTCCTCGGTCTCCAGTTCTCGATTTCGCTGATCGGCTACCTCCTCAGCTTCGAGATCACCGCCTTCGCGTTCATCATCAGCAGCTACCTCCTCAGCTTCGTCAAGGAACGGCGCGAAGAGCGCTCGTATCCGCTCGCCAAGTTCATCAGGGAGCACTACGCGTCGTTGCGCACGCTCCTCAAGGACCTCCTCAAGAACAGGTACATCGCGCTCCTCTTTGCGGCGACGGCGATCACCGGCCTGCTCGAGGTGCTCGGCAACGCGTACTACGGCCTCTTCATCTACCGGCGCTTCTACGACTACGCGCTCGGCGGCTTCCTCAACGTGGCGTTCATCATGGGCATCGCCATCCTCGCCAGTTTCACGGGGCCGTGGTTCACGCGGAAGCTGCAGCGGAGCATCGGCCTCTCGCCCATGCTCGTCTTCGGCACCCTTCTCACAGCAATCCTGCCCTTGACGCTCGTCTTCAACGCGAACATCGTCGCGGTCGCCTTCGCCTTCGCCTTCGCCGTCATCGGCGGCGCGATCGTCGGCTTCGCGCAAGGGCTCCTGGCGCGGAAGCTGATGGACGAGGCGACGCGGAAGCGGTACTTCATGGGATTGGGCATGCTCCTCGCGCTCCCGTACCTCATCCTCGTGCCGCTCGGCGCCTGGTTCGCCTACCTCGCGGGGATGCCCGCCCTCTTCCTCGCCGTCGGCCTCGGTCTCGCCATCGTCGTCGCGCCACTCTACTTCGTCCTCGTCGCGCTGGCGAGCAAGGAACGGCTGTGAGTCACTTCTTCAGAACAATCAAGGGGACGAGCATCTCCTCTGCTGAGACGCCTCCATGGTGCCCGCGGTGCTTCTTGTCCGGTTCTGTCAGGAGATTATCCCCGAGCGTGTTCCCTTCCTTGAGGATAAGGACATAATCCCCAATACGTTGCTTTAAAGAAGGAGATTGTTTTCCTTTGCCGAAGTATCCTTCTTTGACGAGCTCTCCGCTCTTCCTCGCCGTGCACCACCCTAGCTTCTTGACAAGCCGTACGAAGGTTTGTTCCTGTTCCGGATGCACATAACAATATGCTAGTCGAGGCTCTCCCGTGAGCGGCGCGCTGAGGCAGTCCATAATCTGCGGATAATCCTTAAGCTGATGCTGGCGCCGTCCTTCCATCAGGCCGTGGTCTGCAGTGACTATCAGCGTAGTTCCCGATGGCAGGCTCTCGGCGAACCGGGCGATGCGAGCATCAAGTCTCCGGAAATGATGTTCGACTTCCTTATGGTCCGGGCCGTAGTGGTGGCTCAATTTGTCGATTATCGGCCAGTATCCGATGATGGCAAGTTTTCTATTCCTCTTGCCGCTCGTTGCGAGCTGTCGGAAGCAACCTTCCATGGTCGTATATGTGCGTCTCTCTGCTCCCTTCATCACGACGTCGTTGTAGGGACTGTTCGCGACTGCCCGAGGAAGGACGCAGACGAGTTTTCGACCGAGCCGTTCGCTCAGAGGTCTCTCTTTCAGGAGGTCTGCGTAGGCGATGCCGCTCTTCCTGAGACTGATCGCTCCGCTCCTCGTCGTGAACGGCAGCGGCGCGATGGTCATCCCAATCTCCTTGAAGTGCATGAACCATCCCGTGAATGCGTGCTGCTGCGGCGCGACGCCGGTGTAGAACGTCGTCATCGCCGTCGCAGTCGTCGGCGGAAAGACCGAGGTCATGCTGCCGACGAGATGTTGTTTGAGGAAACTCCCTTTCCCGTGCTTGAGCACCCATTCGTAGCCGAGGCCGTCGATTACGAGGAGGATGATATGCCTCGTTCCTTCGAGCTCTTTTGCCGGCAGGAGCTTCAGACCACGATAGGGGGTCTTTCCCCTTGAGGCGCGGGCGATGCTACTCATCAGGTTGACGATGGAGCCACCGCGATAGTCTGGCAAGACGCTTCCACCCTTTCTCGAGGTCATACATACCCATGTTTAAAAAGGATATTTAAATTTTGGTTTCCTCTTTCCGGAAATCTTACGATTCTTCCTCCCGAAAAGAAACCCTTATATACCATCAAGACAACCACTCCGTCTTCAGAGTTCTTCCGGCCTCTCCCTCCACCCCTCAGTACCTTATTAATAGGGAAGAGGGAAGACATCCTTCTTTTCCATGACTGGACGGAGGCGATGCCGATGCGTTATGGAGACGGCGATGATGATTTTGACAGCGATGACGACGACGATTTCGACTGAGTCCTGAGAAAACGCTTTTCCCTTCTTCTTTCTCGAACTAGTGAATTCCCTGTTTCTATCCCTCTTGTCCGAGGAGGAACGCCGCCTTGGAGCAAAACCAGAAAATCGGCCGATTCGCGCGGAAGCCGTGGGCTTCCGGCGCGCCGATACCCTGGAACGCATCGCGTTCGGGTTCCCGGAGCGGAGCTCAAGGGTGCTTCGTACCGCGCGCATGCAGGCCGATTTTCGCTATCGTCGCAAGGGACGGTTACGACCCCGCGAGTAACCTCGGAGCGCAAGAGCGCGACGATGAGCAGTAAATCTCCGTGGCGTTCCTCGGACTCTAGGGCGCGTTTCCTCGGGGTGAGCCCCTCGGACTTCGAGTCCGGGGATGAAACCCCGAGCTGAAACGCGAGAGAACATCATCTTTTTCTTCTCGTAAAACCATAAAAAACGCGGC
>JACWAN010000033.1 GCA_014874255.1 Candidatus Woesearchaeota archaeon
CGTCGCGCTCTACCCCATTCCTTGCTTGCCTCGCCCTCTGGCCGGTGACGACTCCATTCGCCTAAGAGCCTCTGCCGACGGCCGCGATGAAAAAGTCGAGCAGCACCCCCTAGACGGCACTGCAGTCTCTCCGCGATTGAACTAGACTCGGTTCCAGAGCAGCGCCAGGAGCGGTAGCCGTCGGGGTGCGTTCGTGAGACTTTCATCGCGGCCTCTGCCGACGATACTTTTATATACGCCGATTTCCGGTCCCTCCCTTGAGTGGTGGCGTGGTCGCGATGAGGAACAGGCTCCTGCAGTACACGGTCCTTCTCATCCTCCTCGTCAACGTCGTCTCCACCGGCTTCGTCCTCTACCGCACGCAGCAGACGCTCCAGTCGGCGACGGCGCAGGCCACTGCCTCCAATCAGGGCACCGTCGGGTTCTGCTTCAACCAGCCGCCCGTCCTCGATCCTCCGTGCAGCCCGAACATGAGCCAGGACCAGCCGTACAGCTGCCAGCTCAACGCCACCGACCCCGACGGCACGGACCTCACCTTCTTCGTCATCCCCGAGCCGCCGGACAACGTCTCCCTCTTCAACGTCTCCGCGGCCGGGCTGATCAATTTCACGCCGCGGAACGCGGACCGGGGCAACCACTCCGTCCTGCTCGGCGTCGACGACAACAGCGGGTGCGAGAACGCGTACGCCTACCAGCCCTTCAACTTCACGGTCGCGAACGTGAACGATCCCCCGTACCTCGTCCGGCCGATCCCCAACCAGAACCTCTCCGTGAACACGACGCTCTACGCGTTCTTCCTCAACGACTATTTCGCCGACCCGGACGGCGACCCGATGGCCTTCGCGCTGCTGCCGAGCCTCTCCTCGGTCCAGATCAACGCGACGATCAACCCTGACTCCTCGGTCGTCTTCACCGCCAGCCAATGCGGCAAGGCGTACTTCAAGTTCCGCGCCACCGATCCGTACAACGCGAGCGGCGACAGCAACATCGTCTCGGTGGAGAGCATCTGCCCGACGGCGCCGACCGGGGGCGTCACGACGGGCAGCACGGGCGGCGGAGGCGGCGGCGGAGGCGGCGCCTCCGTGGAGTGCACGCCGGAGCTGATCTGCCTGCCGTGGAGCGACTGCTACCCGAACGGGCTGCAGGAGCAGGTCTGCCGCGACAAGAACGGGTGCAGCGACACGGAGATCCGGTTCCAGCAGAACTGCACCTACAACGGGCCGCAGCCGCAGTGCCGGGAGAACTGGCTCTGCGCGGACTGGAGCGTCTGCTCGATGGCCGGCACCCAGAACAGGACCTGCAAGGACCTCGACAGCTGCCAGACGACGCGGTACCGGCCGCCGCTCGAGCAGGAATGCGTCTACAAGCCGACCTGCAGCGACGGCGTCCAGAACGGGAACGAGACGGGCGTGGACTGCGGCGGCGACTGTCCAGCGTGCAAGACGATCCAGCAGCCCTCGCCCTTCGCCGCGAAGCAGTCGTTCGGCCTCCTCCTGTCCCTGCTCCTCTTCCTCTTTCTCGCCATCCTTCTCGCGCTCTTCGTCCTGTACCGCGAGCGCGTCTACGAGGGCATGGCCGAGCTCGGCTGGCTCCTCGCCCCGCACCGCCGGAAGGAGCTGCTCCTCGACGCCGGCGAGAAAAAGGTCGTGTTCGAGGAACTTGCGTTGCTCGACAAGGACCGCGCATCCAAGGAGAAGGCGCTCCCCGTCGCGAAGGCGTACGAACGCCTCGCCGACGCCGTCCGGAAGTACCTCTCCTTCGCGCTCCGCATCCCGTACGAGCATCTCCCGCAGGAGCGCGCCGCCGCGCTCGCCGCGGCGAAGCTCTCCGACGGGCTCCGTGAGACGCTCCTCGGCCTCGCCGGCCGCCTCGACCTCCTCGAGTCCGGGAAGCTCCCCGCCGCGGAGCTGAACGGGACGCTCTTCTCCTCGGTCGAGGAGGAGCTGCGGCTCCTTGTCTGCATGACGAGCGAGTACGCGCTCCCGGAGATCGAACGCGCCCTCCCCGAGCGGAAGGTCACGCCGCAGGCCGGGTTCTTCGACGAGGTCCGGCTCCGGCTGCTCAACGCGTACGAGGCGCTCCAGTTCCAGCGCGTCGAGCTCGCCAAGGAGGAGTACTCCGCGCTCCTCCGCGCGTATGAGAACCTGCTGCCGCAGGAAAAGGAGGCGCTCTACCCCGACATCCGCCGTCTCTACGCCGAGATCACCTACGTCCAGGAGACCACAGAGCAGTAGGTCGTCATCGTAGTCTCTCGGAACCCGTTCTCTTCCCGCAAGCGTCTCTCGGGGACGCGGTCCATCTGTCTCAGAGCCGTTTCCGCCGACTCTGTCGACATCATCGCCGTAGGCTGCAGTCGCTGATGCTCCTGCCTGTCCTCGTATGACTCGGACATGCTCGCTCTTCGCTTGTTCCATCTCAGGCGCGGCGTCCCCGGATGTCTCCGAGTCCGGCGAGGAGACTCGGAGCGTCAGCGACGATGGGGCAACCCCCCGCACGCACCCGCTTTTCCTGTCGACGAGTCGCTCGCCTTGAGGCCGACGGCGATGATGCTGTCGACACAGCCCTCTCCGCCGCAACATTTAAAAATCGATAAGTTAAGATAGTTAGAGAACTTAGCTAACTTCGATAAGTTACTGCCTGCCCGGCCGCTAGGTCTCCGACGACCATGGTCAATATCAACATCGAGATCCCCGACGAGCTGCACCGGAAGCTGAAGCTCGCCTCCGTCCTGAAAGGGACGACGATCAAGGAGTACGTCACGAATTCTCTCGCCGCGTGCGTTACGGCAAGACCTCAGGCCAAGCCGAAGAAGACGAAGGGGGGCTAGCGTGGTCAATATCAACATCGAGATCCCCGACGAGCTCCACCGCGAGACGAAGATAGCCGCGACCCTCGCGGGCGGCACGCTCAAGGATTTCATCATCGCGGCGCTCGAGCAGAGCGTCGAGAAGGACACGGAGGGATTCAAGTGAGGAAGGCCCTCCGCATCGGCTCGTTTGTCGCCCTCCTCGTCCTGCTCGCCGCCCTCTCCGCGGTCCTCGTCCTCACCGTCGGCTTCACGCAGGGCGTCAGCATCAACGGAGGCCAGACGACCTACACGGACGCGCCGCTCGTCTGCGCGTGGAACGTCACCGCGGACACGACCGCAATCGACGTCGCGTGGTACCTGGACGGCACGCCCTATTCGAGCAGCTACGACAACACGACGCTCAACACCACGAGCACGATCCCCCCGAACGACACGGTGAAGAACGAGGACTGGCGCTGCACCGTCACGCTCTTCAACGCGACCGCGAACGCGACGCAGTCCGCCAACCTCACCATCCAGAACAGCGCCCCGACCACCCCCCTGTTCACCAACGCGTCGGGCAGCGTGATGGGCACGTGGGCGAACGTCGTCGAGGGCCAGACCTCGACCTATACGCTCAACTCGAGCGACCTCGACAACGACACGCTCATCTACTACCTCAAGGCCGCGGGCTTCTGCACCGTGACGGACAGCGCGACGGGAGCGGTGAGCTGCACGCCGACGCACGCGGACGTCAGCCTCCCGAACCAGAGCGAGGTCGTGACGCAGAAGAACATCACGTTCTGGGTGGACGACAACGACCCGCTCTACGCCAAGTCGGCGAGCCTCACCGTCACGTTCAACATCACGCCGGTGAACGACCCGCCCGTCCTCTCGATCCCGACGCAGACGACGAACGTCACCGCGGTCTTCAACCAGACCTTCGCCGCGTCGGACCAAGAAGCGGACTACCCGCTCGCCGTCTCGGTGACCAACGCGACGGACGCCGCGATCAGGAATGACATCACCGCCACCGTCGAGATGAACTCCACGCTCAGGATCGTCTACTTCACCAGCCCGGTCCAGTATACCGACGTCGGCAACCGCACGGTCGTATTGAACCTCACCGACAGCAGGAACGCGAGCAGCCTCATCACCTTCACCCTCGACATCCTCTCCGTCAACCGGCCGCCGTACTTCACGAGCATCACGCCCTCGAGCTTCAACTCCAGCCAGAACCGCACCTACGTCCTCTCCCAAGGCCAGAACATCATCATCAACCTGAGCGCGAACGATCCCGACACGAGCGACCGGAGCGAGACGATCACCTTCAGCGACAACTCGAGCAATTTCACGACGAACACGAGCGTCTCCCTGGCGACGAACACGACCGACGCGCAGGGCTTCATCGACTTCACGGCCACGAACGCCGACGTCGGCAACCACTCCGTCCTGATCACCATCAACGACACCCGCGCGACGAACACGACGACGCTCAACTTCACCATCCTCAACGTGAACGACCCGCCCCTGATCCACGACCAGAGCTACAACGCGAGCAACACCGGCTACAACCTCACCACGGCCGCAGGCATCAACGTCACCCCCCTCATCGCGTACCTCAATGCGCCGTTCCATTACCAGGTCAACGTCAGCGACGACGACCTCTACCTGCGGCCGCCGTGGGGATGCGAGATGCTCAACTGGACGACGAACACCTCGACGTTCAACATCACCTCCGGCGCGACGTGCGGCGATGCGGGCGGCCTCGTCAGCTTCACCCCGACCGGGCTGCCACGCAACGAGACCGTGAACATCACCGTGACGGATGCGGGCGGCCTCTCCGACTCGCGCATCATCACCGTCGAGATACGGGACAACGCGCCGCCGACCCTCCAGCCGCTCCCGGCCTGGAACACGAGCGAGGGAATCCTCTGGACGTACAACCTAAGCCTCTACGCGAACGATACGGACCCCGGCGACTATGTGGCTGACTACGCGGTCCAGGTCATCGGCGCGAACCTGAGCGGCTTCTCCGTGGACTCGACGAGCGGCGTCATCTCCTTCCTGCCGGACCAGTCCCAGATAGGAAACTACGCGGCGAACGTCACCGTTACCGATACGCACGGAGCCACCGCGTCGCAGCCCCTCAACATCGCCATCAACAACACCCCGGACCCGCCGGTCTGGGACGCCTACGACTTCGGCGGCCAGACGATCGTCGCGACGCACGAGTTCTACTTCCAGCTCATCGCCAAGGACAAGGACCTCCTCATCCCCGGCGGCGGGGAGAACCTCACCTTCTCCTCCAACCTCTCCTGGGTCTCAATCACGTACCAGCAGACCGTCAACGACACCGTGTACGCGCTCCTCTCCTTCACGCCGAACAGCAGCCAGGTGGGAACCCAGACGGTCCAGCTCAACGTCACGGACGCGACCGGCCTCGTCAACACGACCGACGTCACGTTCACCGTCCTCGCGAAGACGAACCCGCCTGACATCCTCTTCATCCGGCCGTACGGCAACGCCTCCGCCAACCGGAGCATCGTCCAGGACTGGCGCAACGTCACTGGCGTCACCCCGCTCGTCGAGAACGTCACGCTCCCCGAGAACACGCGCGGCGTCGTCTTCGCCGTGAACGCGACGGACGACGTCACGCCCGTCGGCAGCCTCCTCTACACGTGGTACTACGACGGTGTTGAGAGCAGAAGCGGTACAGGAGATAATTACAAGAACGACAGTCTCAGTTTCGGCTTCTTCTCTGCCGGCAACCACACGGTCAGCGTCACCGTCAACGACACGACGCTCGAGAGCACGGCCTGGACGTGGAACCTCGCCGTGCAGAACGTGGACCGGCCGCCCGTGCTCCTCGGCAACTTCACAGACAGTAAGAACAACCTCAATATCAGCGGCAACAGCCCGGTTTATCTTAATTATTTCGTCTACAACACGGGGGCGGGCGGCTTCTACGACCCGGACGACGACTTCAATTCGGACGGCCTCATCGACGGAAACGAGACGCTCAACCTGACCTACAGCGCAACTTCCTGCGCGGTCGCGAGCTTCGCGTTCAGCGGGAACGACCTCACGGTCACGCCCATCAGCGTCGGCAGCTGCACCGTCGAGTTCACCGCCACCGATCCCTACGGGCTCTCCGCGACGAGCAACCTCGTCAACGTCACCGTCACCCAGGTCCCGCAAGGCGCGCAGGCGGTGACGATCTCCTCCGGCGGCGGGGGCGGCGCCTCCTCCACGTCCTCGACGAGCGTCGTCCCGATCAACCATGACGTGGTGAAGCCGCAGCCGCTCAACATCATCGCGCCCCGCCTCGTCACGATCTACCAGAACGACACCATCGTGGTGCCGATCAAGCTGTCATCGAACTGGACCGCGCCGCTCAACGGGATCATGCTCTCCGCGACCGCGAACAGGACGGGGATCTCGATGAGCTTCGACTCGAACTACGTCGAGCAGCTCCTCCCGAACGCCTCGACGGAGGTCCACCTCACCGTGCAGGGCTACCGGCTCGGCGAGGACTTCGAGGTGACGGTCCACGCGAACGTCTCCGACCCGGGCTTCCAGGACGACGCGCTCATCCTCTTCAACAGCATCGAGCAGTCCCAGGAGGGCAAGGACGTCCAGCTCAAGGTCACCTTCGCGCAGGACCTGCTCAGCCAGCACGCGGAATGCCAGGAGCTCAACGAGGTGCTCAGCCAGGCGGCCACGCACCTCAAGCAGGGCGACGTCAAGGGCGCCGGCGACCTCGTGGACAGCGTGATCAACGGCTGCCGCTACCTCATCAGCAAGACGCAGGAAACGCAGAGCCCCGGCATCGTCCGCACCCCGTTCATCGACATCAGCGACGCCACGCTGACGCTCCTCGCGTACCTCGCGCTCGGCGCGTTCATCATCATCGCGGCGGCGGCGCTGCTCTACTATCACTACAAGACGAAAGAGGAATACAACTTCTAGGGGTGAGCATGGATGGGACGGACTTGGAGGAGAGCATCTCGAAGAAAGGCATTTTCCGCGGCGGCGCTGCTCGTGGCGATGGCGCTCCTGATGGCCATCCCGCACGCCGCCCTCGGCCTGCCGCCTCCCCCGCCCGCCGCGCCGACGGGCCCATCCGGTTCCGGCGGGTCATCCTCCTCAGGCTCCCCGTCGCCGCAGGCCTCCCCGGCGGTCGTGGCGGACCTGCCCGCGGAGAACGCGTCGATTACCGTCTCGCCCATCGTCTTCGCGATCGACGTCATCGACCCGTCGCTCGCCTCGTGCTCGCTCGTCATCGACGGCACGGCGACGGGCTCGTTCCTGATCGGCAGCCCGGGCACCTACACCCAGCAGGCGGACGGCCTCGCGCCGGGCACGCATCTTTGGCTCGTCGCCTGCCAGGGGAACGGCGCCGCCGCCGAGACCGAGACGCGCAGCTTCGACCTGGAGCCGGGCGTCGCGCCCGCCGCCCTCCCCGGCAC
>JACWAN010000034.1 GCA_014874255.1 Candidatus Woesearchaeota archaeon
CCCCCCCCCCCCCGACTCGGCCTTCGCTGTTGCGTCCACAGGCCTCGCCTTTTGGCCGGTAACGACCTTGTCTGGACTAAGATGTTACCGGAAGTGCTCCTTGAGCTTCGCGAAGAACCCCTTGTCCGGCGTCGCGCCGAACTCCTCGGCGAGCGCCTTGAGCTGCTGCTCCTGCTGCCGCGTCAGCCGTTTCGGCGTCACGATCTGCGCCTTGACGAACTGGTCGCCGCGACCGCCCGCATTGAGGTGGCCGAGCCCCTTCCCTCTGAGCCGGAAGAGCGTCCCGCTCTGCGTCCCGGCGGGGATCTTCAATTTGGCCTTGCCGTCCAGCGTCGGCACTTCGATCTCGTCGCCGAAGACCGCCTGGAAGAAGCTGATCGGCACCTCCAGTCGGACGTCGTTCCCCTCGCGCTCGAAGAACTCATCGGACGCGACCGTGAGGAAGAGGTACAGGTCGCCGGGCTGCGACCCGCGACCGGCAGGCTCGCCCTCGCCCGGGACGCGGAGCCGCATCCCGCTCTCGACGCCCGCCGGGATGTCCACCTCGATCTCTTTCTGCTGTTCGACCCTGCCGGCTCCGTGGCACTTGCGGCACTCCTCGAGGATCACGGTGCCGTGGCCCTCGCAATCAGGACAGGCGCCCGTCGTCTGGAAGTAGCCGAACGGCGTCTGGCGCGTCTGGCGGACATGGCCGGTGCCGTGGCACGTCGAGCACGTCTCGACCTTCTCGCCGCCGGAACCGCCGCACGACGGACAGGCGGACTGCTTGCGGAGCGTGAACCGCTTCTTCGCGCCGAACGCGGCCTCGCGCAAGCTGACGGTCAGGTCGTACCGGAGGTCCTGCCCTTTGCGGGAGCGGCTGCGCCGCGTGCCGAAGAGGTCGGAGCCGCCGAAGAAACTCTCGAAGATGTCGCCGAAATCCATGTCCGCGGCGAACCCGGAGGAGTCGAAGCCGCTGAAGCCCTGGCCGCCGCCCTTGGAGGAGCGGGTGAAGGCGTCGTGGCCCAGGGAGTCGTAGTTGCGCCGTTTCTCCTCGTCACCCAGGACGGCCGCGGCCTCGTTGACCTCTTTGAACTTCCGCTCTGCCCCGGGATCGTCCTTGTTCAGGTCAGGATGGTACTGCTTCGCCAGCTTCTTGTATGCCTTCTTGATCTCCTCGCGCGTCGCGGTCCGCGCCACGCCCAAGGTGTCGTAGTAGTCTTTCGCCATGCTTCCGCCGTCCAGCGACCAGGAACCGGTTTATAAAAGTTGGGCTGTGCCGACGCCCTCCTCGCCGCGGTCCATTACTGCCAATTCACCCTCGCCACGGCGAAATCGTTCTCCCTCCGGTCCGAGGTTTCGTCGGCGGCTCGCGATTATGGCGCTGCGGCGCCATGCTCACCGCCGGACATCATACCAAGGTGGCGAGGGCGGTGTCGGTACGAGGGAAGGTTCGAGAAACCTACTTCTTCCCTTTCTTCTTGCCGTCCGTCTTATCGTCCGTCTTGCTGTCTTTCTTCGCGCCGTGCTCCTTCGTCTCGTTCACGTCCTCGAAGTCCGCGTCGACGACCTTGTCGCCGGAGGCGGTCCGCTCCTCGTGGCCGTGGCCGGTGCCGGCCTTCGCCGCGTCCGCCTGGGCCGCCTGCTCCTGCGCCACCTTCTGGTACATCTCGATGCTCAGTTCCTGGACCTTCTTCTGGATCTCCTCGAGCTTCGCCTTGATCACGGGGACGTCCTTCTGCGGCTGCTCCATCAGCCTCTTCAGTTCTTCGACGAGCTCCTTGACGGGAGCGGTCTTGGAGTCGTCCACCTTGCCCTCGATGTCCTTGA
The DNA here is from genome assembly GCA_014874255.1 of Candidatus Woesearchaeota archaeon. Lineage (GTDB taxonomy): Archaea > Nanobdellota > Nanobdellia > Woesearchaeales > UBA525 > UBA153. The sequence goes on from JACWAN010000034.1 coordinate 1,810, forward strand.
AGAGGTTCTCGGACGTGTAGATCAGCGTGTCCGCCTGGTTGATCACTTCCACCTCGTCGCGCCGCTGCTTGTCCTCGGACTCGTGCTTCGACGCCTCCTGGCGCATCCGCTCGACCTCGTCGGACGACAAGTTCGTCGTCGCGGTCAGCTTGATCGACTGCTCCTTCCCCGTGCCCAAGTCTTTGGCGGCGACGTGGACGATGCCGTTCGCGTCGATGTCGAACGTCACCTCGATCTGCGGGATGCCCCGAGGCGCGGGCGGGATGCCGACGAGGTCGAACTGGCCGAGCAGCTTGTTGTCGGCCGCCATGGCGCGCTCGCCCTGGAAGACCCTGATCGTGACCGCGTTCTGGTTGTCCGCGGCCGTGGAGAAGATCTGGCCCTTCTTCGTCGGGATCGTCGTGTTGCGGTCGATCAGCTTGGTGAAGACGCCGCCCAGGGTCTCGATGCCGAGACTGAGAGGCGTGACATCGAGCAGCAGCACGTCCTTCACCTCGCCGGCGAGGACGCCCGCCTGGATGGCCGCGCCGAGCGCGACGGCTTCGTCCGGGTTGACGGACTTGTCGCCCTCCTTGCCGGTCAAGCTCTTGACGAGCTGCTGCACCGCCGGGATGCGCGTCGAGCCGCCGACGAAGATCACCTTGTCGATCTTGTCGAGGCTGAGCTTCGCGTCCTTGATCGCCTGCTGCGTCGGTCCTTTCAGCCGGTCGATAATCGGCTGGATCAGCTTCTCGAACTCCGCCCTTCCGAGTTCGTAGTTGAGGTGGAGCGGTCCGGACTTGTTCGCCGTGACGAAGGGGAGGTTGATTGCCGTCCGGGTCTTGCTGGAGAGCTCGATCTTCGCTTTCTCCGCCGCTTCCTTGAGGCGCTGCAGGCTCGTCTTGTCCTCGCGGAGGTCGACGCCGTGCTCCTTCTTGAACTTGTCCGCGAGCCAGTCGATGAGCAGGTCGTCGATGTCGTCGCCGCCGAGGTGGTTGTCCCCAGACGTGGCTTTGACTTCGAAGACGCCGTCGCCCAGCTCGAGGATCGAGACGTCGAACGTGCCGCCGCCGAAGTCGAAGACGAGGATGGTGTGGTCGTGCTCCTTGTCCAGGCCGTACGCCAGGGAAGCGGCCGTCGGCTCGTTGATGATGCGGAGGACGTCGAGGCCGGCGATCTTCCCCGCGTCCTTCGTGGCCTGGCGCTGCGCGTCCTGGAAGTACGCGGGCACGGTGATGACCGCTTTCTTGATGGGCTGGCCCAGATAGGCCTCGGCGTCCGTCTTGAGCTTCTGGAGGATCATCGCGCTGATCTCCTGCGGCGCGTACTGCTTGCCGCGGATCTTCACCTTGAAGTCCTCGCCCATGTGGCGCTTGATCGAGCGCACCGTGTGCTCGGGGTTCGTGATCGCCTGGTTCTTCGCGACCCTGCCCACGAGGCGTTCGCCCTCGTCCGTGAGGCTGACGACGCTCGCGGTGGTGCGCTCGCCCTCGCTGTTCGGGATGATGACGGGCTTGCCGCCCTCGAGGACCGCGACCGCGCTGAACGTCGTGCCGAGATCGATGCCGATTATCTTCTCCGATGCCATGGTTTCACCCTCTTGTTCTTGGTCTGTCAGTGTGCAAAAACGGTTCGTTCAATGAAAAATAGTTATAGTGAAGTTATAGCAAAATATTAGTTAATGAGTAGTTCGTTATTGTTTTATTGTTTGTTATTGTTTGTTATTGATTCTGAAAAAGTTCATCATCGACGCGCCAGCGCTCAAGAGCGACGGGGAGCTATTTCGCCACCTTCACCTTCGCGGCGCGGAGGACCTTGCCGTTCAGGAGGTAGCCCTTCTGCAGCACCTCGAGGATCGCGCCCTTCTCCTTCCCCGCAACCTGTTCGGCGAGGAGCGCCTCATGCTTATACGGGTCGAACCGCTCGCCCTCGGCCGCGACGGGCGTCACGCCCTCGCGCTCGAGCGTCTCGAGGAGCTGCGCGTAGATCAGCTCCACCCCCTTGTGGAACTGGCCCGTGCGCTCGGCCGCGGACGCATTGCTCAAGGCCAGCTCGAACCCGTCCAGCACGGGGAGGAACTCGCGGAGGAGCTGGCTGTTCGCCGTCCGGCAAGTATCCGCAGCCTCGCGCTCGACGCGTTTCTGGTAGTTCTCGAACTCCGCCTGGAGGCGTTGCAGCTGCCCGATCAGCTCCTGGCGCTCGTCCTTCGCGGCAGCGGTCTCCTGCGCATCGTCGGTCTGCGCAGCGGAGACCTTCTCCTCCCCTGTGGGGTCGTTGGTCTTCTTCGTCATCGTGATTCCCGTTCCGTCGTTTTTCCGAATCTTATTTATAAACAAACCACATATAGTTGATTTAAGGTCAACAGAGTAGGGTTGAGATAGCTAATATTTAAACTTTATGGAAGAGTGAAACTCCGGGCTGAAAAAAAGAAGAGCCGCGAGGGAGGCGAGAAGAAGGAACGCGAGAAAAAGAAAGGAGAGGGACGGGTCAGCCCGGCCGCTTCGCGAGCTCGTCATCGACGACCTTCGCCTGCCAGCCCGCCTTGAGGAGCGCGGCGCGGACCTGCTGCTTCGAGAAGCCGCCGCGCAGTTCCTTCTCGGCGAACGAGCGGAGCGCCGCGAGCGCCTCGACGCTGTACACCGTGGTGGCGGCAGCCCCTTCATTGAGCGCCTCCTTGAGCAGGGTGCCGATCAAGGCCGCGTCCCAGCCCGTCCGGACAAGGTTCTCTTCCAGCACGCCGGCGTCATACCCGAGGCTGAGCTTCTTCTCGAGGAACGCGAGCACCCGGCCATAATCCTCGTGCGGCGAGCCAACATTGTGCCGTTCGAGGTACGGCCGCCGGAACTCGTCCAGCACGGAAGCGATGACGTTCTCCGGCCATCCGACGGAGCGGAGCTGCGACGCGATCGCGTCGCGCGACAAGCCCTGGCGGAGCTCCGTGTCGACATAATCCTTGAGCTGCGCCACCGGGTCGGCGGCCGGCGCGGACTGCCGCCCCGCAGGGCCGGCAGCAGGCTCGATCGCTTCGCCCAGGACGCGATCGAACTCGTCATCGCTGAACGCGGCGGTGCCGACGGGCCGCGACGGATCGGCTGTCCCGCCGAGCTTCGCCGGGACGCGGGACAGGTAATAATAGGTGCCGATGACCGCGCCCAGGAAGAGGACGATAGCGAGGCTCGCGAGGGGGATGCGCGACCCGGGATTGGGCACGTAGGATGGCGCCGGATGGGCGGGCCCGGCGGACCGCGCACCGGTCGCGGGGGGCTCGGACGCGGTGGCTGCGCCCGTGACGGCGGAGGAGCCGGACTCCGACGGGGAGGAAGCGGAAAGGGCCGCCTGCTGCGTCCCCGCCACGGCGAAGAGGCTCAGCCCGGGAGAGTTCGCGCGGAAGAGCGCCGAGCCGTCGGACTCCTGGCTGACGACCGCGGTCGGGAGCTCGACCCAGCGCGTCCCGGAATACCGGAGCAGCCGGACATCCCTGACTGCGATGCCCGCCTGCTGGAGCGCGTCGAGCGGCACGCCGAACTCGACGTCGACGCTGGGCGCGATCTCCGAGAGGCCGAGGCCGGGATGGTCGACGCGCTCGTACCCGAGGACGGCGTAGGGCGCGTCCGGCGACGGCGTGCTGAGGCCGCTCAGGTTGTCGAGATGCGTCACCTGGACCGTGACGCCGTCCTCCTCGTGCGTCACCGAGAAGGTGAGCCGCCGCAGGAGGATCGCGGAAGACGAGGAGGGGACGTTCACGGTGTAGCTCTGGTTCTCGAGGAGCTTGTCGAAGTAGTGCGACATCGTGGAGGAGAGCGCCGGAAACGAGCCGTCGCCGGGCAGGCCGCCACCGCCGCCACCGCCGCCACCGCCAGCAGGGGTGGTCGAGGGATTGCTGAAAGTGACGCTGATTGCACTCCCGTCGTTCGCGGCGAGGGAGAGCGGACCCGTCGTGTTGACGAACGCCAGCGCAGGAGGGAGGAGCAGCCCGAGGAGAAGGAGCAGGATGCCGGCCCGGATGGCTCTTCTCGTCCCCATTCCATCAACCCCCTGTTGTCCCTTCTCCGCGGCTCAGCCGAAGACGCCGAACCCGTACGTGCCGCCGTAGGTGCCGGCGACGAGGCCGCTGTACGGCGTGAGCGAGAGCGTCAATTGGCCGTTCCTGATCGTGCCGTCCGCGGTCAGGTTGAGCAGCACATAGGACGGCGGCGTCGCGTTGATGGCGGCGAGCGTGACGTTCCCCGCACCCGTGTAGAGCGACGAACCGCTCACATTCACCGAGACGTTCCCCTGGACGAGCTGCGCGTACGACGAGTCATAGACGTTGGAGCCGTCCGTCAGGGTCACGAACGCGCCGACCTTGCTTCCAGCACCCTTCGTCGTGACGTTGAACGTGAACCCTATGGCAGAGCCACCGATCGTCGCGGACTGCGAGGACGCACTCACGAGCGTGGTGCGGATGGCGGGGATGCTGATGAGATTCGCAACGGAGGAACGGACGACGGAACCGTTTGACGCGGTCACGTTGAGCGTCCACGTGCCTGCGGGCAGGAAGAGGCCGTCGTAGCTCTGGCTGAAGGCCCAGGAAGCGGCGCTCAACTGGGTCTGGTTCCACGAGCCCGCGACCCAGACCGCACCCGTGGCGTTCGTGATCGCGTACGACGCGTTTACAGCGTCTTCGCTGAACGAGACGTTGAAGCCGAACGAGCCAGCAGCAATCGAGCCGGACGTGGCGACGAGCGAGATGACGGGCGTCGGCTGGAGCGTCCAGTTCAGCGGCGTGCCGCTCAGCAGCGCGAGCGAGAGGTACTGTCTGGCGCCGCTCGCGTTGACGAAGAGGTAGAGCGTGTCGTTGTAGTTCGTGCTGTTGAAGGTGACGTTCGGCTCTGCGTAGCCGGCCGCGTCCGTCGTCCCAGACCAGACGGCCGAGGAGAGATCGTTCACGTTGCTCAGCACCTTGATGGAGGCGTTCGCGAGGGGAGAGCCGTCGGAGTAGGAGATGAAGAGCGGGTAGACACGGGTGAGCGAGCCATTCGAGAACTCGAGAGATGGCGAACCAAACGTTACATTGCCATCGATTGTGAAACTGGAAGGAATGAGCCCGAAGGTCACAACCCCTGAACTCACAGTATTATCATTCAAGAATTTGAGCGCACCGCCAAACTGCGAGAAGGATTCGTTGATGGTGCTGCCGGAGAGAGTGATCTGATTGGAAGATGCCTGAATCAAGGACCTAAACGTCGAGTTGATGACTGATACTGAGGCGGTCCCCATAACCGTGAGATTACTTGCGCTCGAGTCAGTTATGAGGTTCACACCGCCCGCCTCGATATCAAAGTCCAATAATCCATTGTCATCAGTAACATTGGAGACGGTGATGGTGGGTTCTGATGTCATGTCTGGTGAACGAACGTGTCCCTCGTTGATATAGGACGGTATATTGGTGTTCTTATAGATGAAAGTCCCGTTATAGACATATACGTGGGTATTATTCAGGAAGGAATTATTGTCGAGAAGCAATTCCGCAGAGTTGTTCAAGAACACACCGAAAGACGGGGAAGATATCGTAAAAGTGGTGCGATTAAGAATGAAAGACGCGGTACCGCTCAAAGAGATGTTTCCCGCAATATAGATGCTCGTATTCGAGGTGAAAAGAAGACCGCCTGAAATCGATGCGGGAAGCGAGAATGTCGCCCCGTCCTGGAACGTCGCGTTCCCGCCTGAGAGGTCGAGCGTCGCGTTCAGGACGCTGCCGTCCACGAAGAGGAGCGCGGAGGAGTTGTCGCTCACCTGCACGACGGTCGCATTCAGGACCGAACCGTTCAGGAACGATGCAGAGGTACCGGCACCGAGGACTAGATTCCCGTCGAGGTCGAGGTTCGACGCTGTCGAAAAGAGGAGCGCCGAGCCATTGAGCGACAACGAAGGGAACGCGACCGTGGTGTTCGAGAGGTTGAGCGCACCGCCGGTCAGCAGAGGCGTCTGGTTGAAAGACGCCCCATCCTGGAACGTCGCGTTCCCCGCACTCATGCTGAGCGTCGCGTTCATGAAGGATGTGTTCGCAAAGAGGAGCGCGGAGGAACTGTTGCTCACCTGGACGGACGTCGCGCTCAGGTTCGTCCAGTTCGTGAACGTGACGGACGCGTTGTCCAAGAGAATGAGGCTGCCATTCAGCACGACGGCCGTGCCGTTGTCGCAGACGAGGGTGCTGTTCGTGGCGTTGAAGGTCCAGTCGCCGTTCAGCGGCGGCTCGCAGTTCACCGCCGCCAGCGCCCCCGCCGAGAGCAGAATCATCACGAACGAGAAGAGCGCGAGTCGTTGGACTGTCGACACCACCTATCCACCTCCCTTCCTCATCCGTCGGATGAAGAGGGTTTATAAAAGTTTCGCGGGGGAGGGCCGCGATGAAAATCTCGCTGACGCTCGAGTTACTATCTTCGAACCGTATCGCTTCTCGCTCCGAAAGATCTCGTCCCCGTAGGGGGCAACCCCCCCACTCGACCCTCGTTTGTTTGTTGGCTACGGTTCGACTGGAGGATAGTAACCTACATTTTCATCGCGGCCGTCCGAGCAGAAAACTTTAAATACTCTCCTCGTCGGGAACGACCCCATGGGTGGGCAGAAAGGACAGGTGGCGCTCTACGTCCTGATAGGGCTCGTCGTCCTCATCATCATCGTCCTCGCTCTCTACCTCGTCAGCCTCAAGAAGACCGAGACCCAGACGAGCGCGAACCAGCAAGCCCTCCTCCAGAACGACCCCCAGCTCGCAGCCGAAATCCAACGGATGCAGCAACGCGTGGACGACTGCCTGGGACAGACGGCAGCGGATTCCCTACAGGAATACCAGAGCTCCGGCACGCCAGTCACGACGCAGGCGGACGCGGAACAGATGCTCGCGGACGATATCGCGGCGAAGTTCCCGGACTGCTTCTACCAGTTCAACACGGAAGGAAAGCTCCAGATCACCGACGACGGCGCACCGAGCGTCACCGCGATGCTCTCCGACAGCAAGCTGCTCGTCACCGCCACCTACGCTACGCAGGGGACCTATGATGGCAAGATGTACACGCTGAAGGACTACACCGGCAGCGCGCCGAGCAACCTCAAGCCGATGATCGACCGGGCGCTCAGCATCAAGCAGGCGCTCAGCGGCGCGACGGGCGCGACCGGGGGGACGTTCACCCCTGACAGCAGCTTCATCGACCCGACCGACTGCAGCGTCGACCTCTACGCGTACGAGGACCAGGGCATCTACGCAGACCTCACGGTGAACGACGACGGGACGATGACCGCATACTTCTACGACTACAACGACTACCTGCAAGGGCTGACGGACACGCCGCCGAAACCCATCGTCTTCGACCTGCCGCCCTGCACGCCGACAGCGGAGGCACCCTGATGCGCAAGCTCGCACTCCTCCTCCTGGCACTCCTCGTCGTCCCGCTGGCTACCGCCACGCTGGGAGGAAAAGACTATCCGAGACCGGACCTCGCATTCACGGTCTACGGCGGGACGAGCACGTTCCCGGGAACGATGACCGTCATCGCCGACCTAATCCCGAACGGAGACGTCCAAAGCATCCAGTCGATTGCTCAGGACACATATGCGAAAGGGGTGGAGTTCCTCTTCCAGACCTGCTACCGGCAAGGGGTCCTCGAGGTCACCTACAAGGACACAACAAAGGGAATGAAGACTTTCCTTGTCCTCTACTGCCCGAGCAACGACAAGATTCGGCTCTCCCCGACCACGGGACCGAGCTATCAGGCGCTCCACCGCGACGTGCAATACGACTACGAATACACATCGAAAACGACGCCGACCACCGGATCCCAACCGCCGACCGCGCCGGGCACCACCGCCTCGTCGACCACGGACCCCGACGCGCTCCTCCTCGGCATGTTCAAGTACTACCTGAACGCGGCAAACACGAGCGTCCAGACGATAGAGATGAAGAGTAACGAGGCGCTGTTGCTCCCTCCGCAGACCGACCCCATCAGCGGGGCAATCACCTCGTTCCAAGCGGGCTTTGTTTCAGGGAACGAAGGATCGATGACGAGATATGACATCACGAAGGCAGGATCGGATGGCATCTCCATCGAGAACACCGAGACGCACACGATAACCATCGTCATGCCGGAACAAGGGTTACCGGCAGCGACGATCGCCCCGGCATACACATTGGCGCCCTTGCCCAACACGGGCGCTGAAACGTATCAACTCAACCCGCGAACGACCGCGCTTCTCAGCACAGAAGACACATTAGAATTTGTTGATCAGAGCGGAAAAACAGCAAGTCCTGATGAGGCGAACAAAGATGGCGCAAACATCTGCGACAAGAAGTTCGACCCGGATAACCTCTATCTGAAAGTGGACTGCGGAGCATTCGATGACCCTGCTTGCGGCAGTAGCACACCGATGAAAGTGGCAAGCGTCTCCCCAGCAACAGGAGCGGACGGGTCACCCACACAATACTACACCGTCGGATACCTCAACCCCGACAATGCGCAGCAGTACATCAACGTCTACTGCAACGCGCCGACGTCCACACAGCAAGGAGGAGCGTCCGCCACCTCCACAGGGACGCTGCCAGCCACCATAGACGCGCCGCCGCAATGCAACTCGGTGAGCACAGTCACGCTTCAGACAAATTCAGCGAACTGCCAAACAGGCAAGGACTGCGCAATCACCTTCAACGTAGCGAAGAAAGATCCTAAGAAGCCTCTGCCCGATTACTGCCTCATCGGATTCATCCAATCCGGCAATCTACTGAAAGACGCAAAAGGCAACGCGATGAGGTGGATATATCCGTGCAGCCAACTCTCAAACAAGCGGATTACAGTAACTCTTCCCGCGAATGCAGTCAACCCGAAGGTTTACCTCTTCCCCATCCAGAACAACGGCGTGACGATGTATCTCACCGCCCATCCTACAATCAAAGAGGCATTTGAAGCAGGCATCAAGAGCAACAACGGCTATCAGACTCCCGATATGCTTCTGGATCTCTCAAGTAGGCCACAGTATCAATGCACCACCGGGAACGGCGGCGATTCAAAGGTCGTCATGACCACCTCGACGACATCGTCCAGTGTAAAACCATCACCGACTGTGCAAACAGGGTTGTTGGGCACGAGCCCCGTCACCGTCGACTTCAGCAGATTCACCGACAACGTCTTTCAAATCAACAAGACAGACGGCACCCCGTCGGGCTTCGTGCTGGTGAACCTGACGGGTTATCCGAACTATTACGGCGGCGTGAGTTCCGACCCCGCCGTCGACCTCTCAAAAGAAACGTGGTGGTTGTTCAACAACTTCCCAGTCATTGAGCAGAAGAGTTGGTATTCTGTCGACGGTAGCACTCCGCTCGACAGCGCGACGCGCCAAAAGATCGTGAACGAGTACAACTCATATTACGACGCATATTGCCTCAGAAGAGACACAACAACTGACAAGACACCCTATGCGACGTCGCTCGGCACGTGCGGCGCGTACGTCTTCTTCCCGAAAGGAAAGACTGGGACGATCATGGTCTATACGACGCCGAGCGTCAATGCAAACAAGGAGACGGTCCTCTCGCTCGTCGTGACCGGCGCCAGCCGCATCATGACGCAGCATCTCAACTACCACGAGAAGCCCGACATGCTCAGTTATGGATTCTGGACGACGACGATTCCCCAGGAAGGAAAACCGGTCACGATCTCTCTCGGTTACCCGAACGATGCCACGACCTACAGCCATCCTGTCTATGACTGCGCCGCAGGCAGCATCAGCAATTTGAGCGCGGACTTCCGCGAGAGCCAGGACGCAGTCATCAGCAGCAAGCTCCAGCCGACGCGCGCATTCATCAGTCCAGGCGAATCAGGCGCGCAATTCGCCTACTGCAGCGCAGCAGGAGAGATGAACGAACTCTTCCCCGGCATGACCCAAGCGTACGTCGACGGGACGAGCTTTGTCTCGGACACGACGCTGAAGACAACAATCAGGGAATATAATTTTGTTATCGGAAGAGCGGCAGGTCTTTGGACAACAGGAGGACCTGTTGAGATAACAGGATTAGCAACTAGCGGAATTGGAACCAAACAGATATTCCAAGCCAAAGAGGTTACACCAGGTGGTGGTCAAACAGGAATATTCACAATCCAACTTGAGAAACCGGCGGGAAACTTCAAAAGGAATTATCAGGTGACTCTTGGCGAGAATAACGGATACACTAATAATTTAGTGACTAAATATGCAAATAACAAGTGGGTGTTAACGCCCTCAGTAAATAATAAATTCACGACAGGTCTTCTAGAGCCGAGTTCAAATGATGGCGATCTAGAAGTGTATTTTGATTTCAGTGGACTTAGTCGATATGGTCCACTCCGAATTAGAGGATATGGTTTATACCAGAGTTACAAGATTAAGTCCCTGCCACAAACGACAACAACTGCAAAACAGCAAACCTCGACTCAAACCAATATGGGAGGAAAAGCCACCGCTACCGGCCTCACCGGCGACGTCGCCGCGACGGGTGCCGGCAACACACTCACCGGCTTCGCGGTCCAGAGCCAGACGGCGGCGAACGGCGTGACGACGTTGTTTGAGAGCGACAAGCCGGATCTGTCGCCGGGACGGGTAATGGCAAAAGCCTCGCAGAACCGGCAACAAGACCTTAACACGGTGCTCCAACAGTCGCTCGTGTTCGCGGAATATGTCACGGATAAATCTCCGGACGATCTCAACCTCTCGACGCTCTTCGGGGATCCGGTGAACATCATGGCTAAGACGCAAGCAAGCTTCACTTGGAAGAAAGACGTCGACGAGCTCGGAACCGCAGTCTACGGCAACACACTCTGGGATCTCGTGGAGATAGTCTATGACGGCCAGTTGCCTAACAACCAGAACCATTATATTCTCGTCATGAAAGCCGCAGGGTCGGTGCCGAGCACCACGACGGCAACCCCCCCGACGCAGCAGCCAGCCATCCCTTCTCAAGCGCCTGAGGATAAGTACTGCGCGATTAACATCCAAGGAGATTGCTACAGCCTGAACGCTATGGGGTGCGGCGATTGCGGCACGAAGCCAGTGCAGGTCAAGGATACCAGCGGCAGGATAATCCAGGCGTGCCGCTGTCAGCTGACAATCTAAGGTCTTTCTAAAGGTCTTTCTAAGAAATTGTCCAGCAAATCTTGAGAGACATAGCCAGAAGATTGTTTATCGACCGCACCATCCTCTGCACAGAGATGGGCAGGAACTGCGGTGAGGTTGAAACCGTACTCGTTCGCCAAGCGTTTCGCGGCAGCGACATCCTGTTGCGTGCGGAGATCCTCATCATAGAAGCTCACGTCAGAGCGGCCTTTCTTCGCTCGAAGGATGTTCTCCGAGAAGTCGGAACACAAGCCGCATTTATCCTGAGAGAACTGGACGATAACCTTGTGGTTCGAAGAAAGCTCTCTTTGCACCCGATATTCCAAGCCGTGACGAGAGGAATCAGACGGGCCGAAGACTGCCGCCGCACCGATGACACCGATAGCGAGCATCCGTTGATAAGGTTCCATGTCCGTCGGAGCATAGCGGTTTTATTTATAAACATTCCCATTTTTACCACCATTAAGTAATATATCAATCGTCAGGAGGACGAAGAGTGCAGAGAACAACTCACCGCAGGAAGTACCCCGTCACCGGCAGCAATAAACAGCCCATCGCGTGGACGCGCGCAGTCTTGACGGCTGCGGGGATCAGGCCGACGGCCGTCGACGTCGCGAGGATCAAGAGCCCGATCCAGCCGGAAAGGAACGGGGTCAGGACGACGATGAAGAGGATGATCCCGAGCACCAGCGCCCGGTAATTGACGAGGGAGACGAGCCGGCAGAAGATCCGCGCGAACCACAGGGTCAGGACCAACGCGAACCCGGCGGCGAGGACCGTGGCGGCGAGAAAGACCAGGATGTGGGCGAGCGTGATGCCCGTCAAGAGCTGCTGGACCGCGATGATGCTCCCGTTCCGGGCCTTGTCGAGGACGAGCAGCGCGGCGAGAGAGAGGATGAAGTTCACAGTGTTGATGCTGCCTTGCAAGAGCATGTAGCCATGGTCCCCGAGGTCCTTGAAGACCTGCAAGGAGAGCACAGCAGCCATGGATGGCCCGACGCCCGGCAGCATCGCGGTCAAGAACCCGGATATCTGGCCCGCGAAGAGCGCCTTGGCTGCGACCCTCGTCTTGACCTTCACCTCGGGAGAGACCGCCTGCACAGGTATCTTGTTCGTCTCGTTCAGGCTGAAGAGGAGCGTCGCGACGCCGAAGAGGCCGGAGAGGAGCGGGAACAGGGGATTCTTCAGCCCAGGGATGTTCAGGACGATGAGGCCGAGCGCTCCCGAGAGGAGGAAGACGAGCGCCGCCCACCAGCGAAGCCGGTCGCGCAGCACCATGTAGAGGATGATCGCCAGCAGGAGCCACCCCATGACTGCCTGGAAGAACGGATAGGTGAGGCCGATGACGAGGACGAAGAGCGGGAAGAATGCGACGCTCAGGACGACAGCGACGAGCGACCCGATGACGGAGAGCTTCACCGCCATGAGTCCCCAACCTCTCAGGAGATACCGATGGCCGGGCAGCACTCCCAGCGCTGTCGCGTCGTCCGGCGCGCCCAGGAATATCGACGGGATCGTGTCCAGAAAGGTGTGCGTCACACTCATACTGATGATGAAACAAGCCAGCCCGAGCAGAGGGAAGTGCTCGAGCAGCGCGGGCGCCAACGCCACGACCAGGACTGAGACGAGGTTGATGTGCACTCCGGGCGTCAGGCCGGTCACAATGCCTGCTGCGATGCCTATGAAGATCGCGAGGAGGACGAGGAGGAAGGCCATACATGGTCGAATGCGGCCGCCTTAATCTCTGTTCTGGCCCGTTCGACGGAAGCTGTCCGGAGGACGGCTGTTTTTTCCGGCGGAAAGCCCTTCTGATTCTTTCAAGGAATGCCGCGGAGGTCTTGTTCTCCCGCACGGAACGCGTTCCGCGTTCCCTAGGAGCTTTGCTCCGGGAACCCGAACGCGATGCGTTCTAGGGTTCCGGCGCGCCGGAAGCCCATGGCTTCCGTGCAAACGGGCAATTTTGTGGTTTCGCTTCAAGGCGGCACCGACGAACATCCAGAGTCATACGATGGACGCAGGAACGGAGTGAGTGCGACGTGAGCGGTGCGGGAACGAAATGACTGCATTCCTCCTTGAGTCAAAGCAGCTCGCAACAGGGTATCCCTCGTCGGGCCGCGATGAAAGTCTCACGAACGCACCCCGACGGCTACCGCTTCTGGCGCTGCTCTGGAACCGAGTCTCGTTCAATCGCGGAGAGACTGCAGTGCCGTCCAGGGGGTGCTGTTCGACTTTTTCATCGCGGCCCCCTCGTCGAAAGCTTTATCAAACCGGACCGTTCTGCAGGCAGGATGGCACGGATCATGTACGGCGTGTCGGGCATGGGCAGGGGGCACGCGTCCCGCTCGAAAGTGGTGATTGACCACCTCCTCGCAGCTGGCCACGACGTCCGCATCCTCACCTCGGGCACGGGCTCGGCCTACCTCAAGGAGTCCTACCTGGAGAACGTCACGGAGATCATGGGTCTCACCTTCTCCATCAGCGAGGAAGGCGTTGGCATCTGGCGCACGCTCGGCAAGAACCTCAAGGAAGGCGGCCAGCTCTACCCGACGCTCAAGCAGGCGAGGAAGGCGTTCAAGGAATTCCGGCCAGACCTCACCATCACGGACTTTGAGCCGTTCACGCCCTTCGTCAGCCGGCTGCACCGCGTCCCGTTCATCAGCGTCGACAACATCCACATCATCACCGCGGCGAAGCTCAGCACGCCGAAGGCCTGGCGGAAAGACCGCCTCATCGCGAACGCGGTCATCAGGGGGATGTACACGATGCCCCGCGAGTACCTCGTCAGCAGCTTCTTCTTCCCCGAACTCAAGAAAGGGCAGGAACGCACGACGCTCATCGGCCCCCTGCTCCGGACGGAAGCCCTCCGACAGCGACCGACGGACAAGGGCCACCTCCTCCTCTACGCGCCGACGGAAACGAGCGGAAAAGCGGTTCTCGAACTCGTCCGCAGAACCGGCAGGAAGGCGGTCGCGTACGGCTTCCCGCAACAGGGCGAAGAGGGCAACATCACGTTCAAGAAACCCTGCACCGACGAATTCCTCAAGGACCTCGCCACAGCGTCCGCGGTCATCACCGGCGGCGGCTACTCCCTGATAAGCGAAGCCCTCTTCCTCGGCAAGCCGGTCTACAGCATCCCGATCAAGGGCCAGTTCGAGCAGATGCTCAACGGCCTCTACCTCCAGAAGCTCGGCTACGGCCTCTACGACCTCGACCCGACAAAGCGACGGCTCGACCGTTTCCTGAAAGAACTCGACCGCTTCAAGACGAGGATCGCCGACGACCGGAAGAAACAGCCGGAGCGTTTCCGCGGCAACGAGGCAGCATTCCGGATCATCGATGAGGAGATCGCCAAGGCGACGAGAGGATAGAAAAGAAACGGGAAGAAAGAGAAAGATAGAGAAAAATAGGAACGGAAAAGAACCTCACTTCACCGTCGTCAGCTTGCTCACCACCAGTTCGGGCGACCCCTCGTACAACTGGACCGTCCCCTCGACATCCACCTTCTCGCCCTCAGAGAGATTGACAGCGTCGAACACGACGGCGGTCCGCGTCACCGGCTCCGACAACGTGAGCAGCGTCACGGTGCCGTTCCCCGCGTGCCGCACCCCGGTAACGGTCGCCACCACGCGGACGGTCTCGTCCTGATGACCAACAGCGACGACCGAAAGATCTTGCACCGGCAGCTCGGCGAAGAGGAGCACGACGTAGAGCGCCACTATCCCTAACACCGCGCACCCCAGCCCCACCCGGAGGAGCAGCCGTTCCGAAAGCATAGAGAGACAGAAGCCAACAGCATTCTTAAGCCTGCACCCTGAAAAGCCGGAAGGGTTCCGGAAGAGGACGGAGGGACGAGAACGGTGAAGCGGCTCTTAGACAAATGGCGTCGTCACCGGCCAGAGGGCGAGGCAAGCAAGGAAGGGGGTAGAGCGCGACGCGGGGGATGGTTCCGAGGCTCCGAGGAACCTGGGAATGGAGTGACCATGCCCCCTACGGGGAGGAGCGCTTTCGAGAGGAGAAGCGATTGCCGAGCAGCCGGTGAC
>JACWAN010000005.1 GCA_014874255.1 Candidatus Woesearchaeota archaeon
GTCGCTGCGTTCTTCGCGTCAGCGGAGCTCCCCGTGGGGGGGCAACCCCCTCTCCTCCTTTGCTTCATTCTCTGCTACGGGTCGCCCTTTGGCCGGCAACACATCATTTGCCTAAGAGCCTGAGGAGAAACACCTCTCGACATCATCATCGTTGCCGCCTTGGAACGATTGACGGGCGCGAACATGGTCCGCGACTCGACGAAGTCGAGGATCAGGAACGAAGTGACAGAGGACCATCTACGTGAGCGCCCGACCAGTTCTCGGACCGGATGGGAGAGCAAAATTTCCGCGGCAACGATGATGTCGAGGAGAAATGGGAAGAGAAGGAAAAAGGAAAAAAGGGTTTCGCGGTTCACTCGCTCGTGAAGTCGTCGACGGTGAAGTCCGGGGCCTGGCCCTTGTTGAGCATGCCCTTCGCCTCCATCACGCCCTTGGTGAGGAGGTAGAAGAGGAGGCCGAGGCTCTTCTTGCCCTTGTTGTTGCACGGCACGACGAGGTCGACGCTGTTCGCCTGGTTGTTCGTGTCGCAGAACGCGACGATAGGGATGCCGACGCTCGCCGCATCCGTGATCGCGTTCCGGTCCGGCCACGGGTCGCACGCGACGACGAGCTTCGCCTCGACGAACCCCTTGAGCTGCGTGTTCGTGAAGATGCCTGGCGGGTAGCGGCCGGCGAAGTAGCGGATGCCGACGAGCTCGGCCATCTTCTTGACGCCCTTCCAGCCGTTCTCACGACGGGAGACGATGACGATGTCGCCGGGCTCGTACGCGCTGAGGAACGTGATGGCGATCCGGATGCGCTTGTCAATCTCCTCGATGTTCAGCACGGACAATCCATCGGGGCGCGTCTTGTAGATGAAGTCCTTCATGTACTTGGTCTTGAACTTGGTGCCGATGTGGATGCCGCTCTTCAGGTATTCCTCGTTCGGCACGAGCAGGTCTACGGTCTCGTCAGTCATGCGTTTCACCTTCGGTTCTTCTTTTTCGTTTTCGTCCACGAGCCGCGCCGCCTTGGAACGAGGTCCGGGCGCGAACATGGCGTGAGCCATTATCGTGAGCGCCCGACCCTTGCTCGGACCGGATGGGAGAACAAGGTCTCCGCGACGCAACCTCTCGTTTCGTAGGAATCGGATGAGAACTCTCTCGTCCTTTTCCGCAGCTTTATCACCTGTGCGCCCGCGAACGCGCGGGGCCTCCCGAACTCCGACGAGAGGCGAGGTAATGGCTCTGAGGAGCGAGGAGGGGTTTAAAAAAGTAACCCGAAAAAACACCATATAGAAAATAATAATTTGTCGTCCCTTCCCGAGAGAAAGGGATTTAAACAGGAGCCGAACGCTGGCCAGCCCGGTATGAAGAATCCCCTCATAGTCATCGACGGCCAATACCGCGGCGAGACCGACGCGTTCGCACGGAAACTGGCACGCTGCCTCGACCTCAAGGCCTACGATCCCATCAGCCGCGTCCTCAGCGGGGAAGAGACGGACTATGAAGAGGTCATGGAGCTCCTCCGGCAACAGCAGGCGCTCTTCCGCAAAGAGCTCGCCTGGAGAGGCGTGGTGACGCAGGACAGCCACCTCCGCGCGAAAGCGGAATACGAGGCGCGGAACAGATGGGCACGCGGCAGTGCCGCGCTGCCTGGCTCGCCAGAAGACTATCTCCTGCCGAGCGCGGTCGTCCTCATCAACCCTCCAAGAAACCAGACGTTCGCGTACCTGTGCGGATACTTGGATGAGGGAAGGATACCGTACCGGGAATTCCGCGGCAAGGCGGTGGCCCGCAGCCCCGTCGTCGGACCGACACTCGAGTATCTCGCGCCGTTCCTCGCCCACAGCAACGGAGCCGATATTCTCAGGGAAACCGCGCCAGCGCCTCGTACCGCGGCCCCGCCGGCGTCAAGGTACTCCGGTAGAGCGTGAAACCGGAAGCTTTCCATCTCTCCACGAGCCGCTCCTTGAGGAGTTCTTTCAGCACGGCCTCGTCCTCCGGCGTCAAGGAGTCGAACCGCGCGATGGTGAGGTGCGGCTTGAACGAGCGCGGGTCGTTCAGCGCGAACGGACGCACCGCTCGCTGGACTTCCTGCTGGAGCTGCGCCAGCTCGGAGTTGAGCTTGACGCCGAGCCAGAGGATATGAGGAAAACTCCCTATCTTCGTCGATTCGAGCTTGAGCGCTGGCACGCGGACAGCGGCGAGCGCCACCTTCACCTTGTCGAGCTTCTCCTCGCGCACCTCGCCCAAGAACTTGAGGGTCAGGTGGACGTCGTCGGGGTCCGTCTTCCGGAACGATGGCCCGAGTCCCTTCCCCACGCCACGGATCCGTTCCCGGAGCTCCTGCGAGAGGTCGATCGCGACGAAGAGACGCATACGCGAGAACGAGGTCATACTGCTACAAAAAGGTTTGGGAAAAGAAGGTTCAGGATTCCTCGCCGAAGTCCTCGGAGTCGAGCTCCTCGTGCGTCTCGAACTCGGGCTCGGGAGGCTTCTGCTGCCGGGACGGGGCGGAGACCTCGGGCTTCTTCTCCGCCGCGCCGATCTTCTCCGCGAAGCCGACCTTTGCCAACACTTTCGTGACGCGGATCCGGACCTCGTCGCCCGCCTTCGTGCTCGGCACGAAGAGGACGAACCCCTTGCGCCGCGCGATGCCGTCGCCCTTCTCGCCCACCGCTTCTATCGTCACGTCGAACTCCTCGCCTTCCCTGACGGGCGGCGTGGACTGGCGGGCGAACCCCCCGCCACCGTACCGGTCTTCACCATACATTGCCGTATTCACCTATATTTTTTGCGGGGCGTCAACCCCACAGGGGAGCGCCAGGGCAGGAACTATTAAAATGTAATGAAAAACGAGTCGGAAAAGACGCTACCGCACCCACTCGACGTCCTTCATCCCCTGGAACGCGCGGTCGCCTGTCAGAAACTTGACGCCGAGACGCTGCGCGACGACATAGCCCAAGCAATCGGCAGGAGAGAGCTGTTTGAGCGCCAGCTTGAGCTCCGCGGCGAGCGCAATATCCTCTTTTGTTAGCGGCATGATAAACGGGAAAAGTTGGTCGAGTATGAGCGCCGCATCCCTGCGCAGACCGCGCTTGAGAAGATAATGATGCATCTCAAAAAGGTTCAAATCGATAAGAAACATCCGCGCATCACGATACGGAGAGAAGGACTGATTCTCTTCGAAGAGTTCGACGAGCGCATAGGTGTCAAAGAAATAATCACTTGATTCCATAGAGCTCACGACGGATCTCATCCTTGAACTTCTGTCCGGAGAGGCCTTTGCCTTTCAACGAGCCATACAGCTCGTGAAGGACGCGGCGCGAATCATGGAGCAGCATCAGTTCTATATCGGTGCCGGGCTTGAGCCCCTCGTCGCGAACGATATCTGACGGAATGATGATACCCACGGAATTGCCCCATTTCCGGACACGGACCTTGAACATTTTTTGCATAGTTATACAAAGTATAACTAGTATTAATATTTAATGGAAAAATAAGAGGAAAAAAAGAAACAGTCACGACCTACGCGTCGATGAGCCCGTCTTCAGTCACCTGGAAGACACACTCCGCGTCCGGCATGTTCGGCGCGTCAATCAATTTGGCGACGCGCGTGCCCTTCTTGCCCCTCCGCAGGTAGACGCGGAACGTGGAGTTGTGGCCGACGATGTTGCCGCCGATCGCCTCGGTCGGGTCGCCGAAGAACTGGTCGGGCTTGGCCATCACCTGGTTCGTCACGTAGACCGACAGGTTGTACAGGTCCGCCAATTTGGCGAGCGTGTGCATATGCTTGTTGATCTTCTGCTGCCGCTCCGCGAGCGTGCCGCGGCCGACGAACTCGGCGCGGAAGTGCGCGGTCAGACTGTCGACGATGACGAGCTTGATGTTCTCGCCCTGCTTCAGGAGGTCCTCGACCTTCTCCGCGAGAAGCATCTGGTGATCGGAGTTGTAGGCTTTCGCCACCTTGATGTTGTTGAGCGCCTGCTCCGGGTCGAGGCCCTTGCCCTTCGCGAACTGGGTGATCCGCTCGGGCCGGAACGTGTTCTCCGTGTCGATGTAGACGACGATCGCGCTCGGGTCCTTGGCCTGGACGTTGACCGCGAGAGCGTGCGCCACCTGGGTCTTGCCGCTGCCGTACTGGCCGAAGCACTCGCTGATGCCGCCGGTCTCGAAGCCGCCGCCGAGAATCGCATCGAACGCCGCGACGCCGGTGCTGATCTTCTGGATCGTGTTCCGCTTCGCCATCACATCCATGCCTGACTGGAACCCCATGTCGAGATTGTCCCGTGCAGCCTTGATGATCTTGCGTGCCGTGACGTCCGTGACGCCCGCCGCGTCGACGAGCTGGCCGGGAGTCGCGACCGCGATGGAGAGGAGGTCGTCGAAGCCGGTCATGATCAGCTTCTCGGCGGTGGCCGCGCCCACTCCCGGCAGGTCGGTGATTGTCTGCTCGTCGCTCTGGTTGCGCAAGGACCTCTTCTCAGGCTTCGCCTCGATCTTCTCATCCTTGGGCTCTTTCGCGTCCTTCGCCATCTTCTTCGCCTTCTTCTCTGCCTTCACGTCGTTCTTCGTCTCCTCCGCGAGGAGGGGCTCGTACTCTTGCATAATCGCTTCTGCATCCATCAGTATCACCTTGGTCATTATAAAGATTTAGAGAAAAAAAGCTCAGGCCTCCGCGTCCTCGCCCAAGGCGAGGTACTCGTACGCCTTCTGCAGGACGAGCGCGGCGCGCGGCAGGTCGCTCACGCGGAGCGAGCTCACATTCTTCCAGACGCCGTCCCGGTCCTTGTACCCTCGCTCGAGCGAGACGGTCTTGTACTCGCCGTCCCCCTCCTTCGCGTGGTTGTTCCACACCGTGGCGCTGACTGCGCCGGCGCGGAACCTCTTCAGCGGCAGGTTCGCTGCGCTGCTCGCTTCTCTGCTTGCTTCCATCTTCGGTCCCTCCTTGGTTTCCCGTCTTGTTTCAGCTCCCGTTCCCTTGGAAAAAAGGGCGGCGTGGCGCGGCGATAGTGTGGAGCCGCGCGGCGCCGGGGGGAGTGGAGGCCGCTTTTCTGCGACTGCCCCCTACGATGGCGGTTTCCTTAAAAAGCGCTGCGGGAGGATGTCCAGTGGCTCGGGAGAAAGAGACTGGCTGGAACGGCAGGATTTGGGCGTTTCAGACCTTCCCGGACGTGTTCCGCTGGCTTGTGGAGATTGTCCGGGATACATCGCCGCGGCTCGCCATATTCGTATCCGGGCATCGGTCCAAGGCGGCAACCTTGTCGATGTCAACGCAGCTTCTCTCCGGCTCTTAGGCAAATTCGCCTCCCGCGGTGTCGCCGGCTGCTCGGCAACCGCTTCGTTCCCCGCCGCTCCGGTCACCCCCGGAGGGGGCGACCCCCCGACCTCTTCTGCCGTGTTTTCTTCATGCCTCGCCCTTTGGCCGGCGACACATCATTTGCCTAAGAGCCTCAGTGACGACAAAGTTTAAAAAGAACGAAGACGGGAAAGCCATCATGAAGAGGACAACCGCAATCTTTCTCCCCGCGCTGCTGCTGGCATCGCTCCTCCTCGGGGGGTGCGCCAGCTTCTCCATCGGCGGCGCGGGCAGCAACGTGAACCAGTATTTCAACCCGGCGCAGCAGAAGTACTACCAGGGGACGCAGGGCGTCGAGGCGCGGTTCGACCAGCTCCCGCCGACGCTCTACTACTACGGCAACGCGCCGGGGAGCAGCGCGAACGACATCCCCATCGACGTCGAGGTGAGCAATCTCGGCGGCAGCTACAGCCGCGGCGCAGTCTTCATCTCGGGGTACGACCCGAACCTCATCAAGATCGACGAGATCCCCATCGCGAACTCCTACCCGGGAGCGTGCACCCTCCGGCTCGGCGACTACAGCCTCAACCAGTTCGGCATGACGATGCAGTGCGGCCAGAACTTCGCCTGGAGCGGGAACGAGCAGAACTGGCTCCAGTCGATCATGGTGCGCGGCCAGACGTGGTTCAGCAACGACAATCCGCTGAGCAAGATGATCTTCAACTACCAGAAGACGAACACGGGCGGCCAGGTCAGCTTCACCCTCGACGACGCGACAATCAGCTTCGACCAGCGCGAGCACGGCCTCCTCCTCATCGCGCTCCTCGCGGGGCTCAGCTTCCAGCAGTACCTCGGCCAGGAGTTCCTCCTCGCGGGGAACACGTACGAGTACCCTGGCGGCGAGATCGCGAACATCCAGTACCACGCGCACCTCGACCAGTGGCCGCAGGGCGCGGACCAGATTCCTCAGCACTTCCTACTGACGACGTGCTACATGTACACGACGTTCGCCGCGCCGATGGTCTGCATCGACCCGCAGCCGTACAGCGAGAACCGGAAGGTCTGCACGCCGCAGACCGCGACGTGGAGCGGCGGCGAAGGGGCCCCCGTCGCGATCACCAGCGTGACGCAGGAGAACACGCCCCGCACCGCCGTCTTCCACATCACCGTCAGCAACGTCGGCGGCGGCACGGTCTTCGACCCGGGCAGCCTGGAGAAGTGCAGCCCGTACTATCCCGGCGGCGCGCAGTCGAGCGACCAGAACGCGCTCTGGATCGGCGAGGTCAGGATAGGCCAGCAGATGCTGACCTGCACGCCGAGCACCTACATCCGCCTGCAGAACGGCCAGGCGAGCTTCACGTGCACCTACCCCATCCAGTTCGCCGACGTCGGCAGCGCGTACCAGACGCCGCTCGTCATCGAGCTCTGGTACGGCTACTCGAAGACGTACGACCGGGTCGTCCCGGTGAAGCGGGTCACGTGAGACGCCGGAGAACGCCGAGAAGATTAAACTTAAAAAGGATGCCTACTGGAAGAGGCGAAGCTGGAGGTCGGATCATGAGAACATCGCTTTTGCTCGCGCTCGTCGCGGTGGCCCTGCTCGTCGCGGCGTGCAGCTCGCAGCCCGCGACTCCGGACAAGACCGTGCCGTTCATCGGCGGCAACGTCGGCCTGGACGTCGGGCTCATCGACGGGATGCCTCCGGCGGCGGTGTACGACAACGGGAAGATGAACTTCGCCGTGGGCGTCGCCCTGCAGAACGTCGGCGAGGCGGACATCGGCCCGGGCACGGACAACCCGTTCGTGCGGGTCTCGCTCTCCGGCATCCGGCCGGGCGCGTACGGCCTGACGCCGGCGCAGATGAGCCAGGATCTCACCGACCCGCTCCTCGGCAGCCACAAGAACTTCGACGGCACCATCCTCCCCGGCCAGATCCGGAGCGTCGTCTTCGACGGGCTCAACTACCAGGAGAAGCTCGAAGGGAACACGGTGCAGAGCCTGATCGTCGACACGTGCTACGACTACGAGACGAAGGCGACCGCGCCGATCTGCTTCAAGGACGACGTCCTCGAGAGCGTGCAGGACGCGCAGGTCTGCACCCTCACCGGGGAGAAGCACCCGCAGAACAGCGGCGCGCCGATCCAGGTCACCTCGCTCGTCGAGAATCCGCTCGGCCCGTACAAGGTGATGATCAATTTCATCATCGAGCACGTCGGCACGGGCAACTTCTACGGCCGCACGGCCGACGAGACCTGCGACCCCAGCGTGACGAACATGAACAAGTACAAGATCAACGTCGGCGTCTCGAGCCAGGACCCCACGATGGACATCAAGTGCAGCAGCCTCGGCGGCACGGCGAACGGCACCATCACGCTCTACAACGGAGCGCCGATGACGGTGACGTGCACGCTCACCGCCACGCCCGGCCAGCAGACGAGGATCTACACGGAGCCGATCACCGTCGACCTGATGTACCGCTACGAGGACGCGCTCATGCAGTCGGTGGTCATCCAGGCGGTGAACAACCAGTAGGCAGGTCCCGGAAGAAACGTCTTTCCTCCTTTTTTCCGTTTCTCTCCCCTTCTCCGTCCCTGCTGAGAATTCATACCTTCTGCGGCGCGCTGACGATGTCGAAGAAGAGGATGACGGAGATGAGGATGGTGACGAGGAGGTTGAAGAGCGGGCTCAGGTAGAGGAAGAGGAGGTTGTTCAGCAGGATCGCGACGACGATGAGGCCGAGGCCGAAACGCTCCTCGTGGACGTAGAGCTTCGCCGCGTAGACCACGAGCGCGACCGTCACGAGGTTGAGCCAGACGAAGGAGAGCTGATGGGGGATCAGCCCGTAGAGCACCCAGAGCGCGACGAGGATGAAGACGCGGAAGACGATCCAGGGCGAGTAGTCGCGGCAGCGTTTCATGGAGGCGAAGGGGAGGGCGGAGAATAAAAATTTTTCTCTGACGGGCCGCAAAGGGCTGCGATGAAAAAGAGTCGAACAGCACCCCCTTGGCGGTTCTGCGATCTTCACAAC
>JACWAN010000035.1 GCA_014874255.1 Candidatus Woesearchaeota archaeon
GACTTCAGTCGGGGGATGGTTCCGGACTTGTTCCGGAACCCGCGAACGTCAGTGAGCATGGCCGCGCGCGAGTTTACTCGACAGCGTCTTCTTGTGCTGATGCGGACCCCTTCGTCTCAAGGCACATATTTCGTATCACCGATGTTTAAAAAGATTGGTGGCTATATAAAGATGATGCTCCTCCGTTTCCTTTTTTTGCGAAGAGAAAATCAACTTTTTAAATGAAGGCCCTCGTAGGGAATTATGCCGCCGAAAAAGACGAGATTCATTGAGATTGTCCCTATCGATTTCAAGGGGTCTCTCGGGATCAATCCTAAAGAGGATTATTTCTTGATACCTGCTCAGGTCGCGATCGCTCTCGGTTATGAATCGACCATCATCTCGACAAATACCCTCTCACTAGGAAAGGGAAACAAGATATCGACCGGTAAATGCGTCGGGAACGAGCCGATTACGGTCGTTGGTTCCGGACAGCGCACGGAGAGAGTAACGCTCATCTCCCTGGACCGATGGATACCATATTTAAGATTCCTCTTCAAGAACAACGACGCGATAATCTTCGCCAATGATCGCGTCGCCAAGTCCTTTATGGCCTGTTTCTTCGGGAAATACACTATTTTCATGAGTCATCAGTCCCGCCTCCCCCCGATATGGTGGCAACGGCTGGTGTTCTCCTTCTTCATCAAGCGGTTCGACGCCATCAAAGTCTCCAATCCTTTCGAGAAGGACGAATTGGTCAAGATGGGTGTCAAACCTGAACGCGTCCACTACATACCCCTCAGCATAGACCATGAATTTTTCGAGGAACGCCCAAGCGTGAAGATGAGGATGGATGCGAAAAAATCTCTGGGCATCAAAAAGACCGACAAGGTCGCTTTGTTTCTCGCAGGAATCAGGCATTTCAAGCGAGTGGAGACTGTGCTGAAGAGTGTTCGTCTGTTGATGCAGCAGGGACGGCCCATAAAGCTTATCGTCGCAGGAAAGGATTTTCTCGCGATGGAAGGTGAGAAGACTGTCGCAGAATGGATAAAAGAACTTGGCATAGAAGGTCAAGTAATAACTACCGGAAATGTATCTCCAGAACAAGTACGGACGCTAATGAATATCTCTGATGTCTGCATCAACAGTTCAATCCATGAAGGTCAATGCCTCGTCGTCTATGAGGCGGCGGCAGCGGGCCTGCCTCTCTGCGTCTCGTCTATCGGATCATTCACCTCAGTATTCACCGATTCCGCACTTTTTCACGAGCCGGAAAATCCGGAAACGCTCGCAAAAAATATTCTATACTACCTCGAACATCCTGCACTCGCGAAAAAACATGTCGCAATCAACAAGAAGATTGTCAAGGAGCGTTGCGATTATGCGGTTGTCAAGAGAAAACTCGCGGGACTGTTTTCAAAAAATACTCTTTGACTCGAACGAGCACCCAGTCAGAATTAGCCTTTCTTTGTCCCGTACGCCTCTCGTACGACCTTCTTCGCGATCATCGTCCATCCCATGGTGCGTTCCATCTTCGCGTACGCCTCTTTTCCCATGCGGACCGCTCGTTTGTCGTCGCGGAGCAGGTTCTCGATCGCGCGGGCGATGGCTTCCGGCGTCTTCTCCGCGATGAGGCCGGTCTTCCCGTCGTCCACCACTTCGTGGATCGCGCCGACGGGTGTGACGATGACCGGCCGGGAGAACGCGTACGCCACTGGGACGACGCCGGACTGGCTGCCGTCCTTGTAGGGGAGCACGACCGCGGAGCACCGCTGGAAATACTGCGGGACCTCTTCTTCGGGGATGTAGCCGTTGTGGATCTCGAACAGCGCGGGCGTCTTGATGAGCGCCTTGTACTGGTTGAACTCTCCCTCCCCTGCGATGATCACCTTGAGGCCAGGAATGTTCTTCGCGGCGAGCTCCGCCGCCCGGATGAGGAGGTCCAGCCCCTTGTACTCGATGATGCGGCCGAAGAAGAGGATTGTGTGCTTCTCCCGTTTCACGCCGGGCTTCGCCCATCGCCGGAAGAAGGCGTAGTCGCCGTGCGGCACGACCACGACCTTTCCCCCATCTCCTTCCAGCGCCTTGCCGTGGACGATCCGCGCGTCCGCGCGGCGGGCGAGCCAGCGGTTCATCATCCCCGTCACGCGGTCCTTGAGCGAGCGCTGCTCGCCCTTGTGGAGGACCGGGTCGTGCTGCGTGAAGACGACCCTGCCGGGAAGGAACCGGAGGTAGAGCCCGTAGAACGGGTGCACGTCCATGACGTGGATTACGTCCGGCTTGAACGCGCGCAGCCGCCGGATGGCCGAAATATGCTTCCAGAACGCGAGGCAGCTCAGCAGCGTGCCGGTAATCGTCGGCGGTGCGGCAACCCGGACGACGTCCCGTTCCGCTACGTCGAAGTACTTTGCGCGGTCGACGTAGCTCGGCAGGAGCACAAGGACGTCGACCTGCAGCCGCGCCGCGTTGACGAACTGCGAGCTGTAATGGACCATGCCGCCGCGGCCGAGCAGGCAGAAGTACGCGACCCGCGTCACGACCGCCACCTCTTCGTCATCGAGCCGAGCAGTTCCAGGAGGGGGCGGTAGTCGATGATTCGGAACACGAGGATGCCGAGCCCGTAATAGGCGGCGCAGAAGACCGCGCCGATGAGGCCCGCCTTGGCGTAGAGCGGGAGCTGCAGCGCGCCCTTGAGCCAGAACGCCAGCGCGAGGCTGACCGCCGCGAGTGCGACGCTCTTCGCGAACGCGCGGTAGTCGAACGGGAAACTG
The DNA here is from genome assembly GCA_014874255.1 of Candidatus Woesearchaeota archaeon. Taxonomy (GTDB): domain Archaea; phylum Nanobdellota; class Nanobdellia; order Woesearchaeales; family UBA525; genus UBA153. The sequence continues at coordinate 2,751 of JACWAN010000035.1, forward strand.
AGCTTCCGCTTCAGCTCGATGAACGAGAGCGCGAAGATGAGGAGGAAGGACGCGCTCGTCGTGAAGGCGGCGGCGACGAACCCGAACCGCGGGATGAGCGCCAGCCCGAGGAGGACGTTGACGCCCGCGCCGATCCACATGATGCGCATCTGCTCCCGCAACAGGCCGGTCCCGAAGAGGAAGGTCAGGTTGACGCCCTGCAGCGCGCGGAAGAGCGTCCCGATGGCGAGGATGACGAGCGCGGGAGCGGCGGCGACGTACGCCTCGCCGAACATGACGAGGATGACCTCCTTCGCGAAGAGCGCCAAGAAGAGCGAGAGCGGCAGCAGGAGGAAGATGCCGGTGCTGTAGATCATGCCGAGCGTCGCCGCGAGCTGCGGGTGCTCCTTGCGATGGTGCCGGTGCACCACGACAGGCGCGAGGAAGCTGATGAGGGGATCGGTGAAGACGAGGAGGAGCGCGGCGACCGGCATCGCGATCGCGAAGAACCCGACTTCTGTCGAGGAACGGAAGTACGTGAGGAAGAGGATGTCCATGCTGCTCAGCAGGATACCCCCTGCCGCGGAGAGGAAGACGAGCAACGCATAATCCTTCACCTTCCGCGCCGTTCCCGGCGAGACCTTCCGCGTCAGCAGCCGGGAGAATGGTATCCTCACGCAGATTGCTGCCGTCAAGGCGAAGGCGAGCAGCCACGCGAGGAAATAGCCGGTCAGGAGGGTTTCAGGCGGAAGGACGAGGAACACGACGCCGCTGAGCAGCGTCGTCAGGATGATCGGCGCCTGCGCGAGGAATGAGTAGAGCTTGAGACGGCCGAGGCTTCCGTAGTACGCGCCGGCGAAGACCGCCAGGCCCTGGAACAGGAACGCGAGCGAGAAGAGGAGTATCGGCTTGCTCAGCGAGACGTTATGGAAGTAATGGATCGCGAACCATTCGTGGAAGAGGGTGAAGACCGCGCCCAGCACGAGGGAGAGCGCCACCTTCGCCACGAAGACGGTGGTGAAGACGTTCTTCCCCTCTTTCGGGGAGTCTTTCTCCTTGGTGAAATGGAAGAGGAATGACTGGCTGAGGCCGAAGTCGTTGAGTGAGACCGAGAGGAAGACGAAGAGGCCGATGACCTCGTAGTACGCGCCGTACGTCGCAGGCGAGAGGCTCCGCGCGAGCAGCAGCCGGAGGAGGTACGCGGCGATGGCGCCGAGCGCGCCCCAGAAGTAGAACGCGGGCATGCTGGAGATGAAGCTCTTCCCTTCAGCCATCTTTCCACGGTAAGCCACGGTATTTATAAACATTAATGCTCTCGCAGGATGCATAGGTATCGTCTATGACGCGCCCATCAGAAACTATAAAAGTCGCGGACGGAGCGTTTCTCCCATGAAGACCGCAGTCATCCTCGCTGGCGGGCTCGGGACGCGGCTGCGCCCCCTCACGCTCGAGACCCCGAAGCCGCTCGTCGACATCGACGGGAGATGCCTCGCCGAGCACACCCTACTGCTGCTCAAGCGCGCGGGCGTGACGACCGCGTACTTCGCAATCGGGTATCTCGCGGAGAAGATCATGGCGTTCTTCGGCGACGAGTACGAGGGGATCAGGATCAAGTACCTCGTCGAGGAAGAGCCGCGGGGGACGGGCGGCTGGATGCACCTCGTCGACCGCAAGGATTTCGCCGAGGATTTCATCGTCGTGAACGTGGATGACCTTTCCGATCTCGATTTCCGCGAGCTCGAAACATTCCATCGGAAGCACGACGCGCTCATCTCCCTCTCGCTCCATCAGGTGGACGATGTGCGCGCCTTCGGCGTCGCCGAGCTGGAGGGCGATCGCATCCTCCGTTTCGTGGAGAAGCCGCAGCCGGAGGACGCGCCGAGCGACTGGGTGAACTATGGCCACTATATCTTCTCGCCGCGCGTCTTCGATATTATTCCCGAGGAGAAACGGTTCATGTTCGAATACGATCTCTTTCCGAAGGTGGCGGCTGCCGAGGGGCTGTATGGCCACAAGTACCGCGGCGTCTGGCTGACGACGAACACGCCCGAGCAGCTCGCGCAGGCGCGGCGGGAGTGGCGACTACCGACTGAGAAATGATTCCCGGAAATAGTTTCTCTATAGAAAATAATTAGGTTTTTAAACTGACCGCGTTTCTCGCAGTCTAGGACGGCCATAGCGGCGCGGTACTACCCGATCCCTTTTCGAACTCGGAAGTCAAGCGCGCCAGCGTTCCGTGTAGTACTGCATTCCTGTGTGGGAAGCACGGATCGCTGTCCTGCCTTTTCTTCTCTTTCAGAATTCTTCTTCCTTCAGAATGTGACTCTACCGCTTGTAGACGTTCTCGCGTTTTCCGACGGCGATGACGAGGATGAGAAGCTTCCCGTCCCGGAGGTCGACGATGATCCGGTAGTCGCCGGTACGCAGTGCATAGTACGGCGAATCCACGAGCCGCTTGACGAAGGCGCGTGGCCGGATCCTGATCCGTTCGAGCGTGGCGGCGATGCGCGCCTGTACGTCTGTGGGAAGCTTGTGGATCTGCTTCCGCGCTTTTTCCGAGTACTCGAGGGAATAGCTCATTTGATTCCGAGCTCTTTCTTGAGCTGCTCGTGGGTGATGACCCTGCCTGCGGCGATGTCGGCTTCCGCCTCCGCGATGTCGCGTTTCATCTCGTCGCTCAGCTCCATCGTGTCCTCGAGCAGGTCCCAGAGCACGTCCTCGTAGCTCTCGTTGCCCGCCTTCCGCTTCTTCAGCTCGTCGCGGAGCGATTCGCTAATCTGGATTGTCGTCACCATAGTATCCATATAATTCACCATAGTATAAATGTTTTTCGGGGGGGAAAAACGTGTTTTGCACCACCGCCACGGCCTAGTTGACCTCGCTCCGCTGCGGGGTCTTGACGGCGGCTCAGGAGTATGGCGCTGCGGCGCCATCTTCGCCGCCGGAGATCATGCCAAGGTGGCGGTGGTGCTTGTTGTCTGCCTACTCCCCGTCGAGGTAGTCCTTCAAATCTTCGATCGACTCCTCCGTCACCTTGACGGTGTTGTCGACGATCGCCTTGTAGTAGGCCATCGGCTTGATGTGGACGATGCTGGTCTTGTGGACCAGGAACCTGCCGTCCTTGCTCCGGAAGACGTCCGTCTTGATGATCGGCATCTCCCGCAGCCGCTTCTCGGTCTTCTCGCTCAATCCCATCCGTATCACCTGCGTGTTTTTGAGGGACGGCGCCGGCCTCAGGTCGAAACGCCTGCGGACGTGACTGCGAAGAGGGGGTGGGGGTTGCCCCCTACGGGGTGCCCCGGTGCATCGTTCTTGCTTGCGGGCGTTTCGAAGCCCGCGCCGTCCCGGAAGAAGAAGAGCCGAAGAGCCTTAAAGTGCCTTTCCCGTCTTTTTTCGGACAGCTGCCGACGGACGGGCTCACTTTCCGGTTGCAGCGGAAAGAAATATTTTTCTATATAGAATAAAATTCTTCTTTCGAGGAATTGTGGACCATCCCTTCACGGGAAGAGATCAATCCCTTCGCTCCGGATCTGTTTGGCGAGAGAAGAGCCCTCCTCGAACTCTTCTCCGCTGAAGACGTGGATCTGCATCTTCACATCTTTCTGTACTGCTGCGACCCAGAGCTCATCCGGCTTCTCGCTGAAGACGAGCGCGACGTCGATGTCGCTTTCTGGACGGGCGTACCCCTTCGCGTGGCTGCCGAAGAGGAGCGCGCGCATGAATCCTGGGTGTTCGGCGATCTGGCGAAGCAGTTCAGCGAGCGCGACACGTACCGGATAGTCGAGTTGCCGGAGGGAACGTCGCTCCTCATCCAAGAGGACAAGGAGGTGCTTCGTCGTGGGATGTTCGAGATTGAGCAGGTAACGGGACGGCTTGCCGCGCCGTTCGAGAAGGAGGTGGGCGGCGACGAGCCGGCGAAGACCGTTCTCGAGCGACTGGTTCCCGATGCCCGTCTCCTGACGAATCCGGGAGGTATCGAGTTCCTTGCGCGGGGTCTCCGCGAAGAGGCTGAGGAGGCGCCACGCGCTCTTGTAGCCGAGTACGGGTTCGAGCATCAGAGCATCCCCTCCAGGATGGCGAGGAACGGTTCGACGACGCTCTTGAAGAATGAGTCGAGGTCTTCTTTCCGTCGCTGTGGCGGCGGATACGCGTAGTAGCTCGCCTTCTCGCGTTTCTGTTTCGCCGCGCCGAGCATGTTCGAGAGAATCGTCGGCTGCCTGCTTCCCGGGGTGAAGCTCTCGAACGCCGCTTCCGCTTCACGGAGGAGCCCGATCGCCTTCTTCTTCGCCTGCTCCTCCTTGAGGACGTGCTCAAGCGCGATCCTCGTGGTGAGATGGCTCCGCTCGTTGATTGAGAGGTTGTGGTGTTTTGCGAGATAGAGCTTCGTCACGTTGAGCATGGCATAATAGGCTGCGGTGACGCTCCAGCGGTGCGAACGGTCTTGAAGGAGCTTCGCGGTGGCGATATCCTCTTTGTAGGATTCTTTGTGGAACTCGAGGTAGAGCGTCCGCTTCTCCTTCTCCGTCGTCAGGAAGCGGCTGATCGTGCCCTGCGCAAGCAAATCATCAAAATTTACCATTTTTAGGTTTTTAGGAGTCTTTATTTATATATTTTACCTATTTTTAGTAAATTATATTACAAAAAATAGGTTTTCTTTTTTTGTCTCCCTCGGAAGATCCGTAATGAGATCCCTGTGGCCCCTCCCTGTTTCAGTTCCTCCTCTGCTTTCTTGAGGCACCAGCGGACCGTGTTCCTAGCGTGCACGGAGCAACGCCTCCACGTAGTCGTCGTGGCCGAAGACGACGATGCCGCGACGCACCGCTGAGAGGAGGACCTTGTCCTTGCTGGAGAGGTTCCGCTCGAAATCGGCCGGGGTCTGCTTCACGGCATGGATCCGCTTCTGATTGAGGTCGTCCATCCTCGCGACCTCTTCGTTGAACTTGGTCGCGTCCCCTTGTTCGAGGAGCGCGAGGAGGTCGACGTCGTTGTGCTTGTCGCTGTCGAGGACCGAGCCGAAGAGGAGGACGACGCGTGCGTGCTCGAGCGTGCGCAGCTCGTTCACCCAGCGCTTCACCCGTGCCGGCGCCTCTTCCGCCTCCTTCCGCAGGAGGAAGGCGAGATAGTGGCGCGCGTACTCGTTGTCGTCCATCCGGTACACCTTGATGTTCCCTATCCGTTCCACGGCGAGCAGCCGCTGCTGACGCAGCCGTTCGAGGAGCTTCAAGGCGCCCATCGCGCTCAGTCCTAATTCCTTGGAGAGGCTGTGCGCGTTGTACTTCGTCGTGAAGTCCTTGAATATTGTCAGGAGGGCCTGCATCTCGTTCTCATTCATGGCACGCATATAAACTCACAGTTGAAACGTATAAACTGCAGGTTTATATAGTTGTTGTTCGCTACGGAATCACGGTTGCGTCTTTCCGGTAGAAGGGCCCTTCTCCTTAAAGTGCCTTCCGCGTCTTTTTCCGGACGTCTGCTGACGGGAAGCTGCGGTTTCCGGCGTGAGTGGAAATAATTATTTTCTATATAGTTGATAATTAGTCAAAAAAAAGAACCTCATTTCTTCCGCAGCTTCGCGATGAAGAAGCCCTCGGTAGAAGTCTTGTGCGGCCAGAAGCGGCGCGTCCGTGCGACCGCCAGGTTGAGCCGCTCGCCTTCCCACGCCGTGATGCCGGGATCGCCGACGCCAGCGTCGAGCTTCAGGTCCACCAGTTCCATGTCGGCGTATTTCTCGACGAACCAATTAATCACTACTTCGTCCTCTTCTGGTTCAAGAGAACAAGTGCTATAGACCAGTACACCGCCGGGCTTCAGGGCCGCGTACGCCGCCCGCAAGAGCTCTTTCTGGACGCGGCCGTTCTGCTTGATGTCGGGCAGCGTCCGCTTCAGGAACCAGCCCTCCTCGCTGCAGAAGTTCCCCGAGCACGGCGCGTCGAGCAGGATCCGGTCGAACGTCATCCCCAGATCTTTCGTGAAGCGTCCGTCCTTCTTGAGGAGGATCGCGTTCTTGACCATCAGTCGTTCGCAGTTGTTCCGCAAGGCGGCGAGTCGCTGCGTGTTCGTGTCGAGGCAGACGAGGACGCCTTTGTCTTTCATCAGCATCGCGGCGTGCGTCGCCTTGCTGCCAGGAGCGGCTGCCATGTCCAGCACGGTCTCGCCCGGCTGCGGATCCAGCGCCTCCGCGACGACCTGGCTGGCGGCGCCCTGGAGATAATAGAAGCCTTGCAGGTATTCCGGCGTCGCTCCCAGACTGAACGCGGCCTCGTACCAGTAGCCGTGCGCCAGCCACGGCACTTTCTCGAGCTTCACCTTCTTCGCGTTGAGCCGCTTGACGAGTATCCGTTCATCGGCCTTGAGCGTGTTGACGCGCAGCGCGGGCCGTTCCTTCGCCTCGGACGTGAAGTCAGGGCACACCTTCCGGTAGCGGTTCTCGAAAAACATGGCGATCACGAAACTGTCGGTTCATTTAATGGTTACTGAATCGTTCCTGTGCGAGCAATTGTCGCTCCTCGCGTCGCGGATTTTGCCGCGCCTGGCGCGGTGGGTTCTCGCACAGCAAAAACTAGTTATGAAAGACCACTTATGAAAAACCGCTTATGATGATCGTGATGTGCGCCCTCTCGCGCTTCACTCCAGCTCGACCGTCAGCTCGCCCTTCTGCTCGTCGACGCCGACGCCTTTCTCCTTCAGGAGCTGTTTGATCTCCTGCCAGCCGTGCGTCTTCCGTAACTCGCGGACCTCCTTCAGCAAGCGGTCGACCTCCTGGTAGTGCTCGTACAACAGCTCGCCCTTCCGCTGGTTCTCCTCGGCCGCTTTCAGCAGCCCTTTCAACGCCGCCTCCTGCTGCTTCACCACGTCGGCCGCCTTGTCCTTCTTCGTCTTGACGGCCGCTTCCTTCTTCTCGACGACGTGGTCCGGCACGATGGACTCGATCGCTGCCGAGAACGACGGGAACGGCGCGCCCGCCTGCTTCGTCTGCAGCGCGACCGGATAGGTCTCATCCGCCGTCGCGGACGCCGTGATCCTCTCATCCAAGAGCGCCTTCACGGCAGCGGCGACCTTCAGCAGCTCCTCCTTGGAGAGGTCCTTCCGCGACTTCTCCACGCCGGCGCGGAAACAGGCCTCCTCCGCGTACTCGCCGCCGAGGCCGAGGTCCATCGCCACCGCCTTGACGACGGAATCCTTGCCCGAGACGAACAGCCGCTCGGCGATCGCCTCAGGCGTCGCGTCCTTCGTGTCGAACTGCGCTTCCGGCGGCTGGTAGAGGACGCCGCCGCGCAGGACGCGCTGGCCGAACCGCTGCGGCTCGAGCAGGTTGATGATCTTCCCGTCCTTGTTGAGCAGCACCGCGTTCCCCGGAGGCAATAATTCCAATACCAGAACGAATTTTCCGTCCTTGTTCTCGAGAACGAACTCGAGTATCCGCTCAAAACCTCTCTGTCCGATCCCTATAATCCGCGCGTTCCCGACGTGCTTGCGCAAGAACGTGGCGAACGGCCCGGGCATGATCTCATACGCGGGCTTCCGCTCCGCGACGTAGACGAGGCCGGGCAAGAGGATCCGCACCATCTTCTTCCCCGCGTCCTTCTGGTGGAGCTGCAAGGTGAGGTCGCGCTTCCGCTCCTTCGCGCCCTGGTACGCCTTGTCGAGCCGGCTGCCGACCGCCGATTGGAGCTCGCGCACGAGGAAATGGAGGTCGAGGGAGCTGAGCGAACCTTTCATGGGGGCGGAAGAAGCAGAACCGCTTTTAAATCTTCACGCTTATCGTCTCGAGGACTGTGCTGTCGAGGTCGCGTAGACTGTGGACGACGAGATCCGCAGGATATTCTACGCGGCTCCCTGCGGGCGCGAGCGCGACGCATTTCATCCCCGCTTTCCGCGCGCCGACCATGCCGCTCACGCCGTCCTCGACGACGACGCATCTTTTCGGACGGACATCGAGCCGCTCCGCCGCGAGGAGGAACGGCGCGGGCGACGGCTTGCCCGGCACGGGGTCGTCGGCCGTGACGACCGCGCGGAACGCGTCCTCCAGCCCGAGCTCCGTGAGGACGAGGGCGACGATGCTGCCGACCGAGCCGGAGACGAGGGCGAGCGGCGCACCCTCTTCCCGCAGCGCGGCGACGAGCTCCGGCGCGCCGTCAATCGCGCGGACTTTCCCGCGGCCTTCCTC
>JACWAN010000036.1 GCA_014874255.1 Candidatus Woesearchaeota archaeon
CTTCACAACCGTCGGACTGGACTCGGAGAAGAAGCGATTCCGGAAGAGGAGACCGCCGGGGTGCGACAGGAGACTTTCATCGCGGCCGAACCAACGAAAACGTTTAAAAAGGGCCTCCGATTCACGGCGGAAACACGGACATAAACACCTTCATGGGCTGTTAGCTTAGTTCGGTAGAGCAGCCGGCTCTTATCCGCGGCTCCGCCTTGGGACTCTCAAGGCGAGCTTGAGAGTAACCGGCAGGTCAAGGGTTCAAATCCCTTACAGCCCAGTTCGAGCCGTAGCGAGAGCCGGGCTGAAGGCTTCAAGCGACAGCGAGATCGCCTTACACCCCATTCTTATTCCTCCATTCTTATCTCATGCTGGCACGCCGTTCTAGGAAAGTTTTTAATCATGGAAGCGTTCGGGAGAGGCATGCCTGCCACGAAGCCCCGCCCGAAGAAGGACCTGAAGAAGCGCGCGAAACGCCCCGCGAGGAAGGCGAAGCCATCCGAGACGCAAGAAGAACCGGTTCCTCAAGAAACCGTCGTCGGGATTGAACCCGCTCCAGAACCGGTTCCCGTAACCGAAGAAAGGGCTGAGAAGAACGGGGAAGAAGCGAGGCCGGAGAAAAAAGAAGAAGGGGAGAAGAAAGAAGAGCGGAAGAAAGAGGAGGGGGAGCAAGGGGGGGATGCGGAAGGAGAGAAGAAGGACGGGAACGTCCGGGAAGAGAAGAGAAGACGACGCGCCCGGACGAAGAGGGTCGCCATCGTCACGCTCGTCCTCCTCCTGCTCGTCGTCCTCGTCGCCGCGGGGTACGAGGTGTACAGCCTGGCGAGCGAGGACCTCATCGTCGTCCTCACGCCGGCAGCGAGCGCGCTCACCCTCGGCCACGGCGGACAGGCGACGGTCGACTTCTCCCTCACGACGAACAACTACCTCTTCTGCGAGGCGTCGTGCGACTACACATTGACCGACGTCTCTGACGGGAGCGTCGTCGCGCAGCGGCACGGCATCGCGCTCCAGAACAGCAACGTCTCCTTCTCGCTGCCGTTCACCGCTCCCGCGAAAGGCGAGGGCCAGATCGTCTACAGCCTCGAGGTGACGTGCGCGAACGTGCCGCAGCCGCTCTGCGGACGGAGCGGCACGGAACACCGGGCGGCGGCGATCGTCACGCTCGACTACACGCTGACGCAGCAGGAGCAGGCGGCGAAGGACGCGGCGGCTAGCACGCTTCCCGCATTCCTCGCGACGGCGCGGCAGGCGGACGCCGCGAGCCAGGACGCCGTAGCCGCTATCGCTTCGCTCCAAGGGCCCTCTGACGTGCCGCTCGACGGCCTCGAGGCAGCGGTTCCGGCGCTCGCGCAACGACGGACGACGCTCCTCTCGGATGCGGCCGCACTCCTCCAGCGATGGCAAGACGAGGACTATGTCGGCCTGAACGATTCGGTCCCGCAGACGGACGCCGACGCGCTCCTCGCGGACGCGGACGCGACGCTGGCGAACGTCTCATCCTACGTCGCAGCGCAGCATTCTCTCGTCGGGGGGCTGACGGCGACGATCGCCGATCTCTGGCGCTGGGAGCAGGCGCGACGGCTCTTCCTCGCCGACAACAGGAGCGCGGACGCCGCTTCGCTCGGTGACGGCGCGGACGCGCTCGCCGGCCTCGCGAAGCGGATCGCGGCGACGCCGACGGGGAACATCCTCTCGCGCGGCCAGGAGTTCGACGCGCTCCGGAACAGGAGCGACCAGCGGTTCCTGACGGCAGCATCTCTCGCTCTCGCGGACGCGGAGAACATCACGCTCCTCGACGCGGAAGAGCGGGTAGCGCTCGCCGCGAGCATAAATGGCACGAACGGGACGAATGTAACGAATACGAACATGACGAACGAGACGACGAATACGTCAGGGGATGAGCCAGTCATCCCAACCATGATCGCCTCCTCGGTGACGCAGACGCCCGACCTCCTCTTCAGCGGCGCGCTCGCGGGCCTGAGCGCGGCGTGCAGCGGCCTCAACGCGACCGCCGGCGAGCTCTGGGCGGCGAACCTGACGCCGGGAAACGAGACGACGGCCGCGCTCTCGAGGTGCGCGCAGACGTTCTCGAACACGGCCTTGCTGCCCGATCTCTCCGGACTCAGATTCGCGTCCGTCCCGCTGCCGACGGAGAACGCGACGAGCGCTCTTCCGTCGACGCTGCCGGTGCACGAGCCGCAGTGCTGCGTCTTCGGCACATGCGCGCCGTGCTGCGACGGCGGCGCGTGCGATGCCGCGAAATACCCCGTCCTGTTCCTCCACGGCCACTCGATGAACGCGCGGAACTCGCCAGTCTACACGATCGAGGGGTTCGCTGCCATCCAGGAACAGCTCCAGAAAGACGGCGTCGCCCTGGATGCCGGAGTGCTGACGCCGTACTCGGCCTACGAACCCTTCCCTTCGGGGGCGTGGGGCGAACAGCGAGCGCCGGTCAGCGTGAGCGGCACGTACTACTACGACGCGTACCTGAACGGCGGCTCGTACATCCTGTCGGTCGCGACGAGCGAGTCGATTGACACGTACGCGATCCGGACGAAAGACCTCGTCGACACGCTCCTCAACCGGACGGGCAGCGGCAAGGTGATCATCGTCGCGCATTCGATGGGCGGCCTCGTCGCGAGACGGTACTTGGACATCTTCGGCGCGGACAAGGTGGCCGCCTTGATCATGGTCGGGACGCCGAACCACGGCATCGAGAGCAGCGTCGCGCAGCTCTGCCCCGTGCTCGGCGCTGACACGGAGTGCACGGAGATGACGGCTGGCAGCCCGCTCCTCGCGAAGCTGAACGACCCGAGCCGGCAGCTCTCCATCCCGCTGTTCGTCATCGCGGGGAGCGGATGCGACATGAACGGGCAGCCGGGCGACGGTGTCGTCACGCTGGCGAGCGCCGGGCTCCCGGACGCGCGGCTCACCGTCGTCAACGGCTCGTGCCGGGGCGCGGACGTCCTCCATACCGCGCTCCTCGACCCGACGCGCTACCCGGCGGCGTACGACGCCATCAAAACCTTTATCGGACAGAACGAGCCGGCACGATGAGAAAGGACGTCCGAATGCTGCGACGGGAGGAGGAGGGCCTGGCGGACTACTTCTCCGGCGTCCGGTCGCGGGCAGAGCGGATGGGCCGGGACGGGGTGCTTGCTGCTTTCGACGAGGTCATCAACCGTTTCGAGCCGTACCTGAGGAGCATCAAGAGCCACGACCTGATCAAGGACGAAGAGAACGAGTTCCTACGGCTGATGCAGTGGACGTCCGTCTCCCCTCGCACGCTGGAGAGGGAACGGGACATCAGGGAACGATACGAGGCGCTCTATTCGTCCGCGGCCTGGCCTTCGCCGGAGCTGCGGCGCCAGTACGGCCTGACGCTCGTTGCGCTCCTCGACCGCGTCCGTTAAGGGTTTCTAATC
>JACWAN010000037.1 GCA_014874255.1 Candidatus Woesearchaeota archaeon
GGAGCTCCCCGTAGGGGGCAACCCCCTCTCCTCCTTCGCTTCATTCTCTGCTACGGGTCGCCCTTTGGCCGGCAACACATCATTTGCCTAAGAGCCTTATAGGTAATATTATTTATTATTATAAGAAGGTCTAAGAAGGTCAGAAAAAGAATGAATGAAGAGTCGAAAGCGAAAAACGAAGGAAGCGAAACCGGAAGAGTGACCGGGAAGAGTGACCGAGCAGAGACGTACGAGAAGAGGGGGGTCATCGAAGTGGGGGGGATGCTCCACAGGAAATGTGGGGGTAGGCCACACAAACCAAATTATGTTTTTACTATAAAATAGTAAAAAATAAAAAAGTATTTAAATCCCACGAGCATCCCCTCCAAACAAGCAGCCGGTGAACCATCATGACGATTGTCCAGAAGGAATTCCTCAAGAAAATCAAGGATTTCGGCCTCAACAGCTACGAAGCGAAGATCTGGACCGCGCTCCTCAGCAGGGGCGTCTCGACCGCCGGCGAGCTCTCCGACATCGCCAACGTGCCGCGCTCCCGTTCCTACGACGTCCTCGAGTCCCTCGAAAAGAAAGGATTCATCATCATGAAGATCGGCAAGCCGATCAAGTACATCGCCGTGTCGCCCGAAGAGGTGCTCGAGCGCGTCAAGAAGATTGTCAAGCAGGACGCGGAGAAGCAGATCGAGACGCTCGACGAGCTGAAGAAGACCGACATCCTCGACGAGCTGAAGCTCCTCCACACCAAAGGCGTGGACCTCGTCGACCCGACCGACCTCACCGGCGCGCTCAAGGGCCGCTCGAACGCGTACAACCAGCTCGACACGATGATCAAGGCGGCAGAGGAGGAGATCATCCTCGTCACCACCGAGGCGGGCCTGCCCCGCAAGGCGGACGCCCTCGGCCGCAGCCTCAAGAAAGCGTCTGAACGGGGCGTCAAGATCATGATTGCCGCCCCCCTGACCGCGAAGAACAAGGACGCGGCCGCTTCCCTCTCCCAGTTTGCGGAAGTCAAGAACCTGCAGCACGTGAGCGCGCGGTTCTGCGTCGCCGACGCGAAAGAGGTCGTCTTCATGCTGATGGACGACACGAGCGTCCACCCGAGCTACGACGTCGGCGTCTGGCTCAACGCCCCGTTCTTCGCGCAAGCCCTGACACAACTCTTCAGCTTGGCGTGGAAAGAGCTGAAGGCGAAGAACTGAGGGGGCGGCACGATGTCTGAGAGCGATCTCACACCGTTAGAAGGCAGGCTCCTCGATTTTAAAATCACCGCCCGAAGACGGGAATCCGGCCTGCTCACCCTCCTCATCAACGATGGCGGCAAAGAGGAGCCGCACACCTACATCATCTCGCTCCTCGGCGCGGACCACGCCGAGATGCTTCGCACCCTTCTCAACCGCCACGTCCGCTACCTCGAGACCGCGCAGCTGCTCGTGAGGGACGGCAAGAGTTACGAGGAGAAACGCGCGGTGATCGAGTATCACGATACCGACGGCGCGGCCAGGAAACGAGAATTCACGAGAGAGCGCCTGTTCCGCTAGGCGTAGGGGTTCTTCCCCTGCCGCAGCTTCGCGAAGAACTCCCGGTTCTCTTTCGTCTCCATCCCCTTCTCGACCATGCGTCGCCGCGCGTCGATGATCGCGTCGTCAATTGCGATGCCGATCGGGCATGCCTTCTCGCCGACGCCGTTCAGCATGGCGGCGTAGAGCCACGCGCTCTCGCGCCTGTTCTTCGCCAGCCACACCGCGTGCCGCAGGGAGCGTCGCTCGTCCAGCGTCAGGGGATAGGAGCTTCCCGCGTCGCAGAGCCGGCAGAGGATGCACGCGTCCGCGCCTTTCTTCTCCTCTTCCTTGCGTCGGAAGATCATACGAGCACCCCTGGATTGAGGATGTTGTTGTAGTCGCGCTCCTCTTTGAGCTTGAGCAGCATCTTCTTCACGTCCTGCGGCACATACTCCCTCTTGAGCCGGCCGAAGCCCTGCTTGCCGCCGGGCAGCGCGCCGAGCGCGATCACCTTGTTCCAGAACGTCTCGCGCTCCGTCCGCTCCACCGCGGCCAGGAGGATGCCGCCGCCGAGGTGGCCGAAGCACACCCACCTCTCCTTCTCGCAGAGGCCGAGGAACGCGGGGAGCTGCTCGCGCGTCAGCGCCGCCTCCTCGACGGCCAGCCCCTTCGCCCAGAGCGTCTTCTCCAGCCCTTTCCGTTTCGAGAGAAGGGTCTCGACGTACTCCTTGTCCTTGTAGCTGCCGCCGTCGTTCGCGTACGCGACGAGGAGGCACGGCCCCTCGAGCTTCAACAGGCGAGCCGCCTCCGCGTCGAGGTATTCCGCGAGGAGCACCCCCTTCTTCGGGAGGCCGTCCAGCGCGTCCAGCGCGGCCGTCGCGTCCTTCGCGGGGAAGACGTCCGCGGTGAGCTTGTGCGTCGGGAGCACCTTGACCCTGAGCGTGAGGAGGACGCTCGCGACACCCTCGGTGCCGATCCCTTTGGAGAGGTCCGCGTCCTTGAGTAGATGGTGCCGGCCGAGGGCGTCGAAGCACGCGGCCTGCTCGACCACGTCGTGATAGTCGCCGACGAGGAAACTCTCTTCGGTGACGTGGTTCTGGCTGGCGAGCCCGCCGATCGTCGCCTCCTCGTCCTCCGGGACGAGCGGGAAGCGGTAGCCGCGCTTCGCCAGGGCCGCGTTCAGCTCGCGGACCGTGACGCCGGCGCCCACGTCCACGGTGTGGCGCTGCGTGTCCAATCGTTCGATCGTGGCGAAATGCCTCATGTCGAGGACGACCGCGCCTTCCTTGACGCAGCCGCCGCGGATGCCCGTGCCCGCGCCCCGCGGTACGACCGGCAGCCGGTACTGGTTCGCGTGGACGAGGATACGCCGTAATTGCTCCTCGTCGCGCGGTTTCAGGACGGCGAGCGGCCGGCCTTCGAGACCGGACGCGTCGTACGAGTACGCGAGCAGGCTCTCTTCGTCCGCGGCGTAGTCGCCCGGGTCAACCATCCGCCTGAGCAGCCGTTCAGCGTCCATCATCGCACTTCCGCGAGCATCTCCGCGACGTCGCGCACCTTCCGGTGCTTCTGGAACGAGAGGTGGCAGTACGGGCACGCGACGACGAGCAACGGTTCTTTGAACTCCTTGGCGCGCTTCTCCGCGATCTTCGCCGCCGCTTCCCGGTTGTTCCTGGCGAAGTCGTCCCCGACGGAGCCGCAGCAGCCGCGCGCCGCATTGTCTTTGGGCACGTGGACGTTCGCGCGGTGCAGGACACGCACCGCGACCTTGTCGTCGATGCCGAGCTTGTCGAGGAAGCACGCGTGGTGATATGCCGCCGCGGTCTCGTCCCCTTTCCTGACCTTGTCGAGGTGTTCGTCGAACACCTCGAGGACGTGCTTCGCCTCTATGCCGTACCGTTCGCGGAACGTGAGGCAGCAGTGCGGGTCGTTCGTGATGACGCGCGTGATGCCCTTCGCCCGGAGGAGCGCCTTGTTCCTCGCCATGATGGTCTGGAATTCCTGCTCGTAGCCCGCGTACCACGCGTGATGGCCGCAGCACTCGAGCTCCGGGACCATGAGGAACGGGACGCCCATGTCACGCAGGACTTCCTTCGTCGCCTTGACGACGTGCGGCAGCTTCGCCGCGGCGAGGCAGCCCGGATGGTAGAGCGTGCCGTCCCCCTCCTTCCGCGCGAACAATCCCATGCTCCCCGCGTTGCCCTGCGCGGTTATAAAGGTTTCCTCGATGACGGCTCTTAGGCAAATGATGTGTTGCCGGCCAAAGGGCGACCCGTAACAGAGAATGAAGCGAAGGAGGAGAGGGGGTTGCCCCCCCACGGGGAGCTCCGCTGACGCGAAGAACGCAGCGACACGGGTCGCAGCCGGCAACACCGCGAAGCGAATTCGCCTAAGAGCCTTCTCCTCAGGCCGCGATGAAAATCTCGCTGACGCTCGGGTTACTATCTTCGAACCGTATCGCTTCTCGCTCCGAAAGATCTCGTCCCCGAGGGGGCAACCCCCCCA
>JACWAN010000006.1 GCA_014874255.1 Candidatus Woesearchaeota archaeon
AGATCGCAGAACCGCCAAGGGGGTGCTGTTCGACTCTTTTTCATCGGAGCCTGTTCCTGGGGCTCTGAGGCAAATAGGGTCGTTGCCGGCCAAAGGGCGATCCGTTGTACTCTCGCAAGCGGAGAGGTCGGGGGGGGGAGGACGCCCCATCCGGGGTCGGCCGGTGCAGCAAACAAACCCGCGATACGGGTCGCAGCCGGTAACGACCAGAAACAGTATCTGCCTCAGACCCTGTTCCGGGTGAGAAAATGGCTCTTTTGTTATCCGAAATACCCTTTCTCGCGCTGCAGCGGCTGTTCCTTCGTCCAGCCTTCATGGAGCTTCTTCGTCACGAGCTGGAGGGGGGGCTGCTGCGCCTTCCATGCGGGGAGCGCGTCCTTGACGAACGTCTCGTAGTCTTTGGGAGCGGCAGCGAGGTCCGCGACCGCGAACTGCCGGACGATCGCCATCAGCTTCCGGTAGCACTTGATGATCCGGTCCATCTCCTCGTCCGAGAAGAAGCCGCACTCGTTCATCGTCGCGAGCGAGCTGTCCGGCTGGATCAGGTCCTCGAGGAGGTGCGCGTAATTGTCGACGCGTTCGCGGACCTTCTTCGCGATGGCGCGCGCGAGCCCGGCGTCCTCGTCCGACTCGCTGATCGCGAGGAGCTCGAACTCCTCGACCGCCTTCTCCGGCGCCGCAATCCCGATGCGCCGCAGCTCTGCGATGATCGCTTCTAGGAAGGTCTCGCCCTCCCGCTTCTCGTGTTTCTCAGGAACCATGCCCTTGCGTGTTGCGCTCCTGCTTTTATTGATTGTCCTTGCGATGGACGTGCAGGTCACTGTTCCTCGGCAGGTGCGTCGCGGAGATATCATCCTCCCGTCCGGTCCGGGCAATCCTCGGGCGCTCACGTAGATGGTCCTCAGTCATTTCGTTCCTGATCATCGACTTCGTCGAGTTGCGGACCATGTTCGCGCCCGATAATGGTTCCAAGGCGACGCACCCGCCTTTTGTGGCCGATGGGTGCGGGATGATCGTTCGTATGACACCCTCACCTTTTTTCCGAAATATTTATATAGGGAATAATACGATTGTATTACAATAAAAGTACATTTGCAGTGAAAACAGACGCAGTAACCAGGATTGTAATACAAATGTATTTCATTTGTATTTAAATTGTATTATTCGGTTACGCCTTTTCTGGTCTGCGCCACAGTGACGACGATGGCAGCGAAGACGGCGACCCTGGCGATCCGCCTCCCCGACGAGGTAGTCCGCATCCTCGACCAGCTCGTCGACCAGCACCTCTTCTCCAGCCGGAGCGAAGCCATCAGGGAGTTCTGCCGCGACTGGCTCACGGAGGCGCGCTAGATGGCGGACACGGTCGTCACGGTCCGGATGCCCGCGACGCTCATAACGGCGCTCAGGTCCCGGACGGCCGACGGCCACTACCGCGACCTCTCCGAACAGGTACGGTCGATCGTCCGGAAAGGCTGCCTGCAATACTCGAACCCTGTCACGCACGAGATCAAGGAGCTCAAGGCGCAGCTGAAGGACGAGCTGCTCCGCGAGAGCGAGGACGTCCGCGTGAAGGCGTTGCTCGACGACCTGCGCAAGCTGCTTGCGAAAGGGGGTGGGAACGCATGAACGCCTCCCGTCGCCTGATCCCTCTATCCGCCCTCGTGGCGTTCCTCGTCCTCACGGCCGCTCTCCTCGTCACGCCCGCACTGGCGTCCGTCGACCTCGTCTCGCCGGCGCAGGGCGCCTATACCAACGCCGCGAACCTCACCTTCAACTACTACCCCTCGCTGCCCGGCGTGCAGCAGTGCACCCTCAGCGTCGACAGCCAGATCTTCCCGGACACGACGATCACGGACAACGCGTTCAACAGCTTCACCGTCGTCAACATCGGCGACGGGAGCCACACCTGGCGCATCGCGTGCCAGGCGGGCAACACGACCGACCTCTCCGTCGTCCGCTCCCTGACCATCGACCGCACGCCCCCCGCGGTCACGATCCTCTCCCCCGCGGAGAATGCGACGGCGCAGAACGCGACGATGCTCTTCACCGCCACCGACAGCATCAGCGGCCAGCTGAACTGCACGGCGAACGCCAACGCGACCATCGCAGGCGCCGCCACCGTGCAGAACGCCACGCCGACCGCGCTCAATCTCTCTCTCCCGGCGAGCGGCAGCTACGTCGCGATGCTCACCTGCCTCGACGCGGCAGGCAACGCGGGCAGCGTGACGCGCACCTTCACCTACTCGCCGCCGCCCCCGACGCTCTTCCTCAACCTCTCCACCGACCGGCAATCCTACGGCCTCGGCGACGCGGTGGCCCTCACCATCGATTCGCTGCCGGGTGCGAACGTCTCCGTCGACGTCTGCCCTGACACGCAGGGCTTCGTCCAATGCTACACGCCGCTCATCCAGGACGTCTTCCCCGAGACGGTGATTATGCCTTTCACGAACCGCACCGGCGGCTACATCGTCGAGGGCGTCGCGCTCTACGGCAACCAGTCCGCATCGGTCACCGCGAACTACACGGTGCGGAACACGATGGCCGTCGCCATCACGGCCGACGACGTCCCCGAGGTCGGCAAGGAGTTCCACCTCACAGCCTCGACGACGGGCGCGACGGGCGCGGTCAACTACACGTGGAACCTGAGCGACGGCTCCACCGTCACCGGCCAATCCATCCCGATTACCTACGACGCGATCGGCGACTTCACCGAACGCGTCACCGCGACGGACGTGAACGGCAACAACGCCACCGCGACGTACAGCACCTCCCTCCTCCCGGAATACAAGGTCACCGTCCACGTCACGGACGCGCAGACCGGAAGC
Organism: Candidatus Woesearchaeota archaeon; assembly: GCA_014874255.1. GTDB lineage: Archaea > Nanobdellota > Nanobdellia > Woesearchaeales > UBA525 > UBA153. The sequence continues at coordinate 2,826 of JACWAN010000006.1, forward strand.
GCGCTCCCCAACGCGACGGTGCAGCTCCACCTCGCCGACGGCGGCTCTGCCGACCAGCAGACGTTGCAGACCGACGACGCGGGCGACGCGCTCTTCGTCCGGACGCCGGACATCTACCAGCTCTTCATCTCCCTGGACGGGTACAGCTATTACCTCAACCAGACCAATGTCTCGGCGGACGTCACGATCCCGATTGCCCTCGCTCCCTTCGACAACGTCAAGCCTGTCGTCACGATCCTCTCGCCGGAGGACGGCGCGACGGTGAACGTCCCGACGACGGTCGCGTACCAGGTCAAGGACTCCTCCGCCGCGAAATGCACGCTCTCCTACGCGAAGGCGGGCGAGCAGTGGCTCCAGCAGGGGGGCACGCAGGACGTCACCGACACGGCACAGCACGCCTTCACCCTCGACAGCCTCGAGGAGACGGCGTACACGGCAGTGGTGGACTGCGTCGACGCGAGCGGCAACGACGGGCAGAGCGGCCCGGTGAACTTCACCGTGAGCCAGTCCGCCCCCACGGCGACGGCGACGGACCTCACGGGCAACGGCACCTTCCCCGACGATCCCCTCTCGGTGATAGACCGTGCGTACGGCGCCTACGACTCCTTCAGCCCGGACCAGCGGACGCTCGCCGACCTGCTCGGCTGGCAGGACACGATCAAGCAGGCGCAGCTCACCATCGAGCGGAGCCAGCGCGACCTCCAGGCGCTCGATTTCCAGCCCAACCTGAACGCGAGCGCGAAGCAGGAGAAGCAGCAGGCGCTCCAGGACGCGATCGCGAAGGCCCAGGCCTCGGTGCCGACCGACATCGCGGTGCTCGAGAAGCGGACCTCGGTCGATTACCTCAACGACAGCGACCTCGCCGCGCTCGCAGGAGCGATTGCCAGCCAGAAGGGCTATGCCTTCACCGGCAAGGCGCTCGTCGGCTACCTCCAGCAGGTGCAGCAGGCCTTCACCCAGGAGCGGACGCTCATCCGGGCGAAGATGGTGATGGCCGACGGCACGGAGCAGCCGATCAGCGTCGTCATCTCCTCGTTCACCTACGAGCCGCGCATCCTCGATGCGGGCGGGAGCGCTCCCGGGAACGATTCCTTCTCGAACGCCACGGTCAACTTCACCGCCGGCGGCCTGAGCGGCAGCTACACGCTCTACGAAGCCATCCCCGAAACGGTCGCGGCGAAGGCGAACGAGGTCATCTCGATGGACGAGGACAAGGTGCTGAGCCCGCAGCCGGTCGCGCTCGAGTTCGCGCCGACGCAGCAGGTCGTCTACTACGTGAAGAAGGACGTGCCGCTCGACCAGCTCGCCGGCGTCAAGACGGTGCTGCTCAAGAAGCCGACCCTCGACGAGGTGAACGCGCTCACCGGGAACGCGTCCCTCCTCTCTTTCGGCGGCATCGTCCTCGATTGGAAGCTCAGCCTGCTCCTCACCGCGCTCCTCGCAGTCCTCATCCTCGTCGTCCGACGCATGGACCTGCTCCGCCACGTCCGCTACCTCTTCTACGCGGAATCGCGCAAGGGGCCGCTCCACGCGGTGAGGACGCTCGTCAACGACGGGCTGGAGCAGCTCGAGGGCGGCTCGCTCGAGCAGGCGATGATGCGCTACAAGGAGGCGAAGCTCTCCTACGAGCGGCTCGGCAGCTATGCGCAGAACGAGGCCTTCGCGGACATGGAGCGGCTGCGCGCCGCGCTGGACGGCGCCTACTTCAATGCGCTCGTCAACAGGATCAGGGACGCGCTCGACGAGAACAGGCTGGCCGACGCGATCGACGACTACGAACGGCTCGAAGGCACGTTCGGGCTCCTCGGAGCGGAGGAGCAGGCGGGCCTCATGGCGATCGTCCTCGAGCTCGGCCGGCGGCTCGGCCTCGGCGAGGGAGAGACGCGCGGAGAGACGCATGACGCGCAGGGGAACGCGGCATCGGGAACGACGACGGGAGGCGGGGCGCAATGAGACGACGCACTCCTGCGCGACGGGCGCTCTTCTGGCTCGCCATCGTGGTCCTCGCGCTCCTCGCCCTGAAAGGCCTGCTCGTCGTCTCCCAGTTCATCGGTTACGCGAGCGTCTCGAGCCAGGCCGGCACGATCACCGAGCTCGTCATCCAGCACGAGCTCCCCACGGAGTTCTGGGCCGGCATCTACGGCGTCGCGGTCCGCGTCCCAGGCTACACGAACCAGCAGTACGGCGACTTCACCGCCGGCTCCATGGAAGAGACGAACCTCCTCTTCGACTGCATGCAGGACAAGATCCCGCACGAGGTCTACGCGATCCCGGTGGACCCGTCGACGGTCGATCTCTCGACGCTCTACCCCGCGACGCCCGCGGACATCGACGCCTACTTCGGCAAGAACGAGAGCGACTACGACTCGGCCGCGAACACCTATACGCAGACGATCAGCTTCAACTACGGGACGAACGGCCTGACCGTGCCCGGCACCGTCACGTACAAGCTCGGCGAGGACCCCCCGACCACGTTCCAGATCGGGATCGCGAAGACGGCGAACGGCACGCCCGTCTTCGTCGCGCTCATCACCAACTTCACCGACGGCTTCAACGGACGGCTGTACAACTACCAGCTCCTTCTGCCCGCGCTCCCCAACGCGACGACGCGCTATTACTTCTTCACCGACCCGCACGACACCTGCCCCGCAGGGGCGGGCCAGACGCCGGATTACGGCGTCGTCTACGGAACCGTGACCACCACCACCGGGATCCCGGTGCCGGGCGCAATCATCGAGGTCGCAGGGGTCACGAACCTCACGGACATCAACGGCAACTACAGCCTCGTCACGCAGGAAGGCACGCACAACATCTACGCGATCAAGACCGGGTACAAGGTCTACGAGAACAACGTGACCGTGGTCGCGGGGAACGCGACGCGGCACGACATCGTCCTCGAGGAGGAGGTGACGCCGAACACGAACACGGGCATCGGCCCCGGCATCGACAACCCCGGGGACAACGTCGGCCCGGCGCAGCACGAGGGCGTCGGCCCCGGCCAGGACCAGGGCCCCGGCGAAGCTCCTCCGGTCGTGCAGCAGCCGAAGGTGATCGAGGGGAAGGACTACATCGTCTCGCTCACCGACCTGGACAGGAAGCTGCGCCTCGGCCAGTTCCTCCAGGAGACGATCCACATCTACAGCTTCAAGAAGGCGAGCGCCCACGTCACGCTGACGATCAACGGCACGAACATCAGCCGGCTCATCACCTCCGACAAGAAGGAGATGACCATCGACCCGAACGGGAACGACCAGTTCGTCCTCACCATCTTCGGCGTCGGCGACATCGGGACGTACAACGGCACGATTGAGATCGGCGGCGACCTCAACGCCACGATCCCGGTGTCGATCGAGGTGCTGCCGAGCGAGCAGCTCCCCGTCGAGGCGCTCCACATCCAGATTGACACCGCGCAGAAATCCTACCTGCCGAGCGACCTGGTCCGGTTCCAGACCGACCTGCGGAACATGCTCAGCGACCAGCAGTACCCGGTGCATCTCCTCTACACGGTGCAGTCCCCCGACGGGAACGCGACGCTCTGGACGTACGAGACGAACGTCTTCCTCCAGACCGCGTTCAGCCTCATCAAGAGCTTCCAGCTCCCCTCGGCGACGCAGCCGGGCGACTACATCCTCCGGGTCAGCGCCACCTACCTCGGCCTGAGCAGCGGCACCAGCACGATTTTCCACGTCGACGTGCCGTTCTGGGAGCGCTCCTTCCTCGGCCTCCGCGCGTGGATGTGGATCCTCATCCTCCTCGGCATCGGCGGCATCGTCGCCGCGGTCATCCTGATCCGCAGGAACATCGAGGCGAAGAAGAAGTACCACCTCAAGGTCGAGTACGACGAGCTGCCGAAGCCCGGTCCGCGTTCGGTGTACGTCGGCAAGATCGCGGAGACCGACCACACCACGTACTTCAACCTCGAGAACTTCAAGACGCACACCATCGTCGCCGGTTCCACGGGCGGCGGGAAATCCGTCAGCGCGCAGGTCATCGTGGAGGAGGCGTTGGAGAAAGGCGTCGCCGTCCTCGTCTTCGACCCGACGGCGCAATGGACGGGGATGCTGCGGCCGTGCAAGGACCGGACGATGCTCTCGCTCTACCCGTTCTTCGGCATGAAGCCGACGGACGCGAAAGCGTTCAACGGGAACATCCGCCAGATCAACGACGCCCGCGAGAAGATCGACATCAGGAAGTACGTCAAGCCCGGCGAGATCCAGGTCTTCGCGTGCCACAAGCTCGATCCGAAGGACATGGACGTCCTCGTCGCGAACGCGATCAGGGAGATCTTCCACGCGGGGTTCCCGGAAGAGAAGCTCCTCAAGATCCTGTTCGTCTTCGACGAGGTGCACCGCCTCCTGCCCAAGTTCGGCGGCAGCGGCGACGGCTTCCTCCAGATTGAAAGGGCGTGCCGTGAGTTCCGTAAGTGGGGCCTCGGCGTCCTGCTCATCTCGCAGGTCCTGAGCGACTTCGTCGGCACGATCAAGGCGAACATCAACACCGAGATCCAAATGAGGACGAGGGACGAGGGCGACCTCGAGCGCATCCGGCAGAAGTACGGCGAGGAAGTGCTGCGGTCCCTCGTCAAGGCGACGGTGGGCAGCGGCATGGTGGAGAACCCCGCGTACAACCGCGGCAAGCCGTACTTCATCGCGTTCAAGCCGCTCCGGCACAGCGTCGAACGGCTGTCGGACGATGAGATCGAGCAGTACAACACGTACAACGACCAGATCGACAACCTCTTCTTCAGCCTCGAGCAGCTCGAGAAGACCGGCGTCGACGTCTTCGACCTCAAGCTGGAGCTGAAGCTCGCGCAGGACAAGGTGAAGACCGGGAACTTCAACATGGTCAAGATCTACCTCGAAGGCCTCGTCCCGAGGATCGACAAGCAGTGGGAGAAGCTCGGCAAGAAGCCGCAGCAGCTCGTCCGCGAGCTCGTCAACATGGACGAGATCAAGTCCGAGCTGAAGAAGGCGCAGGAGGAGCGCGACAAGTACGTCGCGGCGCAGCAGACGACGGAAGCCGGCGCCAAGGGGGCCGGCGCGAAGAAGGAGTGGGCCTGGAAGGACGACGTGGCTCCGGACAAGATCCTCAACCTCAAGAACGGCATGATCGTCATCAACCTCTCGTCGCTCTACGACGAGGTGAGCGCGATGAAGGACAAGGACCTGCCGAACGAGTTCGACCCCGAGCCGAAGCAGGAGGAGGGGAAGCCGCCGAAGCAGCCCATCAACCGGCTCGCGCAGTGGGTCCTGGACGCGACGGGAGACACGAAGCTCGGCTACGCCATCGCAGCCGCGAAGACGAAGGACGAGGTCCTCCAGCTCCTCCAGCTCAAGAAGGACGGCAAGCCCATCCCTGACGCGAAGCCGCCGGCATGGTTCCTCAAGGGTGCGGCCGGGACGCCGGAGCCGGCGTCACCCTCAACGTCACCGTCAGCGTCACTCCCTGAGGCGCAGCCGGCAGCGCCGTCCGCCGCCGCTTCCGCCGCGACCTCCGCAGCAGCTCCCGCAACAGCTCCGCCCACCGTCCAGACGGTCCCTTCCTCTTCCGTTCCCCCCTCGACGGTATCCGCTTTCCCTCCTGACCGGGCGCCGGCCGGGAAGCGGGCGGAACAGCCCGTGCCGCAGCCGGAAGGCCACGGCCCCTCGATGCCGATGCCGGAGCAGCCGCGCCCCGGCAAGAAGGAACGGGAGAAGGAGTTCGATGAGTGGTCGCGGGAGCCGCCGAAAGAGCCCGCGCCGAAAGAGAGCCCCGCTTTGCAGCCGGTCGCCGCGGCGAAGGCGACGGGCAGCCTCGACGCCCTCGTCGTCGGCGACGAGCAGCAGGCGTTCCGGCTCGAGAACGGGGTCGCGCTCCACGGGATCAAGGAGCTGCGGGAGTACCTGCCGAGGATGGACGACCGGATGTTCCGCAACCACGTCGGCCTGGACTACAACCACTTCGCGGACTGGATCAGCGGCGTCTTCCACGACGAAGCGCTGGCGCGCAAGGTCTCGATGGCGCGCACCAAGGAAGCGCTCGCCGCCGCGCTCGGAGGATGAACGATCAAGAGTAAAACGGAATGTGCATCATCGTCACGGCGAAATCGTTCTCCCTCCGGTCCGAGAACGAGCCTGCGGCTCAGGATTATGGCGCCACGAGTGATACGAGGGGCGCAGGAACGAAGTGACTGCGCTGCGGCGCCATCTTCGCCGCCGTCAATCATGCCAAGGCGACGATGATGCGTGACGGAACGACGGATAAGACGGGACGGAGAAAAAAGATGACGGACGGAAAGAAAACACGACCGGACGAATGGAAATCATGGACTAATACGGAAAAAACAGAAAGAAACAAAAAGGGCAGCGCCAATCAGCAGGGAAAGAGAGGTGGGTGAGTGAACCGCAGCGTATTGACAGAGCCGTCGACGTACTTCTGGCTCCGCTCGGGCACGGGGCTGCGCTCCATCCAGGAGCTCGCCAACGTGCTCCCCTCCCTCTCGCAGGACGAGTTCTCCCACCACGTGAACGCGGAGAAGAACGACTTCGCGAACTGGATCCTCCACATCTTCGGCGAAGGCCGCCTGGCGGAGCAGCTCCGCCGCTGTACGGCGCGCGACGAGCTCCAGTCCATGCTCTACAACGCCATCGTCCGCGACGACCTGCAGCGCAGGAAGGACGAGCGCAGCCAGCGCAAGCAGGAAACCGAGGAGGCCGTCGTCGCCGACCCGGAGAGCTTCGCTGCCTACCACCAGAAGGACGCCGAGAAGAAGGACGCGCTCGCGGACCGGTTCGACGCGGTCTCCCGTCGCTTCATCGAGAACGCGCACCCCGAGACGCCGGAAGACGTCGAGAAGAGCTTCGAGACGCTCGAGGGACGCTACCGCGAGCTGCGCCAGCGCATCGCCGAGGCGCGCAAGGCGGGCAAGGATCCTTTCATCGCTGACCTGACGCTCCGGCCGGCCATCCCCAAGCTCAGCTACGCCCGCCTCACCGGCGAGCGGCGCGACTTCGAGGCGGTCAGGCTGCTCCTCGACGAGACCGAGCGCGAGCTCGCGGACGCGCTGGCCGCGAACGGGCCGGACGCGCGCAAGGAGGTCGATGCGCTCGTCGCCGGGAACGCGAAAGCGGCCAAGGACGGGGCTAATGTCGGCCGGGGAGGCGGCGCCTGATGGGACTCTTCGGGAAGAAGCAGGACCGGGATGCGCTCATCGCGCAGGGCATCGCCGACGCGGAAGCGTCGGCCGCCGCCGCGGACAAGAGGAACGAGAACGAGGTCAAGACCGGGAACGACAAGGTCGACATCGAGCTCACCAAGATCTACGCGCAGCTCGAGAGCTTCGGCGAGCTCCGCAAGGCGAACTCGGAGCGGTTCTCGCGCATCAGCGAGCAGCTCGGCGAGGTCCGCGGCATGATCGTCGACACGAACAAGGCGATGTCCAAGATTGAAGTGGCGGCGACCAAGGCGGTCGACCTCGTCGAGTCCGTGCACCCGGAGAAGCTGATGATCGAGGTGCGGAAGCAGGACGGCAAGGTCGAGGCGCTCCGCGCCAACATCGAGAGCAACGAGGCCATCGTCAAGGACCTCATGGGCGAGATCAAGAAGATGCGCGACCAGATGTCCTTCTACAAGGGCGTCGAGCAGGTCGCGCAGCTCAACGACGAGGTGAAGCAGGAGCTCGCCAGCATCAAGAAGATGGAAGCAGTTATCGAGCGCCACGCCGACAAGGTCGAGACGATCTTCCTCGAGGTGGAGAAGAAGTTCAGCCAGTTCGACAAGTTCGACTCGATCGTCAATGATCTGCAGGCGTCGATGAAGAAGATGGAGTCCGAGTTCGACAAGATGCGCGTCAAGCTCGACCAGAAGGAGGAGAAGAAGGAGTTCGTCACCCTCGTCGACAAGTTCAACGACTTCGAGAAGCACACCACCAACCTGCTCAAGCTGCTCGACGAACGGTCCAAGACGCTCAAGGACGGCCTCGAGAAGGACTTCAAGCGGCTCAAGGAGAAGCTGGAGCGGAAGCTGAAGACCGGGCCGGTCGACCTCGACGCGCCGGACGAGCCCGCGAAAGGCACGGTCGCGGGAAGCTCCTCTGGCCGCTCCTCCGCTCCCGGCCACGCGTCGATCATCGATAGCGGCTCGGGCGGCTCCGACGCGTCGGGAGGCGCCGCGGGTGCGGACGTCGCAGGCGGCGACGCGAAGCCGAAAGGCGTGTTCGGCGGCCTCTTCAAGAAGAGGATCGTCGAGAAGAGCCTAGACGAGGGCGCGAGCGCACCGGAACCGGCGTCCGGGTCACCGCCCCCTGCCGAAGAGAAGAAAGAGTGAGTCCTCCCTCCGTTTCAGCGTGCGGGGAGGCCGGCCAGCGTCATGGCTGCTCGGTATGCCGAGTCACGGTCTCTCCCGCCCTGGCGGAAGATGAATCTCATGAACCCTCTCGTCATGCTGCCTCCCAGCAAGGCGTCGTAGGCCCGCTCTCCGAGAGCGTTCCCCGCTGAGCGGCAACGTTCGTAATACTCTTCCGTCCCCGGCCTCGCTTCCCGGCAAGCGTTCTCGATACCTCTGATGCGGCCGAGGTCCATCCCTTCCGCATTCGGCGCCCTCAGCTGGGGATTGATCATCATCGCTCCGAGCGAGCTCACGCTCTCTTCCATGATATCCTGCCAGGCGGTGCGGTCGGCGTCGCCCACCCTCCCCTCGTTCGCCGTCATGGGATGCACTCCGCTGTAGCTGATCGCCTGCGCCGCGATTGCGCCGACCTTCTTGATGTCCTCCGGCTTGATGATGGCGGTCTTCACGTCGGCGGGGATGTAGACCGGCAGCCCCTTCCGGGCATAATAGGCTATCTTCCTCCCCATCGAGTTGTCTCCGCTCACTTCCTTGAGCGCCTCGATGGCGAGCCGGCTCTTCGGGCTGTAGACATAGGGGAACTCGATTTCGGCGTCGCTCATCTCGAGATTCTTCAGGAAGAAGAGGATGCTCTCCTGGACCGCGCACCTCGACCGCGATTCCTCCTCGAAGTCCTCGTAGTCCCATTTGGCGAGCAGCGTCAGGTTGGCGACCATCGGGGAGACGACATAGAAACAATAGACGTCATCGTTCACCTTCACCCCGTCCTTCTTGGCGTCGCGGCGCATCATCGGCCAGTACCACCGCTCGATCCCCGTGAGGACGATGAGACGTCCCCGCTCGCCCGCCAACGCGGCGACTTTCGCCGGCAGCGCCTGCGGCAAGAGGTGTTCGGGTCCATGGATGACATAGTTCGTATGGCCCGGATTCGCCAGGATGTCGGCGGAGATCAGTCTCGCGGTCAGGGCGTCCCTGCGTTCCAGGTTGGTCTTCTCCGGGTCCGTGGCCGCGACGATCCGCGCGCCGGTCTCCTTCGCTGCCCGGAAGACTCCTTCGACGCTCTTCCATCGGTAGCCCCATCTGGAGAACTCCAATGCGCGTTTCAGGTCCTTCTCTCCCATCCTCCCTTCCGCGAACGCGTCGAGCGCGGGTTGGTCCCGTCCGGCCTTCGCCGTCTCTATGAAGACCGTCTTCTTCCTGTTCCCGTCTTCCTTGATGAGCCGGTAAGCAATCTCCCCCTCGCCGTCGACATGATGCTGGTTGCTGACGTAGACGATACGCTTGCCCTCGGCCGCGCGTATCGCCTCCTCGAGGTCGGCCTCCCGGCGATACTGGCCGAGCGTCTCCACATTCTTCAAGAAATGGCCATGGTATGCCGAGCGGAGATGAGGATCGCACTTCTCGAGATGTTCCTCAAGATCCCTGTTGAACTCTTCGGGATTCTGCATCAGTCGTCACTGCACCGGTCGCTGCGCTTGACGTTGCCTCCTTACCCGTATTTTCACCTTATAAGCTTTTCAGCCATTCCCGCTTTTTTACATGGGACGTTGCGCGGATTCTGGTCAGCTTGCTGGCGGACAACGATTCCTTCTTACAGGTTTTCAATCGCGATTCCCTCGACCGGCCGCGGTGAGAATGTAGATTACCCTCCTCCGGTCGAACCGTAGCTGACAAACAAACGAGGGTTGAGTGGGGGGATGTCCCCACAGGCGAGCACGAGGCTCGCTGTGGTTCTCAGGAGCGGAGTTCCTGGAACCCGGGGAGCTTCGTTCCCTGTGGTTTCGGCAGCGTCCCGCTATCGAGAACCTCCGGGGATGGGACCTCTCTGAGCGAGAAGCGATACGGTTCGAAGATGGTATCAGGAATTCCGAGGAATTCCGGTACTCGGAGACCCCTGGTCTCCTAGGGTGATCCGAGCGTCAGCGAGATTTTCATCGCGGCCTCCTTGACCAGGTCGCGATGAAAGTCTCACGAACGCACCCCGACGGCTACCGCTCCTGGCGCTGCTCTGGAACCGAGTCTCGTTCAAT
>JACWAN010000038.1 GCA_014874255.1 Candidatus Woesearchaeota archaeon
GCCTTCTCGGCTCTTAGGCAAATTCGCCTTCGGCGGTGTTGCCGGCTGCGACCCGTGTCGCTGCGTTCTTCGCTGCATCGTTGAAGCCCCGTAGGGGGCATCCCCCTCAACTCTCCGTTTCTTCTTATCGCTACAGGTCGCCCTTTGGCCGGCAACACCTCATTTGCCTAAGAGCCTGCCTTCTCGTCAGGGAGAAAGCAGCAGACCGTGACCATCTCGGTCGAGTACGGCCCGGTTCGCTCGTCGCCACCGCAGTCCGGAGCGCCGCCCCCGTCAAGAGCACCGGCCAAAGGTCGAGGCGTTGCGGTTGCGTGTGCGGAGAGGAGAGGGGGTTGCCCCCTTCGGGGATCTCCGGTGCAGCGGTCGGAAGAACCAGTACGCCTCGAAGCCGGTGCGGTGACGGAGGCGGCGCGAGAAAAGAAAAAAGAGGAGAAGGAGGGGGAAAGAAGAGAAAGAGAAGAGAGCGACGGAAGCTACGCGACTTTCCCGTCGACCACTTTCGTCGTCCTGAGCTGTTTCCCGTCGACCGTGACGGGCTGGCCGGCGCACGCGACCGCGTGCTTCTCCGCGAGGAACTTGACGCTGAAGAATTCGTCGATGCTTATCTCTTCTTTTCCTTGCGCAAAAGTTCCTATCACCGCTCGCGTTCCTGGCTTCGCCCACGGCGCTTCCAGCACCTCGACCACGCCTTCCGCCTGCGCCGCGAGGAGCATCCCCTTGCTCAGCACGCCGCGGAGCTTCGCCGGCTTGAGGTTGTTGACGAGGATGATCCGCTTGCCGAGGAGCTCCTCCGCCGCGTAGTACGGCACGAGGCCGGAGACGATGACCCGTTCTGAACCGGAACCGTCGTCGAGCGTCTCGATGTAGAGCTTCTCCGCGTCCGGATGCTTCTCCACCTTGACGATCTCCGCGACGATGAGGTCGAGCGCCGCGGGCGTGATGGCCGCAGGTACGGCGGCTTGTTTGTCGTCAGAGACTCTTTTAGTGGTGGTTAGTGTACCGGTACTTTTTTTAGTACCGCTATTTTTTTTATCATCTTTCCCGTCGCCCGGCGTCGGCGGATCGAGCTTCGTCCAGATGATGGCGGGCTTCCCGATCGCGTGGCTGCGGAGCGCGAAGCCGAGGTCGTCGAACGAGAGATCCTTGAGGCCGAGCTGCGCCTGGACCTTCGCGCTGAAGCCAGGCAGGATGGGTGCGAAGAGGATCGACAAATCTTTCACGACGTTGGCCGCAGTCGTCAGGACCGGGAGGCCGTTCGCGGGATCCTTCCAGGGCGCGTTCGCCTGGAGGTATTGGTTGCCGAGCGTCGAGATCGCGAAGAGCTCCTGGATCGCCTTGCGGAACTCGTACTGCACGTAGTACTGGAGCGCGAGCCGCTCCTTCTCGAGGACCTGCCGCTCGAGCTCCTTCGCGGCATCGTCGTCCGCCTGCTCGCCGAGCCTCCCGCCGTAGTTCTTCTCGACGAAGCTCAAGGTGCGGTAGACGAAGTTGGCGAGGTTCGAGACGAGCTCGCTGTTGACGCGCTCGACGAGGAGCTCCTCGACGTAGTCGCCGTCCGTGTCGATCGGCATCGATTCGAGGAGGTAGAACCTGAACTTGTCCGCGCCGTAGCGCGCGACCTGCTCAGAGGGATCGATGACGTTGCCGATCGACTTGCTCATCTTCAGCCCATTCGAGAGGATGAAGCCGTGGACGAAGAGCTCTTTCGGGAGCGGGATCCGCGCGGAGAGGAGCATCGCGGGCCAGAACGCGGCGTGGAAGCGCAGGATATCCTTGCCGATGATGTGGCAGTCCGCCGGCCAGAGCCGGGCGAACTCCTTGTCGTCGCGGCCGTAGCCCGCGCCGGTGATGTAGTTCGAGAGGGCGTCGCACCAGACATACATGACATGGTCCTCGTCGTCCGGGACGGTGATCCCCCAGGGGAGCGAGGATTTCGGCCGCGAGAAGCTGATGTCCTTCGCGTCCTGGAGGAAGGAGAGGATCTCGTTCTTCCGCTGCGCGGGGACGACCTTGTACTGCTCAGTCTCGATGAGCCGGGCGACCTCGTCCTTGTACTTCGAGAGCCTGAAGAAGTAGTTCTCCTCCTCCACGGCCTCAATCTCCTTGTTCGGATGGTCGGGGCATCGCCCGTCCTGGAGCTCGCGCTCGAGCTTGAACGACTCGCAGCCGGAACAATAGAGCCCGTGGTACTTCCGCTTGTAGATGTCGCCCGCCGTGACGAGCGCGTTCCAGAGCTTCTTCGCGCCCGGGTGATGGAGCGTCTGATCGGTTGTGCGGAGGAATTGGTCGTAGGAGATGTCCAGCTTCGCATAGAGCTCGCGGAAGCCGGCGACGTTGAGGTCGAGGAACTCCTGCACGGCGAGCCCCTTCGCCTGCGCGGTCTGCCAGTTCTTGAGGCCGTGCTCGTCCGTCCCGGTCTGGAAGAAGACCTGCTCGCCCTTGAGGCGGTGGAACCGCGCGACCGCGTCCGCTTGGATGATCTCCAGCGCGTGGCCGAGGTGCGGCTTCGCGTTCGGGTACGCGATTGCGGTCGTGATGTAGTATGTCTTCATGATATTCCTCTCCACAGTCTCTCCACCGTCTCTCCGCAGCCCTCTCCGAGAGGCTTTCGTCGATTACGTGGAGAAAGGCGGCAGGCAGCTTAAAAAGATTGCTGCTCGGCCCCGCCCCGAGACGAATCACTCCGTGCTGCGCCTCGACAGTCACCGTAGTACGAATAGCCGCGCGACCGAGTCCAGTGATGAACGCTCGTGTCATCGAAAGACTGTCCGGGAGGCGCAGTCCATCCGCCTCAGGGCAGTTTCTCCTCGAGAACATCAGTCGTCGTCATCGTCGTCATCGACGACGGGCGCGCCTTTCTTCTTCGGCTCCTTGAGCTTCTTCGTGATGCCGATCTTCTCCTTGCAGGATTCGCAGGCGAACACATACGCTTTGACGCCCTGCCAGCTCTTCCGCTTGTACTCGGTGGTGGCTTCGCCGCTGTGGCCGCAGAAAGGGCACGTGTACTCGACGTTGACGGTGATGCCGGCCTCGTGCTCGGCTTTCGGCTCCTCGTGGCCGCACGCCGGGCAGACATAGCTCGTCGCGGTCTTCTTCGGCTTCTTCATGAGGCCCTTGCGGCACGCGGGGCACTCCTTCCGGAACGCCCACGCCATGACGCCGCCTTTCGGGACGAGCTTGCGGCGCGTGAAGTAGAGGCATTCGTCCACGCTGTTCGGCTGCTTCAACGGCATCGGGATGCACCAGCGGGCATCAGCCCGTGACGCTTTCCCGCGCGTAAGGGTTTTAATACTTTGCGGATGAGGGGGGCTCTTAGGCAAATGGTGTGTCGCCGGCCAAAGGGCGAGGCATGAAGAAAACACCGCAGAAGAGGTCGGGGGGTCGCCCCCACAGGCGAGCACAAGGCTCGCCGTGGCAACGAAGACTCCGAAGGAGGGAGTCTTCGTGCGCCGGAATCCTCCGGATTCCGAGCGTCCCGGTAGCGTTGCGCTACCGAGGACCTACGGGGGTGACCGGAGCGGCGGGGAACGAAGCGGTTGCCGAGCAGCCGGCGACACCGCCGGAGGCGAATTCTCCTAAAGAGCCGTAACCGATCAGGAAGGGAGAGGGAGTGTTCGGAGAAAGTTCGCCTCCCGAAGATAGTAAAAGAATGGAAATAGATATAAATGAGGACGCCGCTCCCAGACCGATGACCGACATCACGAACACGTTCAACACGGAGACTCCGGAAGCGTCCGGCACGCTCTCAATCAGGCAGATCATCGAGAGGCATCCGGGACCTAACCCCGACTACGGGAGCATCGAGAAGACGCTGAAGGAGCACGGCCACGAAGCGTACCTCCGAGCGACGAGGGAGAAGATGGATGCACGGGGCGTCCCTGTCGGTCACGGATCAGGGGATATCATCAAGAGCGTATATTCATTCTCGGTGGAAGACTTCGTGAAGTACATGGACAACACCCCCGGCTCGAGGATCATCGAGGCGGTCGCGCAGGCGCAGGGCGAGAGCTTCATGATGGGCATAAAGGAAGCGATGTTCAGAGATTACAAAGGATTCTGAGGATTCTGAACGCGGATTCACGCGACACGGTCCTTCAAGCCCGGGGCGCCGTTCTCCGAGAACGCGCGGACGTTCGCGACCGTCGAATCCAGCCTTCTCGTCAATGCTTCGACGCTGTTGTACGCGTTGTGCGGCGTCACGACGACGTTCGGGAGCGCGCAGAGCCGCCGCTCCGCCTCCGAGAGGTCGTGGTCCGCGATGAAGTTCTCGCCGTCGAGGACGTCGAGACCGGCCCCTTTCAGCTTGCCGGGCTCGAGCGCAGCAAGAAGGGCTTCCGTATCGACGACCTCGCCGCGCGACGTGTTGAGCAGGACCGCGCCCGTCTTCATCTTCGTGAATGCCTCCTTGCCGATGAGGCCGCGCGTATGCCTATTAAGCGGCACGTGGAGCGTGACCGCGTCCGCCTTCGCGAGGAGCTCGTCGAGCGGGACATAGGAGAAGTTATTTTCTGAGGCCCAATCGTCGTGGTGCACGATATCATAGACGATGACCTTCATGCCGAAGCCGTTCGCGATCCTCGCCGCCTGCAGCCCGATGGCGCCGCAACCGACGATGCCGAATGTCTTCCCCTTGAGCTCGAACCCCTGGAGACGTCGCCGGAAACCGGCATCCTCGTGCGCCTTCACGGCTGACGGGAGGATGTTCTTCGCGATGGCGAGGAGGAGCGCGAAGACATGCTCCGCGACGGCGGCGTCGCTGTAGCCCGTGACGTTGCATACTGGGAGAGCGCGGCGCTTGCACGCGTCAAGATCGACGTGATCCGTGCCGGTCGTCATGGAGAGGAGCAGCTTCAGCGAGGGCAGCACGGCGAGCAGCGCATCATCCACGTTCGTATAGGTCCTGACGGCGACGATCTCCGCGTCCGCGTAGCTGGCGGCGTTCGCGGCAGTGAGCGGCCCGTCGTCGTACGACGCGTCGGGGAAGGAGCGCCGCAGGTAGTCCCGCTGCCATTCGTCGACCTCGAAAAAGGCGACCTTCATGCGTTCCATCATCGTGAATGACGAGGGCCTTATTTAAAAGTATCCGTCCGCGGGGCTCTTAGGCAAATGATGTGTTACCGGCCAAAGGGCGACCCGTAGCGATAAGAAGAAGCGGAGAGTTGAGGGGGATGCCCCATCCGGGGCTTCAACGATGCAGAAAGGAACGAAGTGATACGGGTCGCAGCCGGCAACACCGTCGAAGGCGAATTTGCCTAAGA
>JACWAN010000039.1 GCA_014874255.1 Candidatus Woesearchaeota archaeon
CGCTTCGCCCTCGCACTCCTTCCGCGAGCTGAAGCAACGCGGCGTTCACGTGCAGAGGCGAAGCGCGCCTAGAGGAGAGATCCAAAGCCGCTGCGGCAGCGTGACCAGTGATTAGTCCTATTTACCGCGATATTGCGCAAGATTGATTCCGAGATCTTTCGGACCGGAAGCAAGAGGCAGAAGCTCACTCATCTTGGCAATGACAATCTTGTCCTTCTTGGTCGTGGACATGATTACTTCCAAGTCCTTGTCCGATAGTTGAGCCGCTTCGTAGAGCATTTGACGACAACCGCCACACGGGGCAGTCACCTCGCTCGTCGGTGCGTCAACGGCGCGAGCGATGACCGTCACCTTCTCGAAGCGCCTTATATTCATCGCGTTTGCGCGCACCAAGGCGGAACGCTCAGCGCATATGCAAGAGCCATACGCCGCATTCTCCACATTTGCGCCGGTAATGATCTTTCCGTTCTGAGCCAAGAGCGCTGCGCCGACATAAAACGAAGAATAAGGGTTATACGCAGTCTCCATTGCTTTCGCAGCAGCATCCAAAAGTCGCTGTTGAGCGTGATCCAGATGGAGATAGTCGATATTGTACATACTGGAAAGAGAGTACATCTGAGATTAAATAATTATCATCAGAGAGTTCTTTTCGACGTCAGACAAGTCGCCGAGAACAGGAAACGCGCCCTAGATCATCTCAATCTCAATCTGCAGGCCCTCGGGGATGGGGACGCGCATGACGAGGCGGAGCGCGCGTTCGTCGAGGCCGAGGTCGATGAGGCGCTTGTGGATGCGCATCTCGTACCGTTCCCAGGTCGCCTTGCCCTCGCCGTCCGGAGATTTGCGGGTGGTGATCTTGAGGCTCTTCCGCGGCAGCGGCACCGGGCCTTTCATGACGACGCCGGTCTTGTCCGCGATGTCCTTGATGTACGCGCAGACCTGATTAATCTTCTCGATGTCCGTGCTGGCCAGCTTGATCCGTGCTCTCTGCTGCATCGTGCGCCTCTCTACATGATGAACGATTGTGTTTCACCGTGGGAGCAACGACCCCTTTTTAAACGTATGGGTTCGGTGCCGACGGGAATTGTTTGGGAAAGAGGTTGAAAGGAGAGAGAAAAGAAACGATTTACGCCTTCTTGACGAGGTCGATGCACATACCCGCGGCGACCGTCGCTCCGGAGTCACGGATGGCGAAGTTCGCCAGCTGCGGGATGTCCTTCTTCTTCTCGATCACGAGCGGCTGAATCGGCTTAATCCTCACGATGGCCGCGTCGCCGTTCTTGATGAAGTCGGGGTTCTCCTGGAGGACCTCACCGGTAGCGGGGTTGAGCTTCTTCTCAATCGCCTCGATGCGGCAGGCGACCTGCGCGGTGTGAATGTGGAACACTGGCGTGTACCCCACCGTGATGACGCTCGGATGGTTCAGCACGATGACCTGCGCGGTGAACTCCGTCGCGACGGTCGGCGGGTTGTCCGACCGGCCAATCACGTCGCCGCGCGCCACGTCCTTCTTGCCGAAGCCGCGGACGCTGATGCCGACGTTGTCGCCCGGCTCCGCCTGGGGCATGGTCTCGTGGTGCATCTCGATCGACTTGCACTCGCCCGGGACGCCCTTGCCCTCGCGGCCGGGGACGGCGATGATCTTGTCGTTCACCTTGAGGATGCCGGTCTCGATCCTGCCCACGGGGACGACGCCGATGCCGGTGATGTTGTAGACGTCCTGAATCGGCATGCGGAGCGGGAGCTCGGTCGGCTTCTCGGGCGCGTTGAGCCCGTTGATCGCGTCGAGGAGGGTGCCGCCCGTCCACCAGGGCATCTTGTCCGTCTTCTTCGCGACGTTGTCGCCAGGGAGCGAGGCAATCGGGACGAACTTGATCGCGTCGAGCTTGTAGCCCACGCTCGCGAGGAGCTTGCCAACCTCGGCCTTGACCTCGTTGAACCGCTTCTCCTGGTACTCGACGCCCTTGATGTCCATCTTGTTGACGGCGACGATAATCTGGTTGACGCCCAGCACCTTGGAGAGGTACGCGTGCTCGCGCGTCTGCGCGTTGACGCCGTCATTGGCCGCAACCACGAGGACGCCCGCGTCCGCCTGGCTCGCGCCGGTAATCATGTTCTTGATGAAGTCCTTGTGGCCCGGCGCGTCGATGATGGTGAAGTAGTACTTCTCCGACTCGAACTTCTTGTGGGCGAGGTCGATGGTGACTCCCCGTTCTTGCTCCTCCTTGAGGTTGTCCATGACGTAGGCGAACTCGAAGCCTGCCTTGCCGAGTTGCTGCGCCTTCTCCTTGAGCTTGCGGAGCGCCTGCTCGGTGATGTTGCCGGTGTCGAAGAGCAGGCGGCCGACGGTGGTGCTCTTGCCGTGGTCGACGTGTCCGATGAACACGAGATTGATATGGGTCTTGTCCTTTGCCATAGGGTTCCCTCCTTCCTTTGAGCGTATGACGCTAAATCCTTGTTTTCTGGCGAAAACTAGGGTTTGTTTATAAAGATATCGGTGAAAGAATGATGGTTCTTCGAGGGAGGAATGGGTGAGAAGAGCGCCGGAGAAACGGAGGGGATCGCGAAGGGGTGGGAACTGATCGGATGAAGCAGGAGTGGAAAATTACCTGGAAAAAAGGCCGGGAAAAACGATTACCCCCTGAACCAGTATACACATCCCTATACAAATAGAAACATTTATATATCAGCATATTGTATAGAGAGACTCAAAGGCGTAATGTTGGGACGCATTCTCCACTGACGCCGTACGACGAAGGTAAAAAAACGAGTGGAACGAAGGTGAACACGATGGGCTACAACCAGAACGCTGAAATCGAAGTGGGACAGGCAAACATCAAGGTCATCGGCTGCGGCGGCGCCGGCTGCAACATGACGAACTGGCTCTACCGGAAGGGAGTCAAGGGCGCGGAAGTCATCGCGTGCAACACGGACAAGCAGCACCTCGACACCATGGAAGCGGACAAGAAATTCCTCATCGGCAAGAACATCACGCGCGGCCTCGGCTGCGGCGGCTTCCCGAGCAAGGGCACGGAGGCGGCCAAAGAGTCCATCCAGCAGATCAAGGAGAGCCTGGCGAACACGGACATGTGCTTCGTCTGCGCAGGCATGGGCGGCGGAACCGGCACCGGAAGCGCGCCGGTCGTCGCGCAGGTCGCGAAGGAGCAAGGAGCGATCGTCATCGGCACGGTCACGATGCCGTTCAAGATCGAACGCGCCAGGATCGACAAGGCGGAAGAGGGCCTGCGCGCGCTGCGCAAGGTCAGCGACACGGTCATCGTCGTGGACAACAACCGCCTGGTGCAGATCGCGGGGAACTTGCCCGTCGAGCAGGCCTTCGCCGTCGCGAACGAGCTCGTCTCCACCATGATCAAGGGCATCGTCGAGATCATCGCCGTGCCCTCGCTCGTCAACCTCGACTACGCGGACGTCAAGGCCGTCATGACTGACGGCGGCGTCGCGGCCATCGGCGTCGGCACGAGCGACACGAACAACCGTGTCGAGGAAGCGGTCAAGGGCGCGCTCGCCAACCCGCTCCTCGAGATTACGTACGCCGGCGCGACCGGCGCGATCATCCACGTGACCGGCGGCCCGGACATGACCCTCGATGAAGTGGCGCACGCGGGTGAGCTCGTCACCGAGGAGATGGACGAGGACGCGAACGTCATCTGGGGCGCGCGCGTCGAGGAGCACATGAAGGGGAAGATCATGGTGATGACAATCGTCACCGGCGTCCAGTCCCCCTGGGTCCTCGGCAAGGACGCGAAGGGCCAGAGCAAGAAGCAGCGCCAGCAGCTGAGCGACGACCTCGGTATCGAGATTTTCTGAGCATCGCACAGGCAGAAGAAAGGGACAAGGTGTTGACCATGGGAAACGAAATCGTCATCCAGAAGATGGTGAATCAGATCGCCGAGAGCAACAAGGAAGTCTTCAACAAGCAGGATGAGCGCGACAGCGACACGATCAGGCGGCTCGTCCCGGTACTGATGCAGAAGGGCGTCGAGAACATGAACCTCGCGATGCTCTCCGGCGAGCTGAAGAGCAAGCTCCTCAACTACGTCGGCGACGAGTACTTCCGCAAGGGCCAGGTGAAGGAGGCGATCAACTCCTTCGTCCTCGCGTCCAACCGGACGAAGCTCGCGGAGATCGGCGAGCACTACGAGCTCGTCGGCCAGCTCGGCGAGGCGATCAACTGCTACAAGCTCGCCAGCGACGAGGAACACCTCCTCTCCCTCGGCAAGAAGTGCCTCGAGAACTTCCACCTCAAGGAAGCGATGCTCGCCTTCCAGCTCGTCGAGGACACCGCCTCGCTCGAGCGCGTGGGCGACGAGTGTCTCGCCAAGGGGAAGTACGAGATCGCGACTGAGATCTACAAGAACCTCGGGACGAAGGAGAAGCTCTCCCTCGTCGGGGACGCGTGCATCAAGGACCGCGAGTTCGCCAACGCGCTCACCGCGTACAGCACGGCCGGCGCTGCGGAGAAGCTCAACGC
The DNA here is from genome assembly GCA_014874255.1 of Candidatus Woesearchaeota archaeon. Taxonomy (GTDB): domain Archaea; phylum Nanobdellota; class Nanobdellia; order Woesearchaeales; family UBA525; genus UBA153. The sequence goes on from JACWAN010000039.1 coordinate 4,493, forward strand.
GCTGGGCGACATCTGCGTCCAGGGCGAGCATCTCAAGCTCGCGCTCCAGAGTTACGGCGCGGCCGGCAACGAGATGATGGTGACGTTCCTCAAGGAGAACTTCCCGGAATCGAACTAGGCCCGGGAGCTGATTACCATGCTGCAACAAGATGATCTGCTGACGCAGAAGATCGAGCTCCTCCTCGAGATGAACTCGAAGAAGCTGCTCGTGGAGATCGGCAAGCTCCACCAAGAGGTGGCGGACGTCCGGGACGAAGTGGCCGCGCTCAAGAAGCAGCAGCGCTCCGAGCCCGCGCCGCAGCCACAGCAGTGGCAACAGCAGGCTCCCCCCCGGCAGGAGTACGAGGAACAGCGTTCCCGCGCGCCGGAACCGCCGCAAGGATGGCAGCCGCGCAACGACGAACGCTCCGAAGCACCGCAGGAACAGCGCCCCCAGAGCAAGCCCATCGACAGGAACGGCGTCGCCCCCGCGGACGTGAACATCGAGAAGATGTTCTACTTCGGGAACAAGAAGCGATAAACTGTTTTCCTCAATTTCTTCTGATTCTATACATCCTTATGGTCATATTGTGACTTCAGGCGATAATACTCCTCATCGACCTCGGCCTTCGTCTCTCTCAGGCGGAGTTCCAGGTCGACAAAGCCCTTGATGCTGTGAAATGCGAGGAACCGAGGAAGGATCCGCATCTCCTCCGCGAAGGACTTGTGGTCGAAAGACGGGACAGAGTCTTCAATCTCTTCCTTTGAAAGAGTGCCTATTCCCATAGCTTTCAAAGGGGCGAGTTTCGCCGCGTATTCGTCGATGCGCTTCTTCCGTTGCAATTCCAGAAGGGTGGCCCTGTCCTTGGAAGAGTTCCAGTCGAAGATCTCCGCATCGATCATGGAACTCGCGTTACGATATTTCGCGAAGATGCGATGGTCTCCCTGACGGGAGTAGAACACGCCTTCGAAGAGTGCGAGAATGGGCGGATGGACGGGTTCCCCGCGCCGGTAGCGTTCCTGGATCTCTTCGATAGTCGGACGGCAGAGGGAGAGGCTATGGGGCAGTATGCACGCTATGCTGATGGGGTAGACTCGCTCCGCCTCGGGCGGCCGCAGCAAATCGCCGGTTCGCTGATTATAGCCCATCAAGAGATAAAGAAAAGGGTTATTTATAAATTTTATTGATTATTACCATTAAAAAGTAATAAATTAGTTTTTTAAGGGGGGTTCGGCACCGCTCTCCGCGTCATCGTCAGACGTGTCCTCTGCCAGCTCGTCGATCACCTTCTCGAGCTCCTCCTGCGTGATGACGCCCTTGCGGACGAGCAGCTCGGTGAGCGCGGTGACGGTGAGGTAGTTGCTCTCGGCGAGCTCCTCGACAGTGAGCCCATCCTCGTTCTCAGCCTCTCCGCAGCAATTGCCGCCGCAGCATCCGTCTTCTCCCATAGGCATCCCTCCGTTGTCAACATAGTTGTGCATGAAAATGAAAACCGTTCCGACATCGCCACGGCCTAGCCATTCTCCCATCCGGTCCGAGAACCAGACGGCGGCTCGCGATTACGGCCTGCGGGCCGTGCTCGCCGCCGAATCTTGTGCCAAGGTGGCGATGCACGCGACGATGAACCGAAGGAAAGATGAACCTGAAGGAAAATGATTGAAACGGGAAGATGGGTGAAAAGAGGAAAAGGGCGAATGAAAAGTGGATAAAAAAGAGTGAAGGAAAAGGTTTCGGTCTCCCTACTCCTGTTTGAGGCCCTTGCGCTCGCGGATCTGCTTGGTGATCTTCGGCTGGAGCTCGTGCGGGAGCAGCTCGAAGTTCTGGTCCACGACGAAACTCGAACCGCGGCCGCCGGTCGCGGAGCGGAGATCGCCACTCATGCCGAACATCTCCGCCACCGGCATCCTGCCGATAACGGTGACCGAAGCGCCTTCCTGCTGCATGTCAAGGAGCTGGCCGCGCTTGTTGCTAATCAGCTTGGAGATCTCGCCCATATATTCCATCGGCGCCTCGAACCGCAGGGTCTGGACCGGCTCGTAGAGCACGGGGCCGGCGACCGCGAACGCGGCGCGGATACCCTCACGCACGGCGGGGTACATCTGCGCCGGGCCGCGGTGGATCGCGTCCTCGTGGAGCTTCGCATCGATCAGCCGGACGACGACGCCCGTCACGGGCTCGTTCACGATAGGACCGCTCTGCATCACGTTCTCGAACATGTCGTTGACCAGCTCGATGATCTCGTTGATCTGGACGATGCCGCGCGTATTGTCGACGAGGATGTTGTTGTTGAAGATGTTCTTCACGTTGCGCGTGTCCTTCGTGTCCATGCCCGCTTCCGAGAGCGCGGCCCAGAGGTTCTCGTCCTTCTTCTTGACGCGCATCATCGGGATCTTCTTGTCCTTCATCGCCAGCTTCATCTCCGCGGACATCGGCTCGACGGTGAAGTAGAGCCGGTTGTGCTTGTTCGGCGACTTCCCTTCCTGGGGCTCGGGCGACTTGCGCGTCACGGTCTCGCGATACACGACGACCGGAGGCGTGGTCGTCACTTCGACGCCCTTCTCCTTGATGATCCGGTTCTCGATGATCTCGAGGTGGAGCTCGCCCATGCCGCTGATCAGGTGCTCGCCGGTCTCGTTGTTGATCTCGACCTTGATGGACGGGTCCTCCTTGCCGACCTGGATGAGGACGTCGATCAGCTTCGGCAGGTCCGAGGGCTTCTTCGCCTCGATCGCCTTGGTGATGACCGGGTCGAAGAGGTGGCTGATCTGCTCAAAGGGTTCTTGCTCGCCGATTGTGACCGTCTCCCCCGGGTAGGCGTCCTTGAGGCCGCCGAGGCCGATGATGTTACCCGCGGGGACCTCCTCCACGATCTCCTTCTTCGCGCCGTTGTAGATGTAGACCTGCTGCGTCCGCACGTTCTTCTTGGCGCGGTTCAGGTAGGCTTCCAGGCCCTTCTTCATCGTGCCGCCGAACAATCTGCCGGCGGCGATCTCGCCCGCCTGCGGGTCGACGACCACTTTCGTGACGACGAACGCCAGTTCGCCCTTCGGGTCGCAGTTGATGAGGGTCTGGCCCATGGGGCTCTCGAGGTCGCCGTGCCAGATCTTCGGGATCCGGTACTTCGCGGACTGCTGCGGGTTCGGGTGGTGCTTGATCACCGCGTTCAGCACGACCTCGTGGAGGGGCGCCTTCTTCTTGAGGTCCTTCCACGTCTCGGTCTCGTACGCGTCGATGATGTCCTTGAAGCTGATGTTCTTCTTCTGCATGTACGGCACGCTGAGCGCCCAGTTGTGGAACGCACTGCCGAAGCAGACGCTGCCATCCGCGACGTTCACGACGAACTTGTCCGCGTACTGCTCCTCGGCGATGCCACGGATCTTCTCGTTCACCTCGGTGATGATGCCGATGAACCGCTGCTGCATCGCCTCCGGCGTCAATTTCAGTTCTTTGATGAGCCGGTCCACCTTGTTGATGAAGAGGATCGGTTTCACGCGTTCTTTCAGCGCCTGGCGCAGCACCGTCTCGGTCTGCGGCATCATCCCCTCGACCGCGCAGCAGAGCACGACCGCGCCGTCCACGGCGCGCATCGCCCTGGTGACGTCGCCGCCGAAGTCCACGTGGCCCGGCGTGTCGATGAGGTTGATGAGGAAGTCCTCGCCGTCGACGACGTGGACCATCGAGACCGCGGCGGAGTCGATCGTGATGCCGCGCGCCGCCTCGTCCTCGTGGAAGTCGAGGACGCACGCCTTGCCGGCGAGGTCCTCGCTCATCATCCCCGCGCCGGCCAGGAGGTTGTCGCTGAACGTCGTCTTGCCGTGGTCGATGTGCGCGCAGATCGCGATGTTCCTGATATGCGTCGGGCTGCTCATGACTCCCTTGACGCGGTCAACCATCTTCGCCATACTATCACCTTGAAATGCCGCCGCGCCCTACTCGAGGACGTGGACGTCGTGCACCGTCTTGTACGAGTGCATCTCTTTGTCGTTGAACCAGAGCGCGAGCTCCTTCTTCGCATCCGCCTCGTTCGCGCTCGCGTGGATCAGGTTCTTGATGCTGATCCCCTTCGCGTCGGCGTAGCCGTAGCTCACGTGCGCGAAATCGCCGCGGATCGTGCCGGGAGGGGCTGATTTCGGCTCAGTGGGGCCGACGAGCTTCCGCACCGTCTCGATCGCGTCGATGCCCTCGACCGCCATCGCGAGCACCGGTCCGAGGGTGATGAGCGCCTCGAGGCCGGGGTAGAACTTCTTCCCGACGTGCTCGGCGTAGTGCCGCTTGGCGAACTCCTTGTCCGCCCAGACCAGCTTCATAGCGACCATCTTGAGGCCGACCTTCTCGAACCTGCTGATAATCTCGCCCATGTGGCCGCGTTGGACCGCGTCCGGCTTGAGGAGCACGAGTGTCCGCTGGATCATCTTCACTCCTCCTCGTCCGCGACCTTCGCGGCCTTCGGCTTCTTCTCCGCCTTGCTGCGTTTCGGCTCCTTCACGGGCTTCTCGCCCTTGGAAGCCGCGGTGATGGCGGCCGCCTTCGCGGCGTGCGCCTCGGCCGTCCAGGTCTTGTTGCGCGGCTTGCGTCCCAGGTGGAGCAGGTTCTTCTCGCACTTGGAGCTGCAGAACCAGAGGACCTTTGCGTCCTTCTTGACGTACATCGTCCCGGTCCCCTTCGGGATCTCCGTCCCGCAAAAGGTGCATTGTACCATGGTCATTCGCCTCAGTTGCCGCCGCGGCCGGACTTGTTGAGCGGCCGGGCCTCGATCTCCGTCTCGCGCAGCATCAGGATGTCGCCCAGCTGCACGGGGCCGCGGACGTTGCGCCGGATGATCTTGTTCTTGTCCCTGCCGTCCAGGACCTTGACGCGGACCTGGATGGCTTCGCCACGGGTGCCGGTCCGTCCGACGATCTCCTCGATGCTCGCGGGGACCGCGTCGGTGAACTGGACACCGCCCTTGATCTCGTCAGCCATCGGAGATCACCTACTCCCCGAGCTGCTTGAGCATCTCTGCGGCCTCTCCGAGGTCGGTGACCGCGATGGCGGCGGTGCCGAGCGGCAATCCCGCCGCGGCTCCCAACTCGTCCTTCTTCTCGACTTCCGCGTACCGGACGCCCTTCTCCTTCGCGAGGAGCGGGAGGTGCATCACAATCTCCTTGGGCTGGGTGTCCTTCGCCACGACGATGAATTTCGCCTGGCCCTTCTCCAGCGCCTTGGTGACCTCGTTGCTGCCCTTCTTCAGCTTGCCGGTCTTCTTCGCGACCTCGACGATCTCGAACACTGCTTCATCGCTCATGGTGCTCATTCCTCCTATCGATATGCGCCTTTTCTATGTGCCTTTTCGGCCTTTTTTCCGTTTGGTTTTTCCGGTGACGGAACGATCAGAAGACGTTCCCTCATTCGGCCCCCGCCTCGGCGGCCGGGGCTTCATCAATCACAGGTATCGTCCTGGAACAGGGAGCTCTTTAAAAAGCTTTCGTGGAGCAAAGCGAAGCGGAAGAGCTCCTCGGCATCGTCGCCGCCTTGGAACAAGACCCGGACGTGAGGATGGCGCCGCAGCGCCATAAACCCGAACGTCCGACGATCAGCCCGGACCGGATGGGAGACGCCGATTCGAAGAAGCGGAGGATCAGGAGCTCGAAGAGCGACTGAGAACAGAATCTCCGCGGCGACGGAGATGCCGACACAGCCAAGGGAAAAGTGATGCGAAATGTATTTAAATCCGGGGCGGACTCCGCGCGAGATGGGAAACAGCGACTACCGCGGCGACCGCCGCATCGACGTCACATACGACCCCGCCCTTAATGGGCGTGTCGCCTATGTAACCTTCACGCAACGGCTTCCCGGTCGTCTGACGAAAGGCCATGCGACGTCGCTGCTCGATCCTGATATCGAAAGGAGGATTTTCGGGCAGTCAGCCTCGAACGAGGTCACGAGGCTGAACGTGCAGGAGAACATCATGAGAGGAGGGGGCGGCTCGTTGACCCTTCTCAGCTACTTGAGCTTCAATCACTTCGGTTTCTTCGTCAAGGGAGAGCAGTATGTGAATGTCAATGGAAATTTCAAGCGAAAGAGAATCTTGAGAGAAGTGGCATTCAATCCCTCACACCTAGAGCTTCTGGATACGGTACAGGCGGCGATCAAGGATCTTTACGGCGTCCAGGAACTGCCGGTAGGTTTTGCGACCTTCGCAGATATGATGCGGCGCAGAGTCAATTGACTCTCACAGCCGCCCTTTCCGCTCGAAGAACATCGAGGGCGTCAGTCTCGTGAAATCTTCGACGACGAGGTCCGCGCCCGCCCGTTCGAGCTTCTCGCGCGGCGTCGTGGTGAGGACGCAGGCGCAGTAGCAGCCGGCGCGTTTCGCCGCGGTGACGCCGGAGACGCTGTCCTCGAAGACGACGCACCTCGCTGGCGGGAGGCCGAGACGCTTGCACGCGGCGAGGTAGACTGAAGGATCGGGCTTCACCTTATTCCCCACGTCGGAAGCGGTGATGACCTGCTCCTCGTCCAGTTTCAGGATCCGGAGGGAGAGGCGGACGTTCTCGGGCTCGCCGTTCGTCGCGATGATGGACGGTATCTGCAGTTCGCGGAGGATGTCGTAGAACCGGCCGAACCCCCTGACCGGGAGGAGCTGCGTGAGCGCGACCTCCTTGAAGAGGGCGCGGCGCCGTTTCCGCAGGAGTTCGACGTCCACTTTTCCGAGCAGTCCGTGCTTCAGCAGCGCGTCCTCGAAGATGTGCTTGCTGCCGGTGCCTTCGTACAGGGAGAACCAGGTCTCCTTCCTGATCGTGATGCCGTACTCCTTGAGGAGCTGGTTGAAGGTCTGGAGGTGGAGGGGCGCGCTGTCCGTGACGGTGCCGTCGAGGTCGAAGATCGCGGCGGAGAACCGCGGCGGCTGCTTCCGGACAGCGGTAGAAGGGCTCATCTCCGCGACGACGGACAGGAGGTATAAAAACGTTTGTCTGATGAAACTGCGGATAGTACACCGCGACATCATCGTTGCGGCCTGACTATTCTCCCTCCGGTCCGAGCAATCGTCGACGACTCGGAATCATGCGGCTACGGCCGCATCGGCTCTTAGGCAAATGGAGTCGTCACCGGCCAGAGGGCGAGGCAAGCAAGGAAGGGGGTAGAGCGCGACGTGGGGGATGGTTCCGAGGCCTCCGAGGAACCTGGGAATGGAGTGACCATGCCCCCTACGGGGAGGAGCGCTTTCGAGAGGAGAAGCGATTGCCGAGCAGCCGATGAGGACCACGAACGTGATTCGCCTAAGAGCCGGCCGCATCCTCACTCGCGTTCGGAGGTTCGCGAACAAGTCACAAACCATCCTCGTCGTCGGGTATTGTGCCAAGGCAACGATGATGCCTACTGAGAGGACGATGGCCGTAAGGAAGATGCTCGGGAGGATGTTCTCTGCGGGCACAAATATTTTTAAAGCGCCTGTTCCTGTGCAAGGGGCATGGCCGACGGGCAGAGCCAGGAGGAGCTGTTGAAGCAGCAGAAGGCGAACTGCATCTTCTGCAGGATCGTCGCGGGCGAGATCCCGAGCAAGAAGGTCTACGAGGACGAGCGCATCATCGCGATCCTCGACATCAACCCTGCGACCAAGGGACATACGCTCGTCCTGACGAAGGAGCATTACCCGATCATGCCGCTCATCCCGCCGGACGAGTTCGACCACCTCTTCGGCGCGACGGCAGCGTTGAGCGGCGCCGTCCGGGAAGGATCGCTCAGTCAATCGTGCACGACCTTCATCGCGAACGGCGCCGTGGCGGGACAGCAGAGCCCGCACTTCCTCTTCCACCTCATCCCCCGCGAGAAAGGCGACTCCCTGTCGGTCCTCGACGTCCCGAAAAGGAACGTCGACCAGGGCGAGGTCGGCCCGCTCATCAAGGCGAACCTCTTGCCGGTGATGCGGCAGCACCTCGGCCAACGCGGCAGGAGCGAGCTGCTCGAAACGGAACCGATACCGGGGAGAGAGGAAGCGCCCGAAGAAGCGCCCCCTGAAGAAGCGGTCCCTACACCTGCCCCTTTACCCGCGCCTATACCTGCTCCTTCGTCCAGGGCACAACCGTCGCCCGCGCAGGGCCAGTACCCCGTTGACATCGACCAGCTCTCCCTCGCCATCGAACAAAACCCTGAACTGAAGGCTCTCCTCATCAACAATCCGGCGAAGCTCAAGACGATCGTCGAGCAGAATCCGCAGTTCAAAGCAGTCTTCGGCGGCCTCGACCTCGAGGTGCTGGGCCGACAGATCAGGAAGGCGTACTTCGCCCAGCACCCGGAAACGATGCAGGCGGCAGGAGCGGCGACCGCTCCTCCGGGAATGCCGACGGCCTCTCCCGCACCTTCTTCCGGCGACGGCCTGCGGCCGGCGCGCGAGATGACGCTGCGGGAGCTCTTCGCCTTCATCGACGGGAAGGAACGGCTCAGGGAGTACGTCCTCTACGACCCCGACAAGCTGAAGCGGCTCATCCCGGAGAACGAGCGCCTCAGGATCTTCTTCGAGGGGAGCAACGTCAACGCGATCATCCAGGCGTACCAGGAGCACGCGAAAACGAAGGAAGGCGTCCGGGTGACGGTCGAGCCCGAGAAAAAGGCGAGCACGAACGGCGACGTCCGCTCCCTTCCCGGACCGACGCGCGAGGAGGAGGAAGAGGCGTTCGAGGAAGTGCGCGAGCCGAAGCCCAACCTCGACAAGGTCGGGAGGCTGTTCCGGTGAGCACGATAGCCGACAAGCTCTACCCCGACACGCTCTACCAGGACCGGCTCGTCGAGGCGCTCCTCGCCCCAGAGCCGGCCGTCAAAGGACACGTCCTCGTCCGCCCCCTCAGGGAGGCGAAGCGGCTCAGCGACCTCTCCGCGGAGGAGAGCGGCCACCTCTTCCTCGTGGCGAGCTATGCCGCGGCGATCCTCTTCCAGGGCATCCATGCCGAGGGGACGAACATCATCGTCGAAGAAGGACGACAAGTGACGGCGCACGTCCTCGCGCGCTCCTCGGATGACGGCCTCTCCTTCGCGTGGCAGCCGCAGAAGCTCGACGAGGCGGCGATGAAGGACGCCCAGGAGCGGATCAGGGATAAGACGTTCCTCATCGGGAAGAGGCAGAAACCGTCGGAGAAGGAGGAAGGAGGGCCGAAACCCGCTCCGTCGAAGGACGAAGCGAAGGAGGCTCCAGGGAAGCCGTCGGAGGAGAGGCCGCGGGCGAAAGGGCCGGACGACGGGAAGCCGAAGGACGGGGACGGCGACCCGCTCAAGGACGCGGAGGAGCGGGAGAACTACCTCATCAAGCAGCTGATACGGATACCGTAAGATTCTTAGAGCCGGACTCAGCAGGCAGATATGCCGCCTTGGAGCAAAATCCGGGCGCGAACAGGGCGTTGGACGCCATTATCGTGAGCGCCCGTCTGAACCACGGACCGGAGGGAGAATGGGTCCTCCGCCGCACGTCTACCAGATTGGTTCTTAGGAGTTCTCCTAGAGCAGCGACGAGAACACCGCCGCGACGAACGGCTGGACGAGGAGCAGGAGGAGGTAGCCGAGGAGGAAGGACGGCACGAAGGGGATGCCTTCCTTGACGAGGACCTTCTTCACCTTGAGCTTCTTGAGCAGGGCGATCTGCTCGACCGAGATGCCGAGGTCCTTGGGGCCGCAGACGCGTTCGCCCTTGACGACGACGTCCTGCTTGATCCAGTCGCCTTCCCGGAGCTTCGCGACGGGGTACTCCTTGATGAGGATCGCGTCCTCGACGGTGCGGACGCCGAGCCAGAGGTAGAACGCGCAGTAGGCGACGATCGCGACGACGAAGAGGAGCAGCCGGAACTGCGCGAGGAGGAAGGCGAGGAGCAGCAGCAGGAACCCGGCGCCGATCACCAGCTTCCGCGTGAGATGCACTTTCGGCTCGCGGAGCAGCGTCCGGAACTTGCGGAGGAATGCTGCGCGGTGGCGGAGGGCGAGGCCTGCTGTGTAGAGGATGCCGTACGCCGCGCCGGCGAAGAGGGCGACGACGAGGTAGAGGAGAAGCGCGTATCGACCGAGCCAGAGGCCGTAGAGGCCGCCCAGCCCGATGAGGAGCTTCGAGTCCGCGCCGCCCCACTGCCCCCCGTAGAACATGAGGAGGCCGAGGAGGAGCATGGCGAGCTCCCCAGCGGCCATGGCGAGGAACGGCTGCCAGTTCCAGAGGATGATTGTTTCGGCGAGGCCGTACGCGGCGGCGAAGACGATGAGGCCGTAGCTGAGGAGGTCGGGCACTTCCCGTGTGCGGAGATCGGACCACGATGCCGCCATGAGGAAGCAGAGGCCGATGAGGAAGGGGACGATGTCCATGCGTCAGTCTTGGCCGCGGCCCATTATAAAAATTTGGGTTTTGGAGAAGACGGGAAGAGGATGAAGAAAGAGAAGAGGGAAGGAAAAGCCTATTCCTTCTGCTCTTCGACGATCTCCTCGACGACGATGGCGTAGACGGGGCAACTCTCCGCCGCCTCCTTGTTGATCGCCAGGTCCTTCTCCTCGACGATGAGCTCCCATTTGCCGTCCGCGCGTTTGGTGCCGCCCTTGAGGTCGACCTTGCCGTCGTCGGCGAGCGTCCAGACCTCGGGAGCGACCGCGTTGCAGGCGAGCGCGCCGATGCACGTGTCGCGGTCGAAGATGATCCTGTACTTCTTGGCCATTACTGCACCTCAGGGATGTATGAGAGCGGTGAATGCCCCACGCCCTTTTTAAAACTTTTCCGTGGATGAAAAGAGAGGAGAGATGCGAAGCCGGAGAACACGGGCGCCATCGTTGCCTTCACGAGGAGCATCATCGCCGCCGCCCTTAAGGGTGAGCGTCGCTGCCGAGAAAGAAGCGGGTGCGGTGGGGGTTGCCCCTTACGGGGAGGACCCGCACTATCGGGAAAGATGAGGGGAGAGCGAGCAGGGCGCGGCGATGATGCGGAGGTCATCCAGCGCAACCCTTTAATACGGGCGACGGCTCCGCGGAAGGATGGCCGGAAGGATGGCGGACGAAGCGTTCGCGGAAGAGAAGCAGCAGGCGAAAGAGAAGCAGCAGGCGGAAGAGCAGTCAGGAGAGGAGAGATCGGCGCAGCGGCTCCCCGACGGCTTCATCGCGGAGTTCATGGCGTTCCTCCGCGCGAACGAAGAGCACCTCACCAAGGACGTCATCGCGCGCGAGAAGAAGCGGTTGGCGGTCGCGCACCACGTCGAAGGGATCCCGAGCGACATCGCCATCCTGACGCATCTCGACGGCGAGCAGCTCGCGTTCGCGAAGCCGTACCTCCTCGCCAAGCCCGTGCGCTCGGGCAGCGGCGTCAGCGTCGTCGCGATCATGACCAGGCCCGGCCGTTGCCCTCACGGACGGTGCACCTATTGTCCGGGGGGACTGGGCAGCGTCTTCGGCGACGTGCCGCAAAGCTATACCGGCCACGAGCCCGCGACGATGCGCGGCGTCCGCGCCGGGTTCGACGCGTACCTCCAGGTGTTCAGCCGGCTCGAGCAGTACGTCGCGGGCGGCCACGACCCGGAGAAGGTCGAGCTGATCCTGATGGGCGGCACGTTCCCGCACGAAGCCGCCGATTATCAGGAGTCGTTCGTCCGGGACGCGTTCCAGGCGCTGGACGACTTCTCCGCAGAGTTCTACGACGACGAGGGAAACATCCTCATCGAGCGGTTCAAGGAGTTCTTCTCGCTGCCGGGAAGGATAGACGACAAAGAACGGGTGGAATCGGTACAAAGAAAGGTATTGGGGCTGAAACAAGGACGGACGCTCAGTCTCGAAGAAGCGCAGGCGAAGAACGAGTCCGCGAAGATCCGCTGCGTCGGGCTCACCATCGAGACGAGGCCGACCCATGGACGGCTGGCGCACGGCGACCGGATGCTCGCGCTCGGGTGCACACGCGTCGAATTGGGGGTGCAGACGACATTCGACGACGTCCTCAAGAAGGTGCACCGCGACCACACGGTGCAGGACTCGATTGACTCGGCAGGGGAGCTGCGCGACCTCGGTTTCAAGCTCGTCTTCCACGTGATGCTCGGCCTCCCGGGGATGACGCGGGAGCGCGACCTCGCCGCGATGAAGCGATTGTTCGACGACCCCTCGTTCCGGCCGGACATGCTCAAGATCTACCCGTGCATGGTGATGCGCGGGACGCCGCTCTTCAAGGAATACGAGGAAGGGACGTTCACGCCAATCTCCACCGAGGAGGCGGCCGACCTGGTCGCGGAGATGGAACGCATGGTGCCGCAGTGGTGCAGGATCATGCGCGTGCAGCGTGACATCCCGACCAAGGTGACCGCTGCCGGCGTCGACCGCACGAACCTGCGGCAGCTCGTCGACGCGAAAGCCGCGGAGAAAGGGATCGTCTGCAAGTGCATCCGCTGCCGGGAGATCCGCGGACGCGAGATCAGGAAGGCGGTGCTGAACGTCGTCGCGTACGAAGCTGCCGGCGGCGAGGAGTACTTCATCAGCATCGACGACCCGACGCAGGACGCCATCATCGGCTTCTGCCGTCTACGATTGCCGGGACGACAACTACGACAGGAATTCGATTTACGGACCGCCATCGTCCGCGAGCTCCACGTCTACGGCAAGGCGACCGGGCTCGGCGTGACGGGCATCGAGGGGAGCGCGCAGCACCGCGGCTACGGCTCCCAATTGCTGCACGTCGCGGAGCGGATCGCGCGCGAGAACGGGAAGCGGAAGCTCCTCGTCATCAGCGGCGTCGGCGTCCGCAACTACTACGAGAAGCTCGGGTACGCGCGCGAAGGGCCGTACATGGGGAAGGAACTCTGAGGAACGTCTAAGGCATCCAGCGGGCTGGTCGACGCGAGGAGCTTCGGCTGGGTGAGGTGAACGTAGACCATCGTCGTCTCCGCGCTCGCGTGACCAAGCAAGCCCTGCAACTCGGCGACTCCAGCGCCGTTCTCCAAGAGGTGCGTGGCGAAACTGTGGCGCATCGTATGCGGATGGACGTTCTTCCAGATGCCGGCGTCATGCGATGCACGTTCGAGGACTGCAGCGATGCTCCTCGCACTGTAATGGTTGCCGTTCCAGCCAGGAAAGAGCCAGGAATCAAGCGTCTTGGCGGCAACGAGACGCTGGAGATCCTCAATCAGTCGTTCCGCGATGATGAATGGTCGATCTTTGTCGCCTTTGCCGTGGCGGACCCAACCAACCCTGTTCTCGATGTCGAGATCGCGGACGCGGAGCTGCACGAGCTCGGAGACGCGCAAGCCGGCCGCGTAGAGGAGCGAGACCATGAGACGCTGCCGCTCGTTCCTGATCGCTGCGAAGAGCCGGACGACCTCGTCCTGCGTCAAGACTTCCGGGAGACGTTCGCCGGTCTTGGAGCACGGAAGACGGATGTAGAGCCGCTTGCCGAGAAGGTTGTCGAAGGCGAACTTCAACGCTTGCAAATGGACGTTGAGCGTGCTCGCCGAAACGCCGCGTTCCGCGAGGATCGTCAAGTATTCTTTGATGTCATGTTTCGTGACGCTCCGCGGTTCCTTCCGGATGCGGTGCAAGAAGCGCGCGACGCACCAGGAGTAGGTCTTCACAGTCCGTTCGCTGTAATGCCTGCGGCGCAGCTCCCGCACCATCGAATACACGAGGTCCATATCTCAAAGAGAAGAACGGCGATTCTTATTCCTTCCGCACAGTTGTCCAGTGGCTCCGACGAGAAAAATCTCCGAAGAATCCGGAAAAGCTTCGGACTCAGGTGGTCGTCTGAACGATTGAATCCGACCCCGAGAACCCGTCAACC
>JACWAN010000040.1 GCA_014874255.1 Candidatus Woesearchaeota archaeon
AAAAAAAAAGAAAAAAAAGGAAAAAAAAGAGGAAAAAAGGGAAAAAGAAAAAAAAGGAAAAGAAAAAAAAAGAAGAGAAAAGAAAGATGGAAAAACGGAAAAACGAAGAAAAGAGAAAGAAGGAACGAAGAACACTGACGGAAGACGAACATCACTTCTTCTTGAAGGCGGCGTCGACGATGGCGGCGTACTCCTTGACGCGGTTGACGATGCTGTCGAGGTAGTACTTCTCCACGGACTCGTTGAAGATCGTGACGAGGGCGGCGTTCTCCCGCACCCGATAGTTGTTCTTCACCTTCTCCACGATGAAGAGGTCGCGCAGCCGCAGCAGCTGCCGGCGGATGTTGCTCGGCGCGATGCCGAGGAGCTCGAGCTTCTGCTCCTTCCGCTTCTGGATGACACGCTTCTCGACGTCGGTAGAGGTCAACTCTTCGTCCGCCTCGAGGATCACCAGGAGGACGTCGACGACGACGTCGCGGGAATCGCCCGGCTGCAGGAGCCCGAGGCTGAGGCAGAGCTTGCGGACAAGCTCGCGTTTCGTGATGCCGGGAGCCGGCCGCTCGTATTTCCGGAGCGTGATCTCCGCGAGCGGCGTATCGACGCTGATCTTCTGTCCCACGCTATACCCCCAATCCCTCCGCGTCGTTGGAAGAACGACGTTTATATAATTTTCGGAAATGACCGTATCTTTTAGAAAAGAAGAGGAGAATCCGAGCAAAGAGCAGGAAAAGAAGGTTAGAATAAATATGTGTGAAGAAAATAACCTGGAGAAATGAGAAGGGAGGATGCAACCAATCCTCAGAGCTTCCGGAGCGCGAGCGCGACGGCCTTGCCCTTGATCTTCGTCTCGGCGGTGTGCGTCATCGCGGTGGCACCGCCCGAACCGCTCGCGCCTCCGGCACCGTCGCCCTTGACGTCGACGAGGCGTTTCGCCCCGGTCCGCTCGGCGATCTCCTTGCCATGCGTGGCGAGGACGCTCGCGAGTTCCGGCGAGCGGATGGAGAGCTCGATCACATCCCCCTTGTTGAGGCCGGCGTCCTTGCGGAGCTGCTGCACCCGCCGGACGATCTCGCGGCTGAACCCCTCAGCCTCGAGCGCGGGCGTCAGCTCGGTACGGAGGAAGATCGTACCCTGCGGGAACTGGCCCATCGCCCACCCTTTCGGGGAGACGCGCTCCACGGTGAGGTGCTCGCCGCGGAACGAGTAGCCGTCCAGCTCGATGACGCCGTTGATGCCGCGCTGCGCGACGAGTCCGGCGAGCTTCTCCGCGTTCCCCTTGATGAACGCGATCGCCTTCCCCGTTTCCTGACCGAATTCCTTCCCGATGGCGCGGTAGTTCGGCTCGACACTGTACCCCGCGGCGGGGAACCGGTCGACCACCACGTTCTTGACGTTCGCCTGCTGCTTGACGAGGTCCATGAGGCGTTCGAGCGCGGCCGCGTTCTCCTCCGCCGTCTCGATGACGACTTCAGCGGCGGGCCAACGGACCCCGAGATTGGCGGAGTCGCGCGCAGCGAGGATGGCGCCGATCGCCTGGAAGGCAGCGCTGATATCCTGCTCGAGCGCGGCGTCGATCAGCTTCGCGTCGCTCGCCGGCCAGTCGCAGAGGTGGACCGATTCCTCTTCCAGGCCGAACGGTCCCTTGAGGTCCTGGTACGCCTGCTCGGCGAAGAACGGCGCGACGGGCGCGAGGAGCTTCAATGCCTCGAGGTACGTCGTCGCGGCCGCATACAGGACGGCTTCCTTCTCGTCGTCCTCGCCGGCTGCGAGCTTCTCCCGCACCAATTGGATGTAGGAGCGGCTCATGTCGAGGAGCAGGGACTCGATGAGCGCAGGCACCTCGTTGAGCCGGTAGGAGTCCATCCGTTCAGTCACCGCCTCAATCGTGGAGTGGAGCCTGCTGAGCAGGTAGCGTTCCTCGACGCCGAGCCGGTTCTGCGTCTTCTTCTTGAACGCGACGCCCTGGCCGCGGAGATCGAGGAGCAGGTTGTGGAGGTTCCAGAAGACGAGCAGGTTCCGGTGCTTGAGCTCGACCTCCTCGAAGTTGTAGTTCATGTCGAGACCGGGGTTCGCGGCGCCGATCGCGTAATACCGGAGCGTGTCCGCCCCGTATTTCCCGACGACCTCGTCCGGCAGGATGTAGTTGCCGAGGCTCTTCGACATCTTCCTGCCTTGGCTGTCGTTGATGAAGCCGTGCATGTAGACGTTGCGGAAGCACGGCTTGCCGAACGCAATCATCGACGCCACATGGAGCAGGTTGAACCAGCCGCGGATCTGGTCCTTCCCCTCGAGGATGAACTCGGCGGGGAAGAGCTCGTCGAATCTTTTCTTGTCGTACGGGTAGTCGAGGCAGTTCCACGACACGGTTCCGGCGTCCACCCAGACGTCGAGGATGTCCGGGATGCGACGGAGCGTGCCGGTGCAGCCGTCCGTGCGGCCATCCTTGCAGCCCTTCGCGGCGCACGGCCAGGCCACGCCGTCGATCCACGGCTTGTGGAGGTCCTTCGGCATGTTCGCCTTGCCCGCGAACGTTTCGAGCTCTTTCTTCGAGCCGACGACCTCGTACCGGCCACAAGCGTCGCACTTCCAGACGGGGAGCGGCGTGCCCCAGTACCGCTGTTTCGTGATGCTGTTGTCGCGGAGGTTGCGCAGCCACGAGTCGAAGGCGTTGTACGCCGCGTCCGGCACCCAGGTTATCTTGTCGTTCTCCTTGACCATGCGCTCCTTGAGGTCCTCCACCTTGAAGAACCATTGGCGCGTGGCGCGGAAGACGACGGGCGAGTGGCACCGCCAGCAGTGCGCGTAGTCGTGCTCGACCGGCACGGTGTCGATGAGCGCGCCCTCTCGTCTGAGCTGCTCGATGAAGAACGCGTCGTCCTTCTTCGCCACCTTGCCGCTGAAGATGGAGCTCGTCGCGTCGAAGATGCCTTTCTCGTCGAGCGTGTTGAACGGCGGCAGGCCGTTCTTGACGCCGATCTCATAATCCTCAGGGCCGCAGCCAGGCGCGCAATGGACCAATCCGGAACCGGCGCTCGTGTCCACGTACTCCGCGCTGAGCACGACGGTGTGGATCTTCGGGTGCTCTTTCCGCATGGCGGCGTAGTCGAGGTGCTTCGCGAACGGGTGCTCGTACCGCAGGCCTTCGAGCGCGCTGCCCGGGAAGGATTCCTCGACCTCGAATTTCGCGCCTGCCACTCCCTGGATGACGGGGCCGGCGAGCGCGGTGCTGATAATCCACCGCTCGTCCCCCTCCTTCCGATGGACGAGGCAGCGCTGGTAGTCGAGCTCAGGGTTGACCATGACCGCGAGGTTGAACGGGATCGTCCACGGCGTCGTGGTCCAGACAACGAGGAAGGTGTCCTTCTTGCCCGCCACCTTGAGCTTGACGAAGATGGACTCCTCTTTGACTTCCTGGTATTCGCACTCGTGCTTCGCCAGGGCGGTGGCGCAGCTCGGGCACCAGGTCATCGTTTTCAGGCCCTCGTAGAGGCGTCCTTCCTCGTGGGCGCGCTTGACGAGCCACCATTCGCCCTCGATGAAGTCCTCCTTGATGGACTGGTAGGCGTGCTCGAAGTCCATCCAGACGCCGAGCCGAACGAACGTGCCGTTCATCGCGTGCATGTTGTCGACGCAGAGCGTGCTGCATTCCTTGATGAATTTCTCGACGCCGTAGCGCTCGATGTCCTCCTTGGATCCGAGGCCGAGCTTCTTCTGCGTCGCGTGCTCGGTGGGGAGGCCATGCATATCGTAGCCCGCCCGGTCCCAGACGTCGAACCCGCGCATCCGCTTGTACCGGAGGACGAGGTCCTTGAGCGTCTTGTTCCACGCCGTGCCCAGATGCACTTTCCCGCTCGTGTACGGCGGGCCGTCGAGGAAGTAGTACTTCTTGCCGCCTGCGTTCTTCGCCTTCGCCTTCGCGTAGATGCTGCGCTCCTTCCAGAACGCGAGCGTCGATTCCTCGACCGCAGTGAAGTCATAGGATGCCATCACGAGCCGTTCTTCCGCACGGTATTTTAAATCTTATTGAAAAAAGAGGGGTATCTATCAGATTCCAAGAAGGAAAAATTCCAAGAATGAACCTCCCCGGCCTAAAGGCCGGGGTATAAGGAGTTCTTCAGAACCCCTGCACGCGCGGACCACGGCCCGCCAGCGTATCCACGGATTTAAGGGAAAAAAAGCGATGGTGCCTTGGAGCAAGACCTGGGCGCGAAGATGACGAGCACAAGCGAGCCATAATCCTGAACGCCCGACGATCTGCCCGGACCGGAGGGAGGTTCCGGCTCTGTAGCGGCGGAACCCGGGAACCACGAGCCAGACGAGCGGGTCAGGAGCGCGAGCGACTGAACGAAGTGACTGAGACTCGTCTTCGGAGAACGCGAGGATCAGGAGCTCGAAGAGCGACTGAGGACGATTTCTCCGCACCATCGCAAAAGAACGGCCGAAAAGCGAACATCTCCAGAAACGATTTAAACCACACAACCTTCCTCCCAGGCATGACCGACTACAACGAGCTCGCGCTCACGCTCCACGAGCAGCACAAGGGGAAGTTCGCCACCGTCAGCAAGGTCCCGCTCGCGACGAGAGACGATCTCAGCACGGCGTACACGCCCGGCGTGGCGGAGCCCTGCAGGCGGATCGCGCAGGACAAGGAGCTCTCCTACAAATACACGAGCAGGGGCAACGTCGTCGCCGTCATCAGCGACGGCAGCGCGGTCCTCGGGCTGGGCAACATCGGTGCGGAGGCGGCGATGCCCGTCATGGAAGGGAAGGCCGCGCTGTTCAAGGCGTTCGCCGACATCGACGCGATCCCCATCGTCCTCGCCACGCAAGACCCGGACGAGATCGTCGCGGCGGTCGCGGCGATGGCGCCGAGCTTCGGCGGCATCAATCTCGAGGACATCAGCGCGCCGCGGTGCTTCGCCGTCGAGGAACGGCTGAAGGCGATGCTCGACATCCCGGTGATGCACGATGACCAGCACGGTACGGCAGTCGTCGTCATGGCCGCGCTGGAGAACGCCCTGAAGGTCGTCGGGAAGAAGGTCGCGGACGTGCGGATCGTCATCTCCGGCGCCGGTGCCGCGGGGGTCGCGATTGCGAAGCTCCTCGGCACGCTCAAGCCGACGGACATCATCCTGCTCGACAGCAAAGGACCGATCCACAAAGGCAGATCGGATCTGGAAGGGATGAAGAAGGAGCTCGCCGC
>JACWAN010000041.1 GCA_014874255.1 Candidatus Woesearchaeota archaeon
AGTGGGCCGCGATGAAAAAGTCGAGCAGCACCCCCTAGACGGCACTGCAGTCTCTCCGCGATTGAACTAGACTCGGTTCCAGAGCAGCGCCAGGAGCGGTAGCCGTCGGGGTGCATTCGTGAGACTTTCATCGCGACCCGACGAGTGAAAAGCTTTAAATATGCGTCCAGCAGTTGGGGATGCAGAAGAGGTGGTTTTTCCCATGGCGCTCGATACGGTCATCCTGGCAGTCATCATCGGCACGCTCGCCGCGATCGTCTACAGCCTCCGCATCCTCGTCCTGATGGAGCGGAGGATCGCGCGGATCGACAAGCACATGGAGATGCTCGTCGAGAAGGTCGTCGTCGAGGAGGGCAAGATCGAGCGCGAGGAGCACGATATCGAGTCCAAGATGAAGCGGAAGAAGTAAAACCTGTTCACCACACTCTTTCTTCCTTATGTTCTTGCCGATGGTCCACCTATCATCCTTCAAGAAGGACGCTGACGGGCAGTATTGGGCCGCGTGGCGACCGACCGCTTTGCGAGAGGCGTGCGTCTTCCTCGCGTTGCTCTCCGTGGAGGAATACGGGCCGCCGATGACCTTCGGACTGCAGGCGCTTCCGGGAAAGACGTTCCGGCCTCCCGCGGCGCTCATCCAGTGGCAGGACGGCCTGGAACGCTGTCAGGACTACACTGCCCGGATGCAATGGGTCTACTTCCACCCGCACGTGAGGGATTTCCACGCGCTCAGGGTCTATTCGAACGGCCTCGACATCCACCTCGTGTCGGGACGAGGCATTTGGACGCCAGAGGACGGCATCAGCATCAACGCGAGGACCGGTCTGGACACGGTCGTCCGTCTCGTCGCAGCCAGTCGACCAGGGGACGAGGTTTCCGACGTCCTGAACGACCTGGAGAAACGGACGCGGACCGGACCGTACAGACTGTCTGCCGCCTGCCTGAAGCGGAAGAGGTAAAAACCCTTCCCTTCCCCCTTTTCTCCCGTGATACTGAGGAAGTCCCTGCCGCACGGCTGGTGGTACCATTACCGCGTGCATGAGGAGAAGGCCGAGAGTCTTTGCGAGCGTCGTTTCCCGTCGCTGAATGCGTATCTGCGCGCGATGCTGGAGCGCTGCCCCGACGAGAAGTTCCTGGTCGGGCCGCGGAGCAGCGCGCTCCGCTTCCGTCTTGACGCTGAGGTGAAGGAGGCTGCCGGCCACGAGGTCTGCACGCTCGCGCGGCTCGGCCTCGAGAACGGCCGCGGCCGGAGCGCGCACACCGAGGTGCAGACGTTCATGCTGGAGAACGACGCGAAATCCGTCGCGACCGAAGTACCGTTGTGGCTCGACGAGGAGGAGCACGAGCTCATGGGTTCTTTCGAGGAGGACGGCCCGTTGTCCGGCCACATCGACGTGCTCCGCGTCGAGGACGGCGCAGTCTGGGTGTGGGACTACAAGCCTGGCGCGCGGAAGGAGAAGTTCGCGGCCACCCAGACGTGGGCGTACGCGGTAATGCTCGCCCACCGGACGGGCGTGCCGCTCTCCCGTTTCCGGTGCGGCTGGTTCGACGAGAAGGATGCGTTCGTCTTCCTGCCCGAAAAGGCGCGGCTCAGTTCGACTGGAGCACCACGGGCAGCCAGTAGTCGACCTTCCGGGCGAGCGCCTCGTGGAACGGGGCGTCGTAGCGCTCGGTGAGCGACTGCTCGAGGCTGCGGTCCCATGCGCGGCCGCTTCCCGGCGAATTGTCGTGGAGGACGAGGTCGCGCGCCACCATCGCCGCAGCCATGTCCGTCGTCCCGTACACGAAGGAAGGGAACAGTTCCTGCACGATCCTGCGGTTGAGTGGGCGGCCGACATCCTTCCGTCGCGACGCTTCGGCGCACCAGGCGATGCTCGTCGCGCCGCGGACGTTCTGGACGAGTTCGTCCTCCGAGCGGATGCGGTCGAAAACGTCCATGTAGCGTTTCGCGACGGAGAACGGGACGACGTCGAGGCCTGCGAGCGTCGCCGAGATGAAGGCGGGATCGGAGAACCGCGACAGGGTGTCGTTAATCGCGGGAAGGTACATCTCGTCGTTCAGCAGGTGTTGCGTGTCAGCGACGGCGCGGGCTTTCTCCGGGGGGGAGAGATACTGGTAGAACCCCTCGCGGATGAGGAGCGCGCCGGTTAGCGAGGGGATGTGATCTTGGGGGAACATCCCTTTCTGACGGAACTTGCGTGCCGCGACGAGGAACTCCTTCGCTCGCTCGAGATCGCGGACGCCGAAGCCGTTCCAGGAGAGGAAGGCGGCCGTGGCCTTGAACGCGTAGCCCTCGTCCGGGGTGGCGAGCGCTTTCCCGAAGGCGTCCACGACGCCGGGGAAGTCCGTCGTCAATCCGTAGGAGCTCGTGTCGTCCTCCAAGAAGACCCGTTCTAAGGCTCGCTCTATCTGCTCCTCTGTTGACGTCACTGCGATCGTACCCTCTGCAATCGCTCTTCTCCCCGGTTTTCCGATTTAAGCCTTCCGGCAGGTTTGCGCGCATCGGAGGGGCGTTTGCGCAGAATCCGGTGGAAAGGGGTGCGTGCCGGTGCGGCAGCGGCGTTCACGCGATGAGCTGCTCGAACGACAGGGAGCGGTGCTCTTCCGTCAGGCCGACGGAGTGACCGGCCGGCGTCGCCTGCAAGTCCTCGAGGCTGAAGAACATCCATTCCTTGCGGAAGAACTTGATCGCGACCCAGGGCTCGGCGCCGAACCGCTCGGCGAAGTAACGGAGCTCGTCGATCTCCTCTTTGGGGAAGTGCTTCCTCGTCGCGGTGGTGAGCTTGCATTCGAGCGCGAGCTTCCGGACGTTGTTGCTCGCGACCACGTCGGGGCTCGGGTATTGGCTGCTGCCCGATCCAGCTGCGCGCATCGCCGCCCAGCCGGATGCCCAGAACCTGTGGATGAGGTCGCGTTCCGCGTTCGTGCCCCGTGACTTGGCGCTCATGACCCTCTCTGAAGAACGGTTGTTTTTAAACGTTCGGTGAGGGTGGCCAGTCGCGGAGAAGGCAACAATCGACTCAATAATGAAGAAATAAATTATTATTGGTGGTTATCAATACTAAAAATATAAAAATCGTGTTTTCTTCTCTCGACAAAAAGGAACGGTCGATGACCGGACGAGGCGATACCGATGGCGAAAGAACCGGTCCTCTCCCTACTCGGGATGGAGAAATTGCTGAAACGCGCGGGCGCGCACCGCGTCAGCGCGTCGGCGCAGGAGGAGATGCGGGACGCGCTGGAGGAGCACGCGGACGCGCTCTGCAGGAAGGCGGTGCAGTACAGCCTCCACGCCCGCCGGCGTACGGTCACGGCCGAGGACGTCAGGCTCGCGGCGAAAGGATAGGACCTTTTCTCTTTTGAGGACATTGCGGAGTTCTACTGTCACCTCTGGTGACCGCATTTGCCGAAATCAGACTGCATGAATCGTCCGATTTCGTGGTTTTGCTCCAAGGCAATGTCCTCAAGTTCAAGAAAAGACTCTCAGACGTTGATCTTGAGGAAGTCGTGCGCGACCTCTGTCTGGGGGAAGTGGATCCTGGCTTCCTCGAGCAGGTGGTCGACGGTGGTGTACCGCTGGCTGAAGTGCGTCAGGATCAAGCGTTTCACGCCCGCCTGCTGCGCGAGGAGCGCTGCCTGCGCCGCCGTCAGGTGCTTGTACTCGTGCGCTTTGGACTCGTGCTCGTTCCCGTACGTGGACTCGCAGATCATGAGGTCGGCGCCTTCGGCGAGCAGGGGGATCTCGTTCGTCAGCGTCGTGTCCGGGATGAAGACGACCTTCTTCGCCGGCCGGACGTACGTCACCTCGTCCGCCGTGATCGTCTTCCCCTTGAACGTGACCGTCTCCCCTCGCTGCAAGCGGCCCATCACCGGCCCGGTCTTGAGGCCGAACTTCTCGGCCTTCGCGACGTCGATACGCCGCTTCTCCTTCTCGATGAACGCGTACGCGATGGTGGGGGTGCCGTGCCGCATCGGCATGCACGTGATCCTGTACTCGTCGTTCTCGACGACGAGCTGCTCTTCCTCGCGGCCGGGGTTGAGCTCGTGCACCTCGATGTCCACAGGGTTCTCGAAGTCCACGGTCTTCCGCAGGTGTTCGAGACGCGTCTCGCTCCCTTTCGGGCCGTAGATGTGCAGCGTGTGCTGGTACTCGCTGTTGAAGATCGTCTGGATCAGCCCGATGAGTCCGCCGACGTGGTCGCCGTGCCAGTGCGTCAGCAAGACTTTCCGGACTTTTGCGCGCGAGTACCCGGCGATGTTCATCTGCCGCTGGGTGCCTTCGCCGCAGTCGAGCAGGATCAGCTCGCCGTTGTACTCGATGAGGAACGCCTGGACGTTCCGTTCCTTGGTCGGCACCATGGAGCTCGTCCCCAGTATCGTGATGGTGAAGGTCATGGCTTGGGGGAAACGAACAGGGTTTTTAAACGTCTCGTCCGAGAGCAGGAAGATAACCTCGCCGCCGCCTTGGAGCAAGACCAGAAAAATGCCCGATTTATGCAGGGCATTTTTCGCAATGTCCCGGACCGGATGGGAGGAAAAGATCTCCGCGGCGGCGAGGGAAAAAACGTCGTCGGAAAAAGAATATCTTTCCATACAGAAACTATACAACTCACCAGTTCCGG
Organism: Candidatus Woesearchaeota archaeon; assembly: GCA_014874255.1. Lineage (GTDB taxonomy): Archaea > Nanobdellota > Nanobdellia > Woesearchaeales > UBA525 > UBA153. Next base: position 4,620 of record JACWAN010000041.1, read on the forward strand.
CATCACCGCTACGGCCTCGTCGATCTCCCTCCGGTCCGAGAACGAGACGGCGGCTCGCGATTATGGCGCCACGAGTGATACGAGGGGCGCAGGAACGAAGTGACTGCGCTGCGGCGCCATGCTCGCCGCCGTCAATCGTGCCAAGGTGGCGGTGATGCCGATGACGACGGTGATGCGTGTTTGGGCCGCGATGAAAATGTAGGTTACTATCCTCCAGTCGAACCGTAGCCAACAAACAAACGAGGGTCGAGTGGG
>JACWAN010000042.1 GCA_014874255.1 Candidatus Woesearchaeota archaeon
CGCGTTACTATCTTCGAACCGTATCGCTTCTCGCTCCGAAAGATCTCGTCCCCGTAGGGGGCAACCCCCCCACTCGACCCTCGCTTGTTTGTTAGCTACGGTTCGACTGGAGGATAGTAACCTACATTTTCATCGCGGCCCTCTCCGCAGAAGTCTTTAAATAAAACCTCTTCATCCCCGTGAACGCACCGAAGGGTATGAGGTGCGCTTCTCCAGACGAGAGTAGGACCGAAAGAGAGGGCATTCTCTCCTCGACGACAGCAAGGTTTAAATAATTCCCGCGTTCGCCCCTCATACGTTCCGAAGTACGTGGAACGCTACACCATTTCGGCATCAGTGCAGTATCGGAGGGGTTACACATGGCAGAGATGTTATTGCTCGGACTGATCCTCGGCATCAGCCTGTTCGGCCTCCTGGCCGCCTACCTGCTCGCGCGCTGGGTGCTGCGCAGGGACACGGGCACGAAGGAGATGCGGAAGATCTCGGACGCGATCAAGGCGGGCGCGGAGGCGTTCCTCCGCCGCCAGTTCAAGACGATCATCATCCTCGCGGCGGTCTTCGCGCTCATCCTCTTCGTGGGATACGGCTTCCTCCGCAGCCACCGCGGCTTCGACCCGGTGTCGACGTCCGTCGGCCTCGCGCTCTGGATCACGGTCTCGTTCGTCCTCGGCGCGCTCTGCTCGCTGATCGCGGGCTACATCGGCATGTGGGTCTCGATCCGCGCCAACATCCGCACGGCAGCGGGCGTGAAGCGGAGCGTGAACGACGGCCTCCAGGTGGCGCTGCGCGGCGGCGCCGTCTCCGGCCTGATGGTCGTCGCGATGTCCCTCCTCGGCGTCGGCGGCCTCTTCGCCCTCGTCAATTTCCTCACGGACGTCGACCCGACCAAGATCCCGTTCCTCATCGTCGGCTACGGGTTCGGCGCCAGCTTCGTCGCGCTCTTCGCTCAGCTCGGCGGCGGCATCTACACGAAAGCCGCTGACGTAGGAGCGGACCTCGTCGGCAAGGTCGAGGCCGGCATCCCCGAGGACGACCCGCGCAACCCGGCAGTCATCGCCGACCTGGTGGGGGACAACGTGGGCGACTGCGCCGGCAGGGGAGCGGACCTCTTCGAGAGTACGGCGGCAGAGAACATCGGCGCGATGATCCTGGGCGCGGCGATGGCGGCCGCGATCCCGGGCGTCTCCCCCCTCTTCGTCCTCGGCGTGATGATGTTCCCCCTCATCGCGCGCGCGTTCGGCATCATCGCCAGCCTCATCGGCGTCCTCGCCGTCAGGGTCAACGGGGACGAGGACCCGATGCGGTCGCTGAACCGCGGCTACTACATCGCCGCGGTCCTTTCCATGGTCGGCTTCGGCTTCGCCACGTGGTGGTTGCTCAACCCGGCGAACGCACCCGCGGCGTGGTGGCACTTCTTCCTCGCCGGCGTCATCGGCATCCTGACCTCGATCGCGTTCGTCTTCATCACCGAGTACTACACCGAATACCGGTTCCGGCCGACGAGGAGCATCGCCGAGGCGAGCCAGACCGGAGCGGCGACGAACATCATCGCCGGCGTCGCGGTCGGCCTCGAGTCGACCGCGCTCCCGGTGATCGCGATCTCGATCGCCATCCTCGCCGCGTACTACCTGGGGGCGTCGTCCGGACTGGAGCACGGCGGCCTCTTCGGCACCGCGGTCGCGACGATGGGCATGCTCGCCACGGCCGCATACATCCTCGCGATGGACACGTTCGGCCCGATCGCGGACAACGCGGGCGGCATCATCGAGATGAGCAAGCAGCCGAAAGCCGTCAGGGAGAAAGCCGATAGATTGGACGCTGTCGGGAACACGACGAAAGCGTTGACGAAGGGGTACGCGGTCGGTTCCGCCGCCTTGGCGGCGTTCCTGCTCTTCAGCGCGTACCTGGACGAGGTGCGGAACTACGGCCTCAACCTCGCCGCCGTCGACATCGCGAAGCCCGCGGTCTTCGTCGGCGCCCTCCTCGGCGGGGCGCTCGTCTTCCTCTTCTCGGCGCTCGCGATCCGCGCGGTCGGGAAAGCGGCGTACTACGTCATCAACGACGTGCGTGCGCAGTTCAAGGAAAAGCCGGGCATCCTCAAGGGGACGCAGCAGCCCGACTACGGCCGGTGCGTGGACATCGTGACGAAGGGCGCGCTCAAGGAGATGATTGCTCCCGGGCTGCTCGCGGTGCTCGCGCCCGTCGCGGTCGGCGTCATCTTCCGCCTGCTCGGCGTCGGCGCGGAGACCGTCGCCGCCATGCTGATGGTCGGCACGATCGTCGGCATCCTCATGGCGCTCTTCCTGAACAACGGCGGCGGCGCGTGGGACAACGCGAAGAAGTACATCGAGACGGGCAAGCTCGGCGGCAAGGGCAGCGCGACGCACAAAGCGGCAGTCGTCGGCGACACGGTGGGGGACCCGTTCAAGGACACGGCCGGCCCCTCGTTGCACGTGCTGATCAAGCTCCTCGCGACGATCACGCTCGTGCTCGCGCCGCTGTTCATCTAAACAACTTATCAATAAATTTTTATTATAATAGATTCATTATGAGAACTTAAGGGCGAAAACACATGGGAGTCGAAGAAATCATCGCGAGCATACAACTGGAGGAAGCGGTCGGCGTGCCGCAGGAGTCCGACAGCGACCGCCAGTTCGGACGGGGGGCGTACGACACCCAGACGGGCGCGTACATTCAAGAGGAATTCTGTCAAGAAGGAGAACGCAAAGGACGTGTCGTCCGCGCCTCGGAGTTCAGAGAAGAGATCGATCCGGTATCGGGAGAGACGCTCTATTTCCGCAATCCTGCCAGAAACCCGGATTCTATGACCCGGGGGCCGACAGGAAAACCCTGAAAAACGTTTTTTCCTCTTTCTTCTCGTCTCATTTCCTCCATCATAAACTCGCGCGCGGCCATGCTCACTGACGTTCGCGGGTTCCGGAACAAGTCCGGAACC
>JACWAN010000043.1 GCA_014874255.1 Candidatus Woesearchaeota archaeon
GCCGGGGATGGCCGCGAACCCAGAACTATCCTGGGTTCGCGGCCATCCCCGGCTTCGACCTCATGATGAAGTTCAAGGAGCACGTCGACTCGCTCGGCATCCCCGTCAAGGAGGAATACGCGACCGCCGCCAAGCGGAACGAGGACGGCACGATCGCCGTCACCACGGAGAGCGGCAGCTACACGACGAAAGCGTTGATCATCGCGACCGGTTCCAAGCACAGGCACATGGGCATCCCGGGCGAGGACGCGCTGTCAGGGAAGGGCGTCAGCTACTGCGCGACGTGCGACGCCGCGTTCTTCAAGAACATCCCCGTGGCGATCGTCGGCGGCGGCGACGCCGCCGCGCAGGCGGCCAATCAATTGAGCCAGCACGCCAGCCACGTCTACGTCCTGGTGCGCCGCAAAGAGATGCGGGCCGAGCCGATCAACCGGCAACGGCTCGAGGAGGACCCCAAGGTCACGATCCTGTACGAGACCCAGCCGACCGCGGTCCTGGGCGACAGTCAGGTGACCGGCGTCAAGCTGTCCAAGCCGTACAACGGCTCTGACGAACTGGCGGTCGAAGGGTTCTTCGTCGAGATAGGAGCGGACGTGCTCTCCGAGCTCGCGGTCCAGCTCGGCGCGAAGATCAACGGCCAGAAGGAGATCGTGATCGACGGCGAGTCACGGACGACGGCGCCCATGGTGTATGCTGCGGGCGACTGCGGCGACCGGAAGTTCAAGCAGGCGATAACGGGAGCGGCCGAGGGCGTCATCGCCGCCTTCTCCGCCTTCGGAGACATCCAGAAGAAGGAGACTGGGAAGAGCGTCGAGATCAACTACCATTGAGACCGAGCGCGCCGTGGACGAGCGCCTCGATCGTTCCTGTTATCCGCGCGATTTCTTCCCCGTTCCTTTGAAGATAGTCCGGGCCGAGCCGGATAGCCGCGATAGCCGATGTCATGGCAGAGCTGACGCAGCAGGTCGAGGAACTCTATCTCGTTCGTTGGGAAGCCGTGGCTCTCCGCGAGATAGCGGAGCAACGAGAGATGGCTCCTTGTCTTGTACCCTCCGAGCGCCATCAACGCGGTGACGAGCTCTTTGATGATCTCGTACTTCGCTTCGACGATCAGGGTCGAGAAGGAGTCGTCGAGACGTCCGATTGCCGCCTCACGGAGGGCGACGCTCTTCAGGAGCGCGCGAGCGAGCCCTTTGTCGGGCGTGATGCTGACGATCTCTTCATCCATTCATCGACCGCCGCGAATCCCGAGATGATGATGCCGTTCACGATGTTCATGCGCAGTTCCTCGTCGATCCGCCACGGCTCAGGTTCGTAGAGGATGGTTATCTTCCTTTTGAGCTTTTTTTCGGAAGCGCTCCAATCCTCCCGTCGTTCTTCCGCCTGGACGAAAAGATCGATGTCGCTCGCTTCGACATCCTCGCCTCTCCTTGCGCTGCCGAAGAGGATGATGCAGTTCGGCCGCGATTGCTCGATGATCGTCTGGATGACCCCTGCATCCACGAGCCGGAGAACCGTGTCATTCCGTCTGTACTGGCGGAACAGTTCGCTCCTCGTCGCGACGTAGGCGAACGTGTTCAGGATGGCCGTCTTCTTGATGAAGCCCTCCTTCTCCAGGGCGCGGACGTGGTTCCGCACGGAGGGAAGGCCGAGCTTCAGCTTCCTGCTGATCGCGCGGAGCTGCTGCGGCGTCGTCGGCTCGTCGAAGAAGACCTGCAGGACGCGGTACCGGTTGAAGGAAGCGAAGAACATGGTATAAAGTTATATCGGATGATATAAAAATATATCGATGATTCGGCTTGTTCAACAGGCCTTGACCGTCGGCTCTTAGGCAAATGAGGTGTTGCCGGCCAAAGGGCGACCCGTAGCGATAAGAAGAAACGGAGAGTTGAGGGGGATGCCCCCTACGGGGCTTCAACGATGCAGCGAAGAACGAAGCGATACGGGTCGCAGCCGGCAACACCGCCGAAGGCGAATTTGCCTAAGAGCCTTGACCGTCGTCACTTTTTTATACCCTTGCCCCGTCCTTCCGCCGATAGAGGTGGTTCCATGGTCAACACGGTTCTTATCGGCAAGCTCGAACAGGCCACGACCCCGTTGCTGGTGCTCTTCACGTACGAGGACCAGGATTCGGCGGAGTGCAAGCGCATCGACAAGCTCCTCAACGGGCAGCTCGCTGCGCTGCGGAAGGCGAAGGAGTTCGAGGGGAAAGCCCTCACCGTCGAGACGGTCCGGACAGAAGACCGGGCGTTCAAGAAGCTCCTCCTCGTCGGCCTCGGGAAGAAGAAGGACGTGACGCTCGAGACCCTGAGACGCGCAGCCGGTACCGCTGCCAAGACGGGCCGGGAGCTCGCGTCCGAGCTGACGGTCCCGTTCCTCTCCGCGGGGAAGGCGAAAGGCCTCGATGTAGCGGTCCAGGCGGTCGCGGAAGGGCTCCTCATGGGCGACTACCGCTTCCTCAAGTACAAGACGCAAGGCCTCGACGAGCTGAAGACGCTGAAAGGCTTCACGGTCCTCGTCGAGGAGAAGGGCCAGGTGAAGCCGGCGCAGCAGGGCCTGAAGCGCGCGGAGGTCATCGCCGGCGCGGTCAACTACGCGCGCGACCTGATCACCACGCCCGCGGGCGACATGGGCCCGGCGGTCCTGGAGGCGGAAGCGAGGAAGCTCGCGAAGAAGCACAGCCTGAAACTGGCCGTCTTCCAGAAGGAGGAGCTGCAGAAGCGCGGGATGGGCGCAATCCTCGCCGTCGGCAAAGGAAGTCCGGTTACGCCGCGGATGATCGTCCTCGAGTACAAGGCAGCGGGCGCGAAGAAACACGTGGCGTTCTGCGGCAAGGGCGTCTGCTTCGACAGCGGCGGGTACAACATCAAGCTCCACATGATGGAGCAGATGAAGGACGACATGGGCGGCGCCGCGGCTTTGCTGGGGATGCTGGACGCGCTCGCCACGCTCAAGGCGAAGGCGCACGTCACCGTCGTCATCGGCGCGGTCGAGAACCTGGTGAGTGGCGACGCCTACAAGCCGGGCGATGTCGTCAAAGCGAGCAATGGCAAGACGATCGAGGTGTTGAACACGGACGCGGAAGGCCGCGTGGTGCTGGCGGACTGCCTCAGCTACGCCTCGACGCTGAAGCCGGACACGCTCATCGACATCGCCACGCTGACCGGGGCGGCGATGATCGCGCTCGGCACCGTCACCGGGGTGTTGACGCCGAACGACAAACTGGCTGCGGCCGTCATCGCCGCGGGCGAGGAGACTGGCGACCGCGCCTGGCGCCTGCCGTTGTGGGACGATCATAAGGAAGACGTCAAGAGCGACCTCGCGGACGTGAAGAACATCGGCTACCCGATGCGCGCCGGCGTGACCGCGGGCGCGGTCTTCCTCCAGGAGTTCGTCGAACAGCCCGGGAAGTGGGCGCATCTCGACATCGGCGGCGCCGTCTTCGATGACCGGGAGCGGCCGTACCTGCCCAAGGGCGCGACCGGCGCCGGCGTGCGGCTGTTGACGCGGCTGGTCGAGCGGCTGTAGGGTCTATTCATGGTTCTTTCTTCTTCATTCTTTCTTTTTCCTCGTTCATCGTCGCGGCGAATTCATTCTCCCTCCGGTCCGAGGTCTCGCCCGGGAGACCATGGGTCTTCGGGCGCACGAATTCTCCGAATTCGTTGTGTCGGGCGCTCAGGATTATGGCTCGCTCTTGTTCGCCATCCTCGCGCCCGGATCTTGTGCCAAGGCGACGATGAACGAATGGTTGAACAGAACGAGAGGAAGAGGGGGGCTTCTTTCGTGAAGTCGATGTCGTTTTGACCGGAAACGGTATTTCTTCGACGGGATTATCCCGGAAAGGTATATGCTCCCCGAGGGAAAACCTTAAATAAGAATTCGGCTACCCTCCGGAAAGGATGGTGAGGGACTACTTCAGCATCGCCTCCGCGGAGGACATCCTACCTTCTCTCGGGTCACTCGTGCGTCGCGCCCAGGAGCTGAAACGCACCATCGAAGGGCACCAGAGCGCGGTCGTCCGGCACCGCATCACCACCGACGGCGAGTCAGAAGAGATCACGATTGGCGCGGAGTTCTACGATGCGGAGCTGCACACGCTCACCGAGGAGTTCTACGAGGTCGTGGAGCGGATCGAGGCGACCGGCGCCGTCCTCCGCGATATCGACGACGGGGTCGTCGACTTCTACACCAAGTTCGAAGGCAGGGACGTCTTCCTCTGCTGGCACGCCGGCGAGCGCAGGATCAAGCACTGGCACGAGCTCGACGAGGGCTACGCGGGCCGGAAGCGGGTCGTCGACCTGAAATAGGGCCGGGCAGGACATCCTTCTTTCTCATATGTTGACCGTTCTCATCATCGCCGCCGGCAAAAGGGCGAACGATGCTGTAGGGAAAGAAGCGCGCGAGCGGGGGGATCGGTTCCGAGTCGCGCGGATCCGGAGAATCCGGCGCGCGGAAAGCCGGGCTTTCCTGCGCATACGAGGAACCCGGGAGCCACGGGTCATGCCACGGGTCATACGAGCGGGTCAGGAGCGCGAGCGACTGAACGGAGCGACCATGCCACCTACGGGGACGAGTCCTTTCGACCAGCACAGCAATACGCAAGCAGGACGCGGCGGTGATGAGGTTTTAGTCGGAAAGAAGTATTCTAGAACCCTGCGAGCGTCGCTCCCTCGTCGAACCTGATGCGGGAGGGGCCGGCGTACCGCTCCGTGACCATGCGTTCCTTGCTGAGCCGCATCGCATCCAGCATCTTGAAGAGATTGCCGCTGAACATCGCCGCGCGTATCGGCGTCCGCTTCCCGTCCTTGCGCACGTACGCGAGCCGCACCTCGGCGGAGAAGTCGCCGCTCACCGTGTTCGGGACGAAGCTGCTGAACGCGACGATCTCGACCGTGCCGTCGCCGAGCATCGCTTCCGTCTTCTCGTCGCCGGGGAGGATCTCGACGGAGCCGAGCGCGCCGGTCGCCTCCACGCCGAGGTAGTGCGCGTACCGCTGCGACGCGACGTGGCGCCGGAAGACGCCGGACTGGATGATAGGGACTGTCTGCGAGGCGACGCCGTCGAGGTCGAACGCGCTGCTGGCGGGGTTGAAGGGCAACAGCGGATTGGAGAGCAGGGTGAACATCGTGTTCGCGGTGACCGGTTTTCCGAACGTGTAGCGGGAGAGCTTCCGGTACTTCGCGATCGCGCTCGCGTGGAAGACCGCGGGCGAGACGTCGAGGTGCGGGCTCCAGAAGTCGCGGAGCGCGTCGCCCGACAAGACGATCTTCCCGTCCTGGACGCGGCCGAACCGCTCTGCCGCGAGCGCGTCGCGGGCGCGTCGCGCGTGCTCGCGGACGAACTTCCCCGGGATGAGGTCGGCGAGCCTGCTCACGGTCGCGGCCGCGTGGATCTCCTGCTCGCGCCTCGCCTTCCCGGCGCCGGCGGCAGCCGTGAAGAAGCATTCGACGAAGAGGGCGGTGCTCTCGCTCGCCGCGCGGAGGCCTTCGCTGTTCGCGACGCTCAGCCTGAGGACCGCGAGATCGAGTTCCGCCGCGTCGAGACCGATGCCGCGCTGCTTGCGCTGCGCCGCGGCGATGGCGTGCCATTTCTTGAGGAGCGCTTGTTCGGCGACGCCTTTCCGGAAAGCGGCGACGATGACGGGGTCGAGGAGCTTGACGTCGGCGTAGCGCTGCTTCTTCGGCAGCGGGTAGCCGGGCTTCTTCGCCGAGGCGCAGATGAGGAGCGCGTCCTTGACTTTCTGCCGGATGGCGCGCTCGTCGTCGTCGAAGACGGTGAACCGCGCGTCTCCTAGCCGGCCGCCGAAGCGCTTGTAGACGGCGATGTCCGCCTGTTTCCGAACGGCGGCGATGCCGGTCTCGACCTCCTGTCCCTTGGTGAGGTGGAGGGCGACGCTCTCCCGCTCCTGGAGGATGAGCGACCAGCCGTCGAGCTTGAGGCGCCGGAGCACGGCAGCGAGCTTGTTGAGGTTGAGGGTCATGGTCGTTCACGTTCCTGATATTCGGTTTCTTTTTCCGTCAGCGATGCGGAGGTCTTGTCGCTCATCGTCGCGCTCTTGCGCTCCGAGGTTACTCGCAGGCTCGCAACCGTCCCTCGCGACATATTGCGAAAAACCGCCTGCATGAATCGGCGGTTTTTCTAATCTTGCTCCAAGGCATCGCTGACGTGTCCTATAACCCTGATAACTGATTGTCATGAGAGCACCACGTCCTTGATGAGGAGGTAGGGGCCGCCCTCGGCGACGCGGACCCAGTCGTGGTGGCCCTTGCCGCAACGGCCGTTCCCCGGCACCTCGAACTCCTTGGAGACGCCGACGATGTTCCGCAGCACGTGCGGCAGGTAGCCGGTCATGCCCGCCTCGTAGTAGAACTTCCCCGTCGGCTTGCCGTCCTTGACGCGTTCGGCGACGACGCCCTGGATCTGGATGCCCCACGCCTTCGGGTCCTCCATGCCGCCGCTCGAGTTGTGGAGGAGCAAACCATCCTTCATGCTCCCGAGAAGCTTGTCTTTCGACGCGGTGCCCGGCTCGAAGTACGTGTTGGTCATCCGCGCGTAGACCTTGTGGTCGAACGACTCGCAGCGGCCGTTGCTCGACCGCGGGACGTTGAGACGGGCGGCGTTGTACGCGTCCGTGAGCGGGAGGCTGACGATCCCCTTGTCGACCATCAGCGTCTTCGTGGCGAGCTGTCCCTCGTCGTCGAAGAAGAAGAAGCCGTGGCTGCCCGGGATGAGGGGGCCGTCCGCGATGGAGACGGAGGCAGGCGCGATGCGCTTGCCGAACCACTGCGCGGCCATCGCCCGCCCCTTGTAGATCGTGTCCGCCTCCATGCCGTGGCCGAAGGACTCGTGCGCGAGCAGGCCGGACATCGCGGGCGTGAGGAGGCAGAGGTACTTGCCCGGCTTGAGGCGCTCGGCCGTCGCAATCCGCCCGGCGAACCGCGCAGTCTTCCTGATCGCTGCCTGCGGGATGGCTGCGCGCTCCCAGCCGTGGCCGAAGAGGCTCTCGTAGCTGTACCGGACGTCGCCGTCCGCGCTCTTGACGAACGCGATCATGATGAAGAGGCAGCCGCCGATCTCCTGGCTCAGCTTCCTCGTCCGGGTGACGAACGCCTTCGATTCGCGCATCTCGCTGTAGTGGACGCGCGCGTTGATGAGCGCTTTCGAGGAGGAACGGAGCCGGCGGTGGAGGCCGTTGACCGAGGCCATCTTCTCCTTGAGCGGGACCGTGGAGGCGTCCTTCTTGCCGAGCGCGTCGTAGTCCTCGTCGAGCGGCTCCTTCGGGAGGTCGAGCTTCACGTTCGCGGCGCGCTTCCTCGTCTGTCCGAGGAGCTTCGCCGCTTTCCTGAGGGCTTTCTCGTCCCAGCCGCTCAGGCCGCGCTCGTGATACCGTTGGCCGTCGAAGACGCGGAGCTTCACGCCCTCGTCGCTCTGCCGCGCCACGTCCGTCGAGGTGTCGTCCTTGCTGATGTCGAGGTACTCCGTGCGGAGGTAGAGTGCGTCGCCCGTACAGCCGCCTCTCTCGAGGAGCGGGACGAGCGCGGCGAGGAACGCCTTCTTCGCGAGAAGATCCGGAGAGGCCATGCCGACAGGACGAGACGGACGTTTTAAAAAAGTTGTGTAACGGATGGCCGCGATGAAAGTCTCACGAACGCACCCCGACGGCTACCGCTCCTGGCGCTGCTCTGGAACCGAGTCTAGTTCAATCGCGGAGAGACTGCAGTGCC
>JACWAN010000044.1 GCA_014874255.1 Candidatus Woesearchaeota archaeon
AGCGAAGCGAGGAACGCCCCCGACTTCAGTCGGGGGATGGTTCCGGACTTGTTCCGGAACCCGCGAACGTCAGTGAGCATGGCCGCGCGCGAGTTTACTTCGAAGGGCCTCCTCCCCGTAGGGGGCGACCCCCCGCTCGGCCTTTGCCGGTTTCTTCGCAACGGTTCGACCTGAGGGCGGCAACGTACACTTTCAACGCGGTCCGTCGAAGCGAAAGCTTTATAAATATTCCAATGGGGAATCGGATAGAACCATTTCCTCTCCATAAACCTGAGGAAACAGGTGAGGTGAAACACATGCGGAGAAAGGGTCAAGCGGCAATGGAGTTCCTGATGACGTACGGCTGGGCCATCCTCGTCGTCCTCGCGGCGATCGGCGCGCTCGCCTACTTCGGCATCCTGAGCCCGAGCAAGTTCCTGCCGAGCAGCTTCACGATGACCGGCGGCATCAGCGCAGGCGAGTACAAGGTCTCCGCAGGCACGCCGGCGACGCTGACGTTCGGCATCATCAACAACATCGGCGACCAGATCACCATCAACGAGACCGACGTCAACAGCACCAATCTCGGCAGCGCGGTCGACTGCGTCGTCCGGAACACTACGTCGATATCCCTCGCGAACGGCCAGAAGTATGTCTACGTCATGAGCTGCTCGAACACTGCGGCCGCGGCGAACGTCGGCGACAAGTTCAAGGCGGACGTGAGCGTCATCTACACGAAGAACGGTGAAGACGTGACGCACACCGCGTCCGGCAGCATCACCTCCTCCGTGGAGCAGTAAGCCGTCTTTCCTTAACCTCTTTTTCCTTCTCCTTTTCTTCATTAAATCCGTGGATACGCTAACAGGCTTCCGGTCTGCGCGTACACGGATTCTGTTGAATCAGTTGTACCTCGCGGCTTTTGGCCGGGAGGGGGCGCTCGCGCTCCGAAGAGCGCAGGGGATCAGGAACGCCGACGGCCCCGAGAACGGATTCCCTGCACCACCGGCTGGACGAACGTCCCTCTGCCTAGAACTCCGTGATCTTCCGGTTGACGATGGTCGTGTTGCCGCCGTCACCGGTCTTCCGCTCCAGCGTGATGAACCGGCCCTCGTCGAGCGCGGCGATCTTCCGCTGGAACGTCTTATACGAGGCCTGGCCGCCGTCCTTCTTGTACGCGTTGTACAGGTCGCCGATCTTCTTCCCGTCGTGCTTCTTCACGACCTCGTAGATGAACTTCTCCTCGTCGTTCAGGTCGGCGCTGCTCTTGATCGTGAACTCGTCCATCGTCGATAAGGCCTGCTTGACATGCTCCTCGGCGACCTTCTTCGAGGCGGCGTCCTCCGCTCGCAAGGCCGCCTGGCGCATCAGGTACAGCCCGGTCCGGATGTCCTTCGCAGCCGCGGCGCGTTGGCAGACGAGCGTGAACGCCGCTTCCTCCCAGACGCCGGGGACGAACGCGTATTGCTGCCGCTCCTTCAGGATCCCTGCGGTCTCCTTGTCCGTGTACTGCTTGAACTCGATCAGCTCCGGCGTGAGGCGCGACTTGATCCGCTCGTCCAGCTCGATGAGCCAGGACTTGTAGTTCGTGATCAGGATGAGGGACTTCTTGTACAGTTCTTCGATGAGCGAGTAGAGGAAGTCGAACTCCTCCGCCTTGTCGATCTCGTCGAAGACGATGACCGCGCTCTTCTTGTTGATCATGGACGCGATGACCTTGATCAGCTCCGTGCTGTTCTTGTTCTGCGTGAACTTGTACCCGAGCTGGTCGCACACCTCGAGGAAGACCTTGTAGCTCGTGTTCGTCTGCCAGCAGTTGATGTAGACGACCGCAATCTCGTCGCTCTTCTCCTCGAGCTCGCGCAGCACGAATCTTGCTGCCGCGCTCTTCCCGATGCCGGGCGCGCCGTGGATCAGGACGTTCCTCCCGTTCCGGCCTTGGAAGAGGGGGCTGACGCACCGCGCCAGCTCGCGCTGCTCGTTCTCGCGGAACGGCAAGAGTTTCGGCAGGAACTCGTACTCCAGCGCGTCCTCGTTCCGGAAGAGCGACTCCCCCGCGCCGAGCACGTCGTCGAACAGGCCCATCCTTCGGGGCAGGCCGGGACGCTTTATATAGGTATTGTCGTCTGGGCCGAAAAAAGTATTTCAATATGGAAAACAATTAATTAATTACTAAAAAGTGGTTAAAAAGGAAATATTTATAAATTCCCCCTCCTTAAATCTCTTCATGCAAAGCCCTCTCCATGCGATTCACCCGAATACCCGCGATTATCGTAGCTATACGGATCATCTCTTTGCTTACAATAAGATGTTTCAGAAGAACCTCTCTGCTTCGCTCGCTGAGGCGTTCGGGATAGAAACTCCTTGCTATGCGATAGCCACGACAGGCAGCGACGCCCGCCTCGAGAAAGGCCCCGCGTCTTACCTTGAAATGGTCCTTTTCCTGGATACGCACGCAGAAGGATGCGCCAGTTCGCTCAATATTCTGAAAGGGCTTGGTAATTTCATCTTCCGGCAGGATGGTCAGGCCTATTCCATCGAGAACATGGAAGTCAAAGATCTGGAGAATGACCGGATGAGCGAGTGCATTCTCAATCCAGGCACTGCTAAGGAAACTCGCTTGATATCCCCTAATCGTGTCTTCGATGCGAGATTCCTTTACGGGTTTGACGCCGTCTTCTCGAAAGCGAAGGGTCGACTTGCGACCGAACTGAGCAACGACGAAAATTCTTACGGAGAGAAACTCTATGATAGAATCAAGAGCCGTGCCAAGGATCATCGACGTATCGTTCTTACCGGCGTTCAACGTTTCAAAGGCGACGAGCTCAGGCATTATGATCTTTCCTCGGGCGTTGCTTTCTACAACCCTTCAGAACATTTGTGGGCGTTCAAGCAAGGTCCTCTTCGCGCAGTCCAATATGCGCTGGTCAGAGACCAAATCAGGGTTCTCCGAGAAGGAGTTGACCCTCAGATGATCCTGGAGCTTCCTCGTAATACGGTCGTGAAACTGAACGCGTTGGAAGTTGAAAATGCGTCCGGCCTCTCTTCAGACCAGATTCAGGAGCTTTCTGACCATTACAAGTACTTCCTCTGGCTCTATCATAAGTCTCAGTCTGCGCATCTCAATGACAAGTCATCTCAGATAACATTCGATGCTGCAGAAGCCAGTAAGCGATGCAAATCGCTCGATACGCTCTGTGCCGGCCAAATCATAAAGGCTCCAGAACGTATTATCATCGGATAATATATTTAAAGCGGCTCTCTTTCTAGTCATCGATGCGCTACTCCTCCCTCGTCTCGGTCTATCTGCGGCTCGAATCCACGTCGAAGCGGCTGGAGAAGACGCACGTCCTCGCCTCCTTCCTCAAGGATGTGCCTGCTGCCGAGCTCGAGACGGTCATCCTCCTCCTGCAGGGCCGGTTGTTCCCGATGTGGGACTCGCGCACCCTCGGCTTCTCGACCGCGCTCGCGGTGAAAGCCGTCGCGGTCGCGTCCGGCGAGACCGAGCGCAAGGTCACCTCGCTCTGGAAGAAGGAAGGCGACCTCGGAAAAGCGGCCAGCCTGCTCGTCGGGAAGAAGAAGCAGGCGACGCTCGTCTCGAAGGAGCTCGACGCGCAGGAGGTCTTCCTCGCCCTCCAGAGATTTCCGGGCATGGAGGGGAAGGGGAGCGTCGACCTCAAGGTGAAATCCTTGGCTGCTTTGCTCGGCCACGCCTCGGCGGAGGAAGCGCGCTTCCTGATCCGCACGGTCTTGGAGACGTTGCGCGTCGGCATCGCGGAAGGCACGTTGCGGGACGCGATCTGTTGGGCCTATCTCGACCCCAGAATAAGATACAATATGGAAAAGAATGATATCGAGTTCCCGGACGAGAGCGGCCGCGAAGCGTACAACACGCTCGTCGCTGCCGTCCAGCAGGCGTACGACCGGTGCAACGACTACGCTACGGTCGCGAAAGCGGCGAAGTCCGGCGTCGCCGCCCTGAGGAAGATCTCACTCACGCTCGGCGTCCCCGTTAGAGTGATGCTCGCCCAGAAAGAGCCATCCGTGGAAGCAGGCCTCGACCGCGTCGGCCGGCCAGCAGCATTGGAATACAAGTACGACGGCTTCCGGATGCAGGTCCACAAGAAGAAAGCGGACGTCACCATCTTCACCCGGCGCCTGGAGAACGTCACGGTCCAGTTCCCGGAAGTCGTGCACGCGGTCAAGGAGCACCTCGGGGCGGAGACCGCCATCCTCGACTGCGAAGCGGTCGGCTTCGACCCGAAGACCGGGAAGTACACGCCGTTCCAGCACATCAGCCAGCGCATCCGGCGGAAGTACGACATCGCCAAGCTCCAGGCGCAGTTGCCGGTCGAGCTGAACGTCTTCGACCTCCTGTATCTCGACGGGAAAGAACTGCTCGACACAGAGTTCGAAAAACGTCGGGAACTGCTCACGAAGATACTCAAGAAGCCGATTCTCAAGACGATCAAGCTGAGTACGCTTCTCCAGACCGGCTCGACTGCGGAGGCTGAGAGGTTCTACAAGGAGAGCCTCGCCGCCGGCAATGAAGGGATCATGTGCAAATCCTTGTCCGGCAAGTACCAGCCTGGCGGTCGGGTCGGCCACATGGTGAAGGTCAAGCCCGTGCTGGACACGATGGACTTGGTGGTCGTCGCTGCCGAATGGGGCGAAGGGAAGCGTTCCGGCTGGCTCACGAGCTTCACGGTCGCCTGCCGCGACGAGACTGGCGAACTCTTCACGATCGGGAAGGTCGGCACCGGTCTGAAAGAGCTGGAGCAGGAGGGCGGCGTCACGTTCCAGCAGGTGACCGAACTGTTGCGGCCGGCCATCATCGCGGAGCAGGGCCGGGAAGTCACGTTCGATCCTGCCCTGGTCCTGGAGCTCGCGTTCGAGGAGATCCAGCGGAGTCCGGCGTACGCGAGCGGGTACGCCCTCCGGTTCCCGCGCGTCGTCAACGTCCGGGACGACCGCTCCGTGGAGGACATTACCTCGTTGGACGAGGTGCGACGCGCCTTCGAGCACCAGCGCGGGCGGTAAGAGCATTTCTTCTCGAATAATAACTATAATATTATAAATTTAAAAATAACTATTAAAAAATATATTTTATGGTTGCTATCGTTTGACTTCCTTCTCTCGGACGTTTCTTGGAGTGTTTTCTTCTCTTCTTCTTCGCCTTCGTTGATGGTTCACACCATGTCATATCCCCTTCCGAAGATGATTCATTCACCTTCTTTTCCGCCCGACCAGTCTACGGTTTTCCGGACTGCGCGGACACCCCCCTCGGTTTCTCTTGGAAAAGTACTGTTTCATATTTGGAACGCTGTTTCAAAAACGATATATTTATATATATGTGACCTCCTGGAACGTTCCAGAGGAACGACAATGGAACCGACAAAGCTCCTGGAAGGGCTCTTCGACAAGAAACGGATGACGCTCATTCGGCTGTTCCTCGACCACCCTGAACAGGAGTACGGGGTGCGCGAAGCGGCCAAAGCGACGCGCCTTTCACCAGCCACCGCATACCGTATCATACGCCTCCTGGTCAAGCTGGAGATCGTGGACGAGCGGCGGATCAAGAAGCTCCGCCTCTACCATCTCGCGCTCACGAAAGAGACGAAGTTCCTGGACGAGCTGCTCGCGGTGAAGAAGAGCGCGATCGAGGAGTTCGTTGAACTGGCATCCGTCGTCCAGGGCGTCGACGCGCTGATCCAGCACGGCAAGGCCGCCAAGGAGAAGGTCTCCATCCTCGTGATCGGGGAGCGCGTCGATACCGCTGCGCTGTCGCGCATCGTGGGCGAGATCCGGGAGCGCTACAAGTTCACGGTCCTGACCCTCACGCTCGCTCCGGAGCAGTATGAGCAGATGAGCAGCATGGGCCTCTATGCGGGCGAGAAGTTCGTCCTTTTCCGTCGCTGAACGTCTCCGTTCTTTCCCGGTCGCACAAATTCCTTTCCATATTATATTTTCTCTAGTATAGTATACCGCACATATATTTTTTAGAACGACAAGGTTTATATATAAGATAAGACTAGAAATGACAAAAAGGTTTTGGCGAGAACTAAACATTCTTCGGTCCGGCTTGCTTGGGAAGGCTGTCCGGACAGGGGAATGGCGAGGCGACCCGGAAACGCCGCAGGCCGCTTTTAGGCAGAGGCACCGCTACTTGCTAGCTGGCGCTCTCCGGGTGCTCGCGCGACCTTGGATCGACGACAAGAAACAAGAAACAGTAAAAACCTTGAGGGGGAGCGAAAAATGGACTTCATCGTGAACCGTGCTGCCCAGCAGCCCCAGAGGAACGCAACGCCAGAGCTTGAGGTTGGCCAGGCCAACATCAAGGTAATCGGGGTCGGCGGCGCCGGCAACAACATGGTCAATTGGCTCTATAATAAGGGCGTCAAGGGCGCGGAGATTATCGCGTGCAACACGGACAAGCAGCACCTTGACGTCATCGAATCCGATCGCAAGTTCCTGATCGGCCGCGATGTCACGCGCGGCCTCGGCTGCGGCGGCTTCCCAGAGAAGGGAGCCGAGGCTGCCCAGGAGTCCATCCAGGAGCTGAAGGAGCACCTCCGCGGCAGCGACATGTGCTTCGTCTGCGCGGGCATGGGCGGCGGTACCGGCACGGGCGCTGCGCCGATCGTGGCGCAGGTCGCGAAGGACACCGGTTCCATCGTCATCGGCACGGTCACGATGCCGTTCCGGATCGAGCGCGCGCGTGTCGACAAGGCTGAGTTCGGCCTCCAGCGGCTCAGGCAGGTCTCCGATACGGTCATCGTCATCGACAACAACCGCCTCGTGCAGATCGCGGGCAACCTCCCGGTGCAGCAGGCCTTCGCCGTGGCGAATGAACTCGTGGCGACCATGATCAAGGGGATCGTCGAGATCATCGCCGTGCCGTCGCTGGTCAACCTCGACTACGCGGACGTCAAGGCGATCATGACGGACGGCGGCGTCGCGGCCATCGGCGTCGGCGTCTCCGACACGAACAACCGCGTCGAAGAGGCGGTCAAGGGCGCGCTCTCCAACCCGCTCCTCGACATCAGCTACGAGGGCGCTTCCGGCGCGATCATCCACGTGAGCGGCGGTCCGGACTTGACGTTGGACGAGATCAACCGCGTGGGCGAGCTCGTCACCGAGTCCATGGACGAGGACGCGAACGTCATCTGGGGCGCGCGCGTCGACGACAACATGAAGGGCAAGGTCACCGTCATGACGATCGTGACCGGCGTCAAGAGCCCGTGGATCCTGGGCAAGCAGTCCGCCAAGGAACGCGCGGTCGCCCGGCAGCAGTTCAGCGACGACCTCGGCATCGAGATCGTCCGCTGAAACCTTTCCTGTTCACCGGTGGTGACAAAGGGGTCGACAGTGACGACAGCGAACCGCCCATAGCGACGACAATGTACCGACGACGGGCGCTTAACGTGCAGTGATGACCGGCCCCGCTTAACCTCTTTCAAAACATTTGGACGGCCAGCAGGGATTCACGCTCCTTTCTTCCGAAAGGATTTCTCTGCCTTCACGATGCCGTTCTCACACCCCCAACCCCCCGAAAACCATCGTGAAGGCCATTTTTTTTCTTTCTTTCACACTCTTTCTTTCTCTTTCTTCTTCCTATGCTCTCTCTTCTGTCTTTTCCGATACAAAGAGCGCCGCAGCCGCCGCCTTGACGGCCGGGCGACGTCCCTTCGTTCTTCACTAGGCTCGGTTCTCCGTCTGAGAGAACAGCGATAGCCGTCGCTGCGGCTGCGGCGCGGAAACGTCGTGTTTCTCTGGCTTCAACCCACTTTTTATAAACGCAACAACAGACTCCGTCCGTCATGGAGTACGCGTCGAACGGATCCGGTTACGCGAGCGGCAGCTCAGGCGGCGGGTACGCTGCGGGCGGCGGCCAGGTCAGCGGCACCTACCGGCACCAGACGCCCCGGAGACGGATGCGGTTCCTCGGCTGCACGTGCGGGGGGCACGGCCCATGCCGCGCCACGTGCCGCGTGCCCGTGCCGGAGTAATTCTTTCAGAGCGTGCTACGGAGATTTGCTGCTCCTTCGTCGCAGCATATTGCGTCGAGGCGCCTGCATGCGCACGGTACGAAGCACCCTTGAGCTCCGCTCCGGGAACCCGAACGCGATGCGTTCTAGGGTACCGGCGCGTCGGAAGCCTACGGCTTCCGCGCGAATCGGCGCCTCTCCTGATTTTGCTCCAAGGTAGCACGTTCTTCTCTCTTCGCTCATTTCTCCCTCAGTAACTTTTATAAAGCGCCTGTCGTTCCGTCGACGAATGCCGGTCAAGAAAGCGAAGGAGCCTGCGGACGCCGCGGAGACGCCGAAGAAGGCGGCCAAGAAGACCGCTAAGAAGGCCGTCAAGGCCCTGAAAGAGTCGGTCGAAGCCCCTGCGGAGCCGGCGAGAGCGCCGAAGGCCGAGGCTGCCGCGCAGAAGGCGGCCGGCAACTATCCCGCTTCTTACGATGAACCCATCCAGCCGGTGATGAACATCGGCCTCGTCGGCCACGTCGACCACGGCAAGACCACGCTGACCGAGCGTCTCTCCGGCAAGTGGACCGACACTCACTCCGAGGAGGTCAAGCGCGGCATCACGATCAGGTTAGGGTATGCGGACCTCGTCCTCCGGAAGTGTCCGGCGTGCGAGGGCGAAGCCGCGTACATGACCAAGGCGATCTGCCCCGAGCACCAGGTCGCGACCGAGCCGCTCCGCAAGATCAGCCTCGTCGACGCGCCGGGCCACGAGTCCCTCATGGCGACGATGCTCTCCGGCGCGACCATCATGGACGGCGCGCTTCTCCTGATAGCGGCGAACGAGCTCTGTCCGCAGCCGCAGACCAAGGAGCACCTCATGGCGCTCGAGATCAGCGGCATCGACAAGGTGGTCGTCGTCCAGAACAAGATCGACCTCGTCTCCACGGAGCGGGCGATGCGGAACTACCAGCAGATCAGGGAGTTCCTCAAAGGCACGAAGTACGCGAACGCCCCCATCGTCCCGGTCAGCGCGCAGCGCGGCGTCAACGTCGACGTCCTCATCAAGGTGATGCTCGACACGTTCACCGTGCCGGCTCGCGACAGCACGGCCGCGCCGCTCATGGTCGTCGCCCGTAGTTTCGACATCAACAAGCCTGGCGCCAAGGCCGGCCAGTTGAAGGGCGGCGTCCTCGGCGGCGCGCTCAAGCAGGGCATCCTCGCGAGCGGCGAGCGCGTCGAGATCCGTCCCGGCAGGATCGTCGAGGAGGCCAACAAGATCAAGGCGAAGCCGCTCTTCGCCGTCATCCGTTCCATCGTCACGGGCGGCAAGCCGGTCGAGGAGGTCTCGCCGGGGGGTTCTATCGCGCTGATGACCTCGCTCGACCACTCGATCGTGCGCGCAGACTCCTTGACGGGCAGCGTCGTCGGCCGGCCGGGCGAGCTGCCGCCGATCTGGGACAACCTCCTGCTCGAGACGAAGCTCCTCGACCGCGTCGTCGGCTCCGCTGAGGAGCTGAAAGTGAACCCGTTGACGCCGAACGAGCTCCTCATGCTCAACGTGAACTCTGCCGCCACGGTCGGCATCGTGACTGACTTGTCGAAGAACAAGGTCGCCTGCCGCCTGAAGAAGCCGATCTGCGCCGCTGCCGGCAGCCGCGTGACGATCTCGCGCCGGGTGGGGACGCGGTTCCGCCTCATCGGATACGGCATCATCACCGAGCCGAAGAAGTAGCTTTTCTCGTCTTAGAAATTTTTCTCGTCTTAGAAATAATAGCGGTCTTAGAAATAATAGTACTATCTTCTCATAGCCATTTCTTTCTTCTTATTCTTTGAGACCCGTTTTCTTATGGTTTTGTTCCTTCAGTTTGCTGCTCTTGTACATCTCGGGCTTGAACGCGACGGCGCGTTTGATCGCCGGGTGGAGGCCGCGCGCCGCGAGCCGCTCGCGGAGTTCCTCGTCGTTGAAGGTCTGCTGGTCGTAGCCGAGGATGATGACGTCCGGCCGTTGCTCCTGGATCACCTTGAGGAAGTCTTCTTCGTCGCCCAGGATGGCGAGGTCGACGGACTCTTCCCGCTCGACCGTCGTCAGCCGCCGCTCTTCCTTCTGTCGCGGCTCGTGCCCTTTCAGCTTCCGGATGTTCACGTCCCGCGCGATCGCGACGACGAGCTCGTCGCCGTACCGCTTGGCTTGCCGGAAGAGCGACCGGTGCCCTTCGTGCAACGGGTCGAAACTGCCGAAGACCATGACGCGCGTCATCGCTGCCTGGAACTCGGTCGTGCTTTTTAACGTTTTGTCGGATTGGGCTCTTAGGCAAATGGTGTGTCGCCGGCCAGAGGGCGAGGCATGAGGAGAACACAGCAGAAG
The DNA here is from genome assembly GCA_014874255.1 of Candidatus Woesearchaeota archaeon. Classification (GTDB taxonomy): domain Archaea; phylum Nanobdellota; class Nanobdellia; order Woesearchaeales; family UBA525; genus UBA153. Next base: position 10,315 of record JACWAN010000044.1, read on the forward strand.
AGGTCGGGGGGTCGCCCCCACAGGCGAGCACAAGGCTCGCCGTGGTCCCGGTAGCGTTGCGCTACCGAGGACCTACGGGGGTGACCGGAGCGGCGGGGAACGAAGCGGTTGCCGAGCAGCCGGCGACACCGTCGGAGGCGAATTTGCCTAAGAGCCGTCGGATTGCTTGCGGTCTCGTGCCGTATTCGTGCCGCCACGTCCCGCTACGCTCTTCCGACGCGATTATCGTTATGCGGGCGCCCTCCCCGTAGGGGGCGACCCCCTCCCGCAATCGTTGTCTTCTCCGCTTGACCGCTTCGCCCTTAGGACGGTGGCGGCACTCAGTGCGTCGCATTCTTTCTTGACGGTCTTCTTCTCGAGAAATCGTACCGGGAACGGAACCCATAGCGCTGCGACTATCATACGGACGGTATGACATTCACTCTTCTTTCTCGAGCTCCTCGTCCTCTTCGACGAGGTCGCCGTTCGGGTCGACGTTCCAAGCCATAGCGACTAATCACACCTCATCATATATAAAGATTATTCGGAGAAAATGTACTGTTTCCGAACGTCTATCTTCCATTTGGAGAAAAGAAATCCCGACGAGAAAACAGGCGAAAAAAGATTGTGAGAGAAAAGATGTTCGTGCTCAGCGCTTCTCCATGTAGCCGCACTTGCCGCACGTGACGCGGTCCTTGTGGCTGGCCATGAAGACGCCGGGGCCGCACTTCGGGCAGCTCTTGTTCTTCCGCTTGAGCGAGTCGCCCGAGACCTCGTAGCATGAGGCCTTCTTGGACGAGGCCTTCCTCGCGGGGCCCTTGCCTTTCGCGCCGGCCGCAGGCTTCGCGCCCGGTTTCCCTCCTTTCGCAGGGGCTGCCATCACTCATCGCCTCCGGTCTTCTCTGCCGCCTTCGGCCCTTCCGTCTTCTTCTCTTCCTTCCCGGCGCCATGCTTCTTCAGCACGGACTCGTGCTCGAGCGTCTCGAGCGCCTTCCGGTCGTTGTAGACGTAGCCGAGGACCTTGCCGCTCTGGCTGCCGAACGCGGTGTCGATGCGCCGCAGGATGATGAGGTCCTCCTTCTCGCCGAGCGCCTTGGCCAGCGCCTTGATGACCTCTTTCCTCGTAGGGGTCGCTCCCTGGAACGCGATCCGCGCAGCCACTTCGGTGCGGCTGAGGAGCGGCTTCGCGTCCTTGCTGACGATCTGTATCTCCATCATGAATCACCTGACCTTGAGGGCGTACTCGCCCTTCTGCTCCACGCCCATCTTGTGCGCGATGAAGCTCTTCTCCGTGTCGACGAACGAGATCCTGCCTTGCCAGTTCGGGCTCAGGTTGGTGCTCTTGCAGAGCGGGCAGACCTCGCCCTCGACGAAGATCTTGCAGTTCTTGCATGCTTGCTTCTTTGCCATGATCGTTCACCCTTATGCTGCGGCCTTCTCCTTGCCCGGCCGCTTCTTCGCCGCCTTCGGCTCGCCGCTCAGGTCGTCGAGTATCCATTCGTCCTTGCCCAGCCCATCCTGCCGCATGGTCAGGCCGAACTTCGGGTTGGCCGCGTCCTTGTAGCTGATCGCGACCATGCGCGCGAGGCATTTGTCGCCCACCTTGAGCACCCGGCCGGTGTCCTTGCCCTGGAGCGTCTTCTCCTTGGTGCTGGAGACGAAATCGTTCATCGCCTGACTGACGTGGATCATGCCGTCAATCGGCCCGATGTTGAGGAACGCGCCGAACTCCGCGACGTCGCGCACCGTGCCGAGCAGCACCTCCTGCATCTCCGGGACGAAGGTGAGGAGCTCGAACTCGGTCTCGTAGTAGCTCGCGCCATCGCCCGGGATGATGATGCCCTCCTTCACCTCGGTCACCTCGAGGACGTCGATGACGATGCCGATGTCCTTGCTGATGTGGCCGGTGTATTGGGTCTTGACCGCCTTCACCACCGACTCCTTCAGGTCGAACCCGAACATGGACGGCGGGACGCGGATGTGGTCCTTCACCTTGACTGCGTAAAACACGTGGCACCCCTCGTTTCTTTTTATACGAACGCCAGTCGTCGCTGTTTCATGCCGACGATGCGCACCTTCTTCGCGAGAAGACGTCCCTGCAGCCCCTTGTCCAGGGTCACGGCGACCGTGCGTGCAGGATCGTCCTCGGCAATCGCCAGGATTGCGTCATCAGCGTGCGTCTGAGAACCGCGGACCGTTTTTAAAGCTATCTCTTTCTGCGGGAAGAGGAGCTTCGCGATGAGCGGCTCCCGCTGCCGTTTCAAGCGCTCGTGGACGAGGCTGTACGCGAGCTTCGCCGCACGCGCGTCCTTCGTGTTCTTCTTCCCGAGCTTCTCCAGCTCTTGGAGCACTGATTCGGGAATCACGATCTCGTGCGGCTCCGTGACGACCCGTTCTATCTCCGAGAAGACGTCGACGTGCTCCGTGCCGAAGAGCAAGAGCGCGTTCGTGTCGAGGATGATTGTTGTCTTCTTGGTGAGCATGATGCAAAGAAGAAGAAAACGGTTTAAAAGGGTTTGGCTCACTGTTCCGCGAGGCTCTTCTTGAACGCCTCGTTCTCCTTCTGCAGGTAGTCGGCGATGATGCTGAGCTTCCTGTACGTCCCGGCAAGGTCCTTGACCGTCATAGGCGTTATATTCTCGTTGTCGGTCCAGCCACCGATTATCCCTTCAAGGATCTCGTTCGAGCTCCTGCCCTTCGGGAGCGGGAACTCTCGTCCTGCGTAGAGGATCCTCGTTCTCTCTTCCGGATTCTCATCGCTTGACGTGATGCACAGCCCGTCAACGATGACGGTCGCGTCTTTTCCGGCGATCCTTACCGCGACATCCTTCGTTGCGAGATACTTGCCAGAGATCTCCTTGTGGACTGTGAACCCTTTCGCCTTCAGCTCTTCGTCTTCGGTGGTGCATCTTGTCTTAAGGACTGCGCCATAGGTTCCTTCCCGTGTTTCAGTCTTCAGCTCTTGACCCCCGTCTCGGAGGAGATAGGGCATTCTTTCGATCGCCTGCCTGAGCTGCCGCGGGCGCACGTCCGGATCTTTGACTAGATGGTATAGGATGAACGATCCGTAGTGATGGTAAGGGGCAATGTGATTGAGCACCCCCTGCTTGGCGAGTTCGAGTCGTTCTCTCTTCAGTCTGCTCTCTTCTTCGTTCAGACCGTACAAGATCCGTTGTCTTCGGTTTTCTATCGCTCTTTGTTGCGAGGATATTCCTATCTGCTCCTGCTCCCCGACATGGCTTGAGAATCGCTTCAGCGTTTCGGCTCTCGCCTTCATCCTCGCAATTTTCCTCGTATCTTCGGCGAGCTGCTCGGGGCGCGTCTCGCCGACAATCCTCTCGAGCGCGTCGGGGTTGCACGCCTGACGAATCTCCGAGAGCGCCCTCTTCCGCTGTTCAATCTCACCGATTCCGGCAGCATATTTCTCCTCGATATCTTTTCTCCTCGCGTTGATGCGTGTCGTGAATGACTGGTACGTCGGCACGAGCTTCGCGGCGTCTAGCGCGTTTACTGCACGTTTGGTTCTCACGATCTCTTCAATCTCTTCCGACTTCTTCTCGTATCTCGCGATGAGCTCCTCCTGGACCTCCTCGAGCGTCTTCTTGGGATATTTCATTGCGTTCACCTCTTCGTGTTTTCGTTTTAATTATTCACTTCTTAGTGGCGATAATTGTTATTAGAACATATGAATATTTCTACATAATTTTTCATGAAAACCGACAAATTTAAAAGAAAAAGTAGTTTATCATAAGAAATGGCTGTGAAGCTCGACCAGAAGGACCGTCGCATCCTCTACGAGCTGGACAAGGACGCGCGGCAACCGCTCTCCGCCATCGCGAAGAAGGCGGCGCTCTCGCGCGAATCGATCCTCTACCGGCTCAAGGGCTACCAGAAGACCGGGCTCATCCGGGGGTTCCTCACCGTCGTCGACATGGCGCAGCTCGGCTTCACGCACGCCAAGGTCTACGTCAAGCTGCACAACGCGACGCAGGCGGACGAGGACGCCTTCATCAAGTACCTCGTGAACAATCCGTTCATCGCGTGGGTGGCGAGCTGCGACGGCAGCTACTCCCTCGTCTACGGACCGAAGTTCCGCTCCATGGTCGAGCTCAACAGGATCCTCTCCGGCATCCGGTCGCGGTTCTGGCGGATTATCAAGCACGAGGACATCGCGACGATCATCGACGCGCACCACTTCTACCGCGACTACCTCGTCGGGGCGCGCGGCTCCACCGAGCGGAGGATCGCCTGGGGAGGCGCGCCCGAGCCGGTCCGGCCCGACGCCACGGACATCGCCATCCTCGACGCGCTCTGCGCGGACCCGCGCATCCCCGCCGTCGAGATCGCGCGAACGCTCGGCTTGTCCGCCGACGCGGTGCTGAGACGGATCCGGGCGATGGAACAGAAACAGCTCATCACGCACTACCTGCTCTGGCCCGACGTCGCCAAGCTGCGGGGCATCTACTACAAGGTGCTCGTCACCCTGAACAGCGCCAGCGCAGCCCGTCTGAACGGTCTCGTCGCGTACTGCCTCGGGCACCCGGACATCGTCTACGCCGTCAACTGCCTCGGGCCGTGGCAGTTCGAGATGGACGTCGAGGTGGCCGACGTCCAGGAGTTCCGCGCGCTCATGCGCGACTTCCTCGCCCGGTTCAGCGACATCGTCTCCGACTACTCGGCCTTGAACGTCTACGAGGAGCACAAGTTCCGGTTCTTCGAGAAAGAATGCTTGAAGGGCTACAAGGAATCCTCGAGTTGATTGGCTCGTACCGGCTCTTAGGCGAATTCGCCTTCGACGGTGTTGCCGGCTGCGACCCGTGTCGCTTCGTTCTTCGCTGCACCGTTGAAGCCCCGAATGGGGCGACCCCCTCAACTCTCCGCGTCCTCTTATCGCTACGGGTCGCCCTTTGGCCGGCAACACCTCATTTGCCTAAGAGCCAACTCCACCGGCCGCGATGAAAAAGTCGAACAGCACCCCCTTGGCGGTTCTGCGATCTTCACAACCGTCGGACTGGACTTGGAGAACAAGCGATTCCGGAAGAGGAGGCCGCCGGGGTGCGACCGTGAGACGTTCATCGCGGCCAACTCCACCGCAACCTTAAAATACCCTCCGCCGATTCTCTCGAGGATGGGACTTCTTCCGTTCGAGACCGAGACGCGCACCGTCCTCACGCGGCGGCACGCGGAGACGAGCCCGAAGTACGGCAAACGGCCGGAAGAGCGCACCATGAAGGAGCTGCTTGACTTCGGCATCGTCGCCATCGACAAGCCCGCGGGACCGAGCAGCCACCAGGTCTCCTCGTACGTGATGAAGATCCTCGAGGCGAAGAAGGCGGGCCACTCCGGCACGCTCGACCCGCACGTCACGGGCGTCCTGCCGGTCGCGCTCGGCAACGGCACGCGCGTCGTCCAGTCCCTCCTGACCGCGGGCAAGGAGTACGTGACGCTGATGCACATCCACAAGGAGGTGGACGAGCAAGAGCTCAGGCGCGTCCTCGCCGAGTTCACCGGCAAGATCACGCAGCTGCCTCCCGTCAAGAGCGCGGTGAAGCGGCAGGAGCGTGAACGGACGATCTACTATATCGAGCTCCTCGAGATCGAAGGACAAGACGTGCTCTTCACGGCGGGGACGCAAGCAGGGACATACATTCGAAAACTGTGTCATGATATTGGTATGACGATGAAGAAGGACGGACAGCCCGTCGGGGCGCACATGGCAGAACTCCGGAGAAGCAAGGCGGGCCCGTTCGGCGAGCAGGACCTCGTCACCCTGCAGGACCTCGCGGACGCGTTCCACTACTGGAAGGAGGGCGACGAGACCCCGTTGCGGAAGGCGGTCCTGCCCGCAGAGCGAGGCGTCAGCCACCTCAAGAAGGTCTGGGTCATGGACTCGACGGTGGAGTCGCTCTGCCAGGGCATCCAGCTCAAGGTGCCGGGCATCGCGAAGCTGCACGACACCATCGTCCCCGGGGAGCCGGTCGCGGTGATGACGCTCAAGGACGAGGTCATCCTGGTCGGCGAGGCCGCGCTCACGAGCGACGACATGCTGAAGGACAAGGGCGTCGCGGTCCGGACGCGCCAGGTCTTCATGCGGCCGGGAACGTATCCGAAGAACGCGGACGTGGCGCGGCAGGACGGATGAAGAAGTATTTGTTCTTACATTGATTCCGTTAACATCATCATCGTCACGGCCCTTAGTCGCTAACGCCCCTAATCCTCACGTTCTTCGGACATGAGTCTTAAGGGCGAGCCATGCGAAACGAACAACGAGGGAGTTCGAGGAGCCGGTTCCGAGGAACCGGGGAGCGGAAGCGACCACGCCCCCTACGGGGCTGGAATGGAGGAAGCATGGAGGACGCGATACGGGAAGCGGGTCGCGAGCAGAGCGTGGCGATGATGTCAACGGGCACGTCTCCCGAAAAGTATATAAACGCTCGTCCGTGAAGTGCGGGAAGAGGTGGTGCAGGGGTGAGCATAGCGGACGCGGTCGCCGAGCAGGAAAAGCCCTCGGAGCAAGAGCCCGGCCAGGAGATGGCGGAAGAAGACGACACGCTCGAAGAGAAGCTCACGAAGCACGTCCACCCGGCGAAAGCGTTCCTCTTCGGCTCGATCCTCGTCACGGTCTTCATCGCGATCCTCACCAGCATCCTCTCGGATTCGGGGATGGTCTACGCGATCATCGGCTTCACCCCGACGATCGCAGCAGTCCTCATCTTCATCTTCCTCCTCGACGGCGAGTACAAGGACGCGCTCCTCTGGCTCACGCCGTTGGCGGTCGCGTTCCTCTTCCTCGGCCTCGGCCCCTTCATCAACCAGCTGCTCGGCGACCAGCTCGACCTCTCCGTGCTGACGGCGGTGAACCTCGCCCTCTCCTATGTCATCCTCGGCATCATGTCCCTCATCGAGTACTATGGCGGCAAGGACGAGGAGGACGCGACCCTCGAAGAGGTGCAAGCGTTCGAGCCGGAGCACCTCGGCAGGTACATCCACACCATCGAGGACAAATGCAAGGCCATCAATTTCGTCATCGGCCGCATCTACCGCGCGAGCAACGGCGGCACGAAGGGGTTGCGCGAACGGCTCCGCGTGCCGCGGGAATGGTACAACGAGTTCAACGCGATCCCGGCAGAGGAGGCGCAGGCGCAGCGGCAACTGGCGCTCGACCTCCTCGGACGCATCGAGGAGCGGCTCGGCTCGCTCCTGCGGCCGGAGAAGGACCTCTTCACGAAGGACGAGCTCCGCAGCCTCAAGGGGCTGGCGCGCGACGAGGAAGGCCGCGACCGCATCCTCGACGTCCTCATCGTGAACGACAACGACCCCGTCGAGGAATACTTCCTCGGAGCGATGGATTTCTGCAAGCGCGTCAAGGAAGGCCTCGAGAAGCTGAAATAGGCCGAGTCGGTTCTTTCCAAGAGCATCATCGCCGCCGGCTGCAGTCGCTGATGCTCCTGCCTGTCCTCGTATGACTCGGACATGCTCACTCTTCGCTTGTTTCTTCGATAGCGCGGCGTCCCCGTAGGGGGCATCCCCCGCCGCGCTCGCTTGTCTCTTCGCAGCAGCGTTCGCCCTGAGGCCGGCGGCGATGATGCCAAGAAAGCAATAAAAGAGGAATCCGGAGGAGCAAGTTTTTTAAAGCGGACGGGAACCGCACCGGGAGAACAACGATACTTGGTGATACTCATGCCACGGCTTTCGACGAAGGTGAAACGCGTTAAGGATGTCGGCTCGACGAAGCAGAAGCACCGCTTCTGGAAAGGAACGACCGAAGCGAAGCGCCGGATGAAGAGCTTCGAGACCGAGGAGAAAGCGCGGGCGTGGGCGAAAGCCGAGCAGCTCGACGAGAAGACGCACGAGCTCCGCCACATGCCGAAAGGCAAGTGGCAATGGCGGCCGAAGAACCCACGGCTCGCCTAAACCATTTAACTATCCGTCTCAAGAAGTTCTTAGAGCGACACTCAGTAAATGGGTGTGCTGCCCTGGATGTAGTGCCGGACGCGAACACGGACGAGCAGAGCGAGGCCGTTATCGTGAGCGTCCGTCAATCTGCTCGGACCGTTAGGGAGAAGAAATTCTCCGCAGCACACCTTCGGATCATGTTCTTAAGAGCGACCGGATCTCGTCGACGACAGCGTCCGGCCGACGACCCAGCACAGGGAAGTGCTGCCGCACGTACGATTCGAGGCCTCGCGCGTCAGGAAGCACGGTGCGCACCTCCATCAGGATATGGCCGAGCATGTTGCGTCCCGTGCCGTCTTCTCCTCCGCCCCAATAATGATCCGTCGGGCTGGCCTCGACGACGTCCCGACCACGAGTCGAGAGCAAGGCCCTGCGCGGCGAGGCGTGCGTCGCGAACTTCAGTAGGACCGCGTAGCGCATCAGAGCATCCTGAACAACGTCCCATCCCGGCAGGATGCGATGCCCTTCCGCCCGCCCGAGCCCGGCAGCGATCCGGGGCGTCGCGGCGCGCCAGATGAGATCGGCGTACGCAGGTTCAGTCACCGCGAATTTCTGCGACTGGAAATAATGCTCGACGGTCGGGAAGCAGCAGTCATCGATGTAGATTTGATGGCGCGAGAAGTTCGAGAAGCACCCGTACGGGCGTTCACGAGGGTCGAAGAACGTGACCGGTTCCATGCGGCCGGACGGCGAGGCGACTATATATTCGTTGCGGTACGAGCGGCTCTTAGGCAAATGAGGTGTTGCCGGCCAAAGGGCGACCCGTAGCGATAAGAGGACGCGGAGAGTCGAGGGGGTCGCCCCATTCGGGGCTTCAACGGTGCAGCGAAGAACGAAGCGACACGGGTCGCAGCCGGCAACACCG
>JACWAN010000045.1 GCA_014874255.1 Candidatus Woesearchaeota archaeon
GTCTAGGGGGTGCTGCTCGACTTTTTCATCGCGGCCCTTAATAGGGTTTGAAAACTAAATTACGATAATAATCATTATAAGGAACTCTTTTTCTCTCGATCAGCATGGAAGGGCGTTCCCCTGAATGCCAGCAACGGCGAGAGACGGACTATTACGCCGCCATCGCCGAGGGCTACGACGAGCTCCACAAGGAGGAACAGGTCAAGAAGATCAGGCTCATCCTCGAGCATTTCCCTATTTCGAAGGATGAGTCGTTGCTCGACGTCGGCTGCGGCACCGGGCTCAGCTTCGACTACTGGCCGACGAAGGACGTGACCGGGGCGGAGCCGAGCCTGGCGATGATCGCGCAGGCCCCGCCGACGCGGCAGGCGAGGATCTTCCACGTCCGTGCGGAGGACCTCGCCATCTTCGACGACCACGAGTTCGACGTCGTCGTCTCGATTACCGCGATCCACAACTTCACGGGTATTGAGGACGGGCTGCGCGAGATGAAGCGCGTCGGCAAGCGCAGATTCGCGTTCTCGGTGCTGAAGAAGAGCATGAAACTCGCGGAGATCGACCGCCTCGTCCGGAAGCTGTTCGCCGTCAAGACGGTCCTGGAAGAGGAGCACGACCGGATATACTTGGCGTATTGAGCGTTCAAGCGGTCCAGATGTTGCGTGTGGCCTTGGGCTCCGCTTTCGGATTCTCAACGACGAGGTCGCACCTCGATTGCAAGTATGCGAGAAAGGTTTTGTATCGTTCCGGTGCGGTCGTCTTTTCTCGCACGTTCGGATTGACGACCACGACATGGAGATCGAATGGACGTCCGATGGCTCTCTTCAGGAGTTCATTGTTCACTTCTTTTGTTGTGATCTGTGCCGGTATCTGGACGAGATAATATTCCGTACAGGGGTAACGACCGACCTGTTCAATCCCATCCACAAACATGACTTTCCACGGGTCATTCTCGTTCCCGTACGCTTCCCGGACCGTCTTGCAGAAGTGTGTCTTTCCCTCATCAGGGAATCCATAGACGCCGATCATTCTTGGCTGTTGCTCCCCCTGCTGCACGAGTGCCTTCAGCCGTGCCGGCGCATCTTCAATCTGGACGACGTCTGCGAGTCCCATGCCATTTCGTAACCCCTCTCTTTTTTAAATATTTCTATTTTAACTACCAATTAGTAATAATAATTAGTCTTTCTTTGATTCGAACTTCCCCGAACTTCCCGTCAACCTTAAATACTCGTATCGCCCGTGCGACCTCATGGCAATCAAGCAGCGGCTCGTCCTCTTCCTCAAGACGCTCAACCCGGACAAGTACCCCGACCTGTGCGAGCAGCTCTCCCTGCCGGCTGCGTTCGGACAATTCCTCTTCTCCTTCTTCCTCCTCTTCGTCCTGATGGCCGTCCTCTTCATCCCGGGCATGTTGGTCCAGGCGCCCAAGCTGCAGCAGGCGGTCGGCTCCTTCGACGAATTGAGCCTGGGCGGGAACTTCTCCGCCAGCGCGCCGGTGACGCTCCTCGCGAAGCCGCTCATCGTCGCCGACTTGAGGGAGAACGCCTCCCTTGGCAAGGCGGTCGTCCTCCTCACCAAGGAGGGCGTCTCGTGGAAGCCGTGGTACTTCTTCGGGAACGAGAGCAGGCCGTGGAGCGAGCTCACGGATGCGAAGGCGTTCTCCGGCGGCGCGTACCTCTTCCTCGGCCTCTTCCTCCTGCCTGCGCTCGTCTTCTGGGCCGGCGCCTTCCTCCTCATCCAGTACCTCTTTCTCATCTTCCTCTTCAGCCTGCTCGCGCTCCTCATCGCGCGGCTCTTCCGTCTGCATCTCGCCTACGCGGACAGCCTGAGGATCTCGCTCTTCTCCAGCGTCGCCATGATGTTCGTGGAGATGGCGCTCTTTCCATTCTACCTGCTCTTCTGGCTGCCGTTCCTCCTCTACCTCGTCTCCCTTGTCATCGGCGTGGCGTTGGTCGGCGAGCGCGACCTGAAGCACGAGAAGGGCAAGCGCGGGAAGCATGACAAGAATGCCCGGGGCTCCCATCTCGAGATCTGGGAATGAGTCTGGGAATGAGCCGCGCCGGACGGAAGTTATAAAAAGCATCGCGTCTGTCTTTCCGCGTATTCCTGTCGCAGGTGGTACCATGAGCTTCAACGAGATGAGCGATCGCTTGAAAGGGGCTGAGAGCCGTGAGACCCGCGTCCGGCTGCTCGCGGAGAACCTGTTCCGGAGAGGCCTTGTCATGACGATGGCCTCCGCCCGCCAGATGGCCGAATCCATGGTGGACACCGAGCGGAAGGTCCAGCAACGGTTCGAGGAGCAGAAGCCGACCGCGACGCACTATCCGTCGACGGCGCAGCGCGACATCCCGCTCGCCTCGAAGGGGTTCCTCCATCCGGAGGAAGGGCGGCCGCGGAGCGAGTACGCCGACCTCTCTGCCCTGAAGGAGAACACGCAGCGGCTGCGCGAACGGGCGGCGAACCCTCGTCCCGTCGACGTCCAGACGCATTACGAGACGCCGCGCAACGGCGGCAACGCGAAGGCGGTCGCGCCCCGCGGCGAAGAGCTGTCTGCCGCGGACTTCGTCGACCTGAAACCGGACATGCTCGTCTCGGACGCGGTCGAATCGCCGGTGGCTCCGCGCTCCGCTCCATCTGAGACTCCCGCTTCTTCCGTTTCAGCCGCCTCTCTCATCGACGAGGAGACCGCTGAGGACGACGATTTCATCGAGCTCACGCCCGCGCCTGAAGCGGACGATTCCTCTGCTGTCGAGGGCGCGGACGAGCCGCTCCTCGAGCTCGAGGAGGATGCGCCCGGCGCGCCCGGCCAGGACGCGGAGGAGGAGTTCGCCGCCGCCGCGGATGAGTCCGTTCCTTCGCCAGAGGACAGTTCCGAGTATGTGACGCTCGGCGAAGAGGCCGAGCATGAAACGGAACCGGGCGACGAGGAGCTCGGGGGCGGGAACGACGAGGAGCCCGCCGAGCCCAAGGCCGACGGCGCCTCTGCCACCCCGCCCGCCGCGGAGCCCGCCGCGCACGAGCGCGCTGAAGAGTCCGCTCCTGAGGAACCGCCCGCCGCGCCCGAGAAGCCGCGCGAGAACCTCGCCAAGAAATACGGTGTCGACCTCGGCTCGATCTTCAATGTGAACAAGTGAAGGTCTTTTCCGTCCTGTTTCTTCTCTCTTTCCCTTCTTCGTCCTCTTCTCCCTGTTTCTTCCCTTGTTTTTCCTTCCTTCTTCCTCTCCTTTTCTTTCCCTTTTTTTATTTAAATAGGCCTTCTCGTCGATAACCGTAAACTTTATATATTATAAATTACTACTTTGTGGTGAAAAATGAATGCTTCACTGAAGACACTCGGTCTCGTCGCGATAGCTGCCGCGATGCTCCTCGCCACGATCGGCGCGGCATCCGCGTACGTCTACTACCCGTACGGCTACTACTACAGCGCGGGCGGCTACCCTGCCTATGACGGCCACGCTTACTACGCCTACGGTCCGGGCGGCTGGAGCTACTACAATGTGCCGACCGCGTACTATGGCTACACCAACTACCTCTACCCGACGTACGGCTATTACAACAGCTACAACTACAATTATTACAACTACGGCCACAATTATTACAACTACGGCTACGGCGGCTACGCGTACCCTGGCTACTACTACCGCGGCTACGGCACCTACCCGACATACTACCGGCCGTACTACTACAGCTACTGGCCGTACACCTACCGTGTCTACCAGTCGTGGTATTGAGAGTCACGAGAACTAATTCTTCTTCAATCCGTTTATCGCTTTCTGTAATCGGTTCATCTTCTCCCGCGTCCTCAAGAGTTTCTCGTTCGCCTCCTTGACGAGGAACCCGATGAACTTCTCCGGGACGAACAATTCGTTCTCCTTCGCGACCGGGACGTCCATCCGTTCCGAGGTCGTCGACTCGATGATGATCCGTCCCGTCGTGCTCGAACCGGAGCTCATGATGCCTGAGTGTTTCCATCCGGTCTCCTTGCACAGCCGAAGAAAGGTCTCCGCCGCTTCCATGTCCCTGCAGCAGACGTGCAGGATGGCCCCTTCCATCCGGAACCATGTGGTATTGAACGGTAACCTGCCCGTAATTATTTTTTCCAAGTCCTTGAAAACGACGGTATCGTGGCTGACGAAGAGCCACTCGCCCTCGTGCTTCTTCCCGGAAACGGGCTCGACGAACAAGTCGATACGGCCGGCGCACGACGACGTGGTGTAATAATCAGGCTGGCCGTTGATCGCGTCGAGCAACGGCAGTATCTGCACGTCCACGTCGCCCTTCTTCGACCTATCTTTCGCGTCCGACGACAGCTTTTTCAGGTACTTCGCCTTCTGCCGGTCGAAATCAGCATCCATAGCGGCAAGAGTAAGTACTTATTTTAAAAAGATACTGCGTACTACGATTCACCATGGAGCCTTCCGCGCGCTTGGCGCTCTTCAAGCGGATCAGGGATGCGTACGACGCACTCGACCGCGAGGGGCTGCGTCACGGGAAGCTGCCGATGCACTCCACCGAGTTCGGCTTCTGGGGGACGACGAACATGAACGACGCGTACGACTTCTTCAGCCGCATCCGGCTGCAGCGGTTCAAGCGTTTCGTCGATCTCGGCTGCGGCGACGGCCGCGTCGTCGCCATCGCCTCCTTGTTCACCGACGCTGTCGGCATCGAGGGGAACGAGGCGTTGGTGGAGAAAGGAAACCAGGTCTTTGAGGAACTGGGACTGAACGGACGAGAACGGGATGCGCTGACTCCGGGAGAACCGGTCATTGAACGGAATCGCGGAGACCGAGGACGACCGAGCACGGGAACGGGGGGTTCAACTCCCCGACGGGCGCTCCTGAAATGCAAGAACTACTATTCCGAGAACTTCTCACAGTACGACATCATCTTCATGTTCCCGGACAACCGGTACGACGACGCGATGCTGAAGAAGCTCAGGACCGAGTTCAAGGGCTACTTGTTCATCTACAACAAGGTCCACCTCCCGTCGGGCGTCAAGGCGGGCAAGACTTATTGGATCGACCAGATGCCGATCGCGAGCTATCCGCTCAACGTGCCCGACGAGAACCTGGAACTCTGAAGACCATGACATACTCACTATTTAATGACAAAAAAGTAAAAATTTATATACTCCTCTTCGTTGTTCACCAGTACCATGGACGGTACCTTGGAAGAAAAGCTCCGCGTCTTGGCTCTCGCAGGCGCCATAGGTACCATGAGCGTCCTGACGGCGTGCTCGTACGATTCCTCGAAAGGAGGGTCCTACCGCATCGAGGCGGGGGGCTCTGTCAGCGGCAAAATCTACGTCGAGGTCTCGAAAGGCGATTGCTGCGACCATAGGCACGCCCATCGGACGCAGCCCTGCCCGCCCAAGAAGCACACCCGCAAGAGCAAGCAGCGTCCCACCTCGCAAGCGCAATCCTGGAAGCCGCGGCTCTATCAATCTCTGCCGTACGGCCCCGGCCAAGGTCACGTTGAAGAGCCCGACAGGAACATCGCGATCTATGCCGCGCCGTCCTCTTCCGGCGGTTCACACAATTTTCCCGTTATACGATTCGAGAACCAAGGGTCTCAGCAAAGGCTTAACTCCGGAACCACTTATAACACCGGATCCTGCGGACCTTCTCTTGGACCACTCTTCTTCGGATCGGGTTCCTGCGGACCGATCCCTGGAACGAATTATTGTGGGCCTGTTCCCCGTTCCTGCCCGCCTCCTCGGCCGGTCGCTCGCTCGAACTGTTGGAGCAGATAATCCTCGCCGCCGCGGAATCTCTCTGGACGATACCCTCGTCCTCTCTCCTCGGAACGACCATAACCTTTTTAAAGCGGGGACGATTCACACCGTACAGAGAAATCGCGTTTCTCGTGCTCTGAACACTCCGGAAGAACGGCTATCTGGAGCGCGAGCGACCAGCGCAGGCTGGCGCGAATCTAGGGTGGAACCATGAACCAAGAGGAAGCTGCACAGCAGAGGCTCAAGACCGGCACCACGACCGTCGGCATGGTCTGCAAGGACGCCATCGTCCTCGCCGCGGACATGCGTGCCACGGCGGGCAACCTGATCGTGGACAAGCGCGTCGACAAGGTCGTCCCCATCACGGAGACGATGGCGGTCACCACCTCAGGCAGCGTCTCCGACCTCCAGCTCGTCATCAAGTACATCAAGGCTGAGCTCAAGCTCCGCCACATCCAGAACGGTCGCGCCTTCACCGTCAAGGAAGCCGGCCACCTGCTCAGCGCGTGGGTCTACTCGATCCTCCGCAGCAGCATGGGCGTCTGCCACTTCGTGCTCGGCGGCTACGACAAGCGGCCGGCGCTCTACGACATCTTCCCTGACGGCAGCCTCACCGAGGTGAGCGACTTCGTCGCCTCTGGCAGCGGCAGCGTCATCGCGTACGGCCTCCTCGAGGACCAGTACAAGGAAGGGATGTCCGCGGACGACGGCGTCGCGCTCGCGCTCAAGGCGGTCAACGCCGCGCTCCAGCGGGACTCCGCTTCCGGGAACGGCGTCAACATCTTCGTCATCGACAAGGACGGCATCAGGAAGGTGCTGACGAAGACGCTCAACACGTCCCTCAAGTAAAACCTCTTCTCCCCTCGGATCTGCATTTTTTCCAGCACAGGAGAACAAACAGGATAGCGAAGAAGCACTGCTCCCCCTCTCAAGGCCACACAGTAGGTGATATGCGTTGTCTGAAATAACCAAGGAGATTCTGAAGCACCTCGAGAAGGATGACGTGAGCGACGTCGTCTTCGAGGGCGCGAACATCGTGCTCTACACCAAGAAGAAGGAGTTCTTCCTCAACGACCAGGGCCGTGTCCGGGACATCGTCAACACGATCAAGAAGCGGATCGAGCTGCGCCCGGACCCGAGCGTCTCCATGCCTGAGGAGGCTGCCGAGAAGGTCATCCGGACCATCCTCGGCGAGGACTCCGGCATCACGCAGCTCTTCTTCGAGCCGGAACGTTCGATGGTCACCATCGAGGTGGAGAAGCCGGGCATCGCGATCGGCAAGAAGGGCGAGAACCTCCAGCGCATCAAGGAGGAGACGTTCTGGGTGCCGCTGATCAAGCGCACGCCCGCCATCCGCTCCGAGATCATCGAAGGCATCAGGGCCGTGCTGTACGAGCATTCCGACTACCGGCGGAAGTTCCTCCACAAGACCGGGGAACGCATCTACAACGGCTGGCTCCGTCAGAAGAAAGAGGAGTGGGTCAGGATCACGTATCTCGGCGCGGCCCGTCAGGTCGGTCGGAGCGCCATCCTCCTCCAGACGCCCGAATCGCGCATCCTGCTCGACTGCGGCATCGACACGAGCAACGGCGCCAACCCGTACCCGTACCTGGAAGCGCCCGAGTTCCGGATCAACGAGCTGGACGCGATCATCATCTCGCACGCCCACCTCGACCACTCCGGCTTCCTCCCGTACCTCTTCAAGTTCGGCTACCGCGGCCCCGTCTACTGCACCGCGCCCACGCGGGACATCATGGCGCTGCTCCAGCTCGACACCGTGAAGATAGCGCGCAATGAGGGGCAGGAGCCGATCTACACGAGCGACGACATCAAGGAGGTCGTGAAGCATACGGTGACGCTCGAGTTCGAGGAGGTCACGGACATCACGCCCGACGTCCGGATCACGCTCTACAACAGCGGCCACATCCTCGGTAGCGCGATGGTCCACCTCCACATCGGGAACGGGCTCCACAACCTGCTCTACACCGCGGACATCAAGTACGCGAAGACGCGGCTGCTCTCTCCGGCCGCCACCCAGTTCCCCCGCCTCGAGACGCTCATGATCGAGTCGACGTACGGCGGCAAGGAGAACGTCCTCCCGCCGTACAAGGAGCAGGACGACGCCCTCGTCGACATCATCATCCGGACGATCAAGCGCGGCGGCAAGATCCTCATCCCCACCTTGGGGTCCGGCAGGGGGCAGGAGGTCATCGTGATGATCGAGGAGCTGATCCGCGAAGGCCGGCTCAAGGAGGAGATTCCGATCTACATCGACGGCATGGTCTGGGACATCACCGCCATCTACACCGCCTACCCCGAGTTCCTCAACTCGACCGTGCGGACGCAGATCTTCCACAAGGACAACAATCCGTTCCTGGCTCCGAACGTGCATCGCGTCGGCTCGCAGAAGGAGCGGCAGCAGCTCATCGAGGAGGGCGGCCCGTGCATCATCCTCGCGACTTCGGGAATGCTGATGGGCGGCCCCTCGGTCCAGTACCTCCGGGAGCTGGCCGACAACCCGAACAACGCGCTCATCTTCAGCTGCTACCAGGCGGAAGGGAGTCTCGGCAAGCGGATCAAGGAGGGGATGAACGAGGTCAGCTTCGGCAGCAACGGCAAGATCGCGACCGTGCCGATCAAGCTCGAGGTGCACAAGATCGAGATTAGCGGCCACGCGGACCGGCGCGAGCTGATGAACTTCATGAAGCGCCTCACGCCGAAGCCGCGGAAGGTGCTGGTCAACCACGGCGAGCAGTCCCGCGTCCTCGACCTGGCGAGAAGCATCCACCAGCAGTTCAAGATCGAGACGATCGCTCCCCGCAACCTGGACGCGATCCGGATACGGTAAACGGTTTTTTCTTTTCTCGGTTGTAGGACTGCGTATAATTCCTGTTAGTTGCGTCGCCAGCTTACGAGCGAAGCGGAGTTCTGGCGACCTGCGTCCGCAGAGTTATTTTCAAGGGCGTTCTATCAAATGAGCGAATGCGATACATCAGGGACAAGAATCAAGGGACAATTTTTTTCATCAAGCACGAAGTGCTATCAAATAGATACATCAAGGCGAGAAAACTATTTTGTATAAAGTTTTTTAAGATTGGCTAAGGTCAACGGTTTATTTCCTAAACTTAATTGCTCAGCATTTTGAGAAAAACTATCAATATATGATAAACAATCTTTTCTTCGTTTATCAGTTCCAGAGAAGTGTTGTAAAGAACCTCTTTGTTTTTCTGCTTCTGCCAGGTTATGATTAATTGCTTCTTGTATAATTGGTTGATTTTTGATTTGTTGTTTTAATCGTTCAAAAGAATTTATATCTCCATAAATTAATCTGCCTGTAAATAAAGGATCAGTTACACTAATATCTAAACTCGTAGATAATTGATTAAATTCTTCTCTATTTAACTCATACACATCAAGCCAGCCATTAAAGTAATTTGTAGAAGGGTTATTTGAAACAACAAATAAATCAATATCACTCTCAGGTTTTTGAGAACCATAAAGAACAATAAAGTCAATATTATCAAAATTAGAACCATATAGCTTTTTGACAACATCTAAAACTTTATTATAATCATAATGTTTAGGAAAACCAAGCTGAGACATAAAACCAAAACGAGTAAATCTTTGCTCAGCATCCTGGAAATAGTCAAATAACGAAACAGAATCATCAGGCAATCTTTCTTTTTTTAATTGCCAAACTTTTGAGTTATCAGTTTCTTCACAAAGCAAAGCCTCAAGCCAAACAGCAAAACCCTCATAATTATGAATATTATGCTTAACTAATCCAAATCTTTGTTCTTGAGGATTAATCTCGCCAAATAAAAATGATTTTTCATCTTCGCCGTTTTGGATTATATTGACTAATCTTTTACCAATTTGAGAATGTTCACAAAACAAACCATGACCATAATACTCGTGAAAAACATTAGAAATCAAAACCGGACTATCAGTTTTAACATATGCGGAAGAAGAAACAGGAACATACAAACCTTCACTATTAACATTAAAACCATTAACTTGACAAAATTCTTGCCAATTTTCAGAAGAATATGGTTTTAATTGAGATTGTTGTAACTGTAAATTAAATTCTGAATGAACAAAAGAAGAAGCATCAAGAATCAAAGAATCTAAGGATAACACGTTTATACCTCTTAGAATCTAGAGATTTTTTTAATACCAAACAATAATTTTTCTCTGTTTGATATGTCTGTTCTAACAATTAATATTATTTTATCAGAAGTATAAATCAAATCAATATCATATTCTTCATTCTTAAAATTTTCAATTTTGTTGTTAAATAAATTAATATCAGGTTTATCTTCTTGGTACTCTTCATATATACCTATATCTTTTATACCACAACCTATTAAAAACAAAGGAAATAAAGAAAAAAAAGAGTCTCCTTTACTTAGAATAAAGAAATGTCTATTCTCTTCATTTCCACTACCTACTAATTTTAATTTACCATCCATCATTTCCATGATCTATCCTCTTCTTTGGAAATCCAGGAATGTCAAAAGTAGTATGACCTCCATATGGATTATCATATCGATCTATTTTAAATGCGTCATGATAATCTCGAATTCCGGGGATTGATGGAAGTGGCATAATAAATCCAGAATCAGTTGGTATGATCATTGGCTCAAATGGTTTTGGTGGTGGCGTATACAGTGCAGTTGTTCCTGCTGTATAGACATCTATTGTTTGATACATTCGTGTTTGCCCAAAACTTGGTGCAAACTCTAACATTTGTTCTAATGCTTGGCTTGCCATTTTTGTTTTACCCCTTCAAAGTTTTTCAGCCATATGATTGATATCCATTATTAAAACATTGAAATATATAAAGCTTGTGTTGATTTTTCGGGAAGTTTCCGAAATAGTTTTCTCGCCCTTAATAATAAAATTGTTCCCCTTCTACTCTTTGGCCCTTGAAAATAATTGCAACTAATCGCCTTTAATTGCAATCGCCTGTTTCTTGGCGGTTGACGGGTTCTCGGGGTCGGATTCAATCGTTCAGACGACCACCTGAGTCCGAAGCTTTTCCGGATTCTTCGGAGATCTTTCTCGTCTGAGCCACTGGACAACTGTGTGGAAGGAATAAGAATCGCCGTTCTTCTCTTTGAGATATGGACCTCGTGTATTCGATGGTGCGGGAGCTGCGCCGCAGGCATTA
>JACWAN010000046.1 GCA_014874255.1 Candidatus Woesearchaeota archaeon
AAAAAAAAAAAAAAAAAAAACGAACCCGGAAAGAAGGAACGAGAAAGAAAGAAACAAAAAAAAACGGAACGGAAAAAACAGAACGGAAAAGAAAAAGAACGAAAGGAACGAAGAAAGAGAAGAGAAAGAAAAAAAAACAGAAACGGAACGACGACAACGACGACGGTGAAGCAATGACGGCGACGGCGACGCGACGAGCGCACCTCCTCAGACAGGGGCTCAGGCAGGCGGCGATAGCGCTCTTCGCCCTCCTCGTCCTGCTCGTCACGCTCCGCTCCGCCTTCGCGCTGGGCATCACCGGCATCGCCGCGCCCGCGACGATCCCGGAAGGCCAGACCCTCCACCTCTCGTTCACGGCGGACACCGCCACCAACTACAGCATCCTCCAGGACGGCATCCCAGTGAGCGCGAACAGCAGCTACGACCGCATCCTCGGATACGACGACGCCGGCACATACGTCTACACGTTCCGGGCGAGCGACGGCTCCGCCACGGCGAGCGAGAACCGGACGGTGCAGGTGACCGACGTCCCCCTCACGGTCACGATCCTCGCGCCGAACCAGAGCGACTACGAGCGGAATGCCATCCCGATCGCGGCGACGACGGACATCCCGGCAGACCGCTGCTACGCAGCCACCGCCGCAGGAACGAACACCCTCGACCAGCTCAACGCCACGGAATACAACGGCACGGTCACGCTCCCGGACGGCGTCCAGACGATCACGGTGGGATGCACGCGGCGCAGCGAGAGCGCGAACGCGAGCGCCACGATCCACATCGACACGACGCCGCCGAACATGACGCTCGGACCGGGAGGCACGCTCTACAGCAGCACGGTGACGCTCACCGCCGCCACCGACGAACCGAGCGGCTGCAAATACGACACGGCGGCGAAGCCGTACGCGCAGATGGGGCAGTCCTTCCCGGGGACTGCGTCCCTCTCCCACCAGCAGCAGCTCAACCTCGGTTCAGGCGCGTACAGCTACTACGTCAGCTGCGAGGACGTGTACGGGAACGCCGCCGAGCCGCAGCAGCTCAATTTCACCGTGCAGGAGCCGCCGAGCGCCAGCATCTCGGTCGACGGGAGCAACCCGCACAAGGCGGGCACGTACAAGGTGACGCTCACCACGTCCGAGCCGCTCGCGGAGATGCCGACGCTCACGCTCACCTACCAGGGCGGCACGTCCCAGACGCTCGCGCTCAGCCAGGCGGACAGCGAGACGTACGAAGGGTACGTCATCGTCGCTGATGGGGCGGGCGAGCAGGTAGGCAGCTTCCAGTTCAGCGGCAAGGACGAGGGAGGACTCACCGGGACGAGCATCACGGACGGCGAGCTCTTCATGGTAGACACGGTGAAGCCGGCGACGGTGAGCACGTTCAACGCGGTCAACGGGACCGGCGGCGTCAACCTCACCTGGTACTACGACGGCCCCTCGGACACGACGTTCAACATCTACCGCTCGACGGAGCCGGGCGTGGATTACACCGATTACCTGACCAGCACGACCGGGGGGACGGGCACGGCCGGCGGCTCGTACATGGATATCGACACGCAGCAGGCGGTCATCTACTATTATCGCATCGCCGCCGTGGACGCGGCCGGCAACGTCGGCGACCTGAGCCATGAAGAGTGGGCCAGCCCCGCGGCGGCGACGTACCAGGCGCAGGACGTCGCCGCGGCCCTCGACCCGGTGCTCCAGGTCGGTCTCGATCAGCGGCTCAACGAGCTCGAGACCTGGACCATGGACGCGCAGCGCGCCGCCGCTGACCTCGGGGCGGAGACCGACAAGGACACGAGCGGCGTCATCGTCGACCTCGGGCTCCTCGGCAAGGCGCAGCAGGCGGTCCAGACCATGACGGCCGCGAAGGCGAGCCTCGCGCAGCTCCGGACCCTCGCGCTCACGAAACAGCAGTTCGACGACAAGGTGACCGCGATCGAGCAGACGGTGGGCGCGGCCCGCGCCGGCCTCGCCTTGAAAGTGGACATCCTCCAGAAGGCGAGCTACCAGGAGGTGCCGGACCAGCAGAGCGTCGACGCCGCCGCTGCGCTCGTGCTCCAGGGCACGGGCGAGGACAAGGACGCGTACCTCAAGCAGGCCGCGGCGCTCCAGGCCGCGACGCAGGTCCAGACGAGCGTGACCCAGGCGCACGTCTCGTACGCCGACGGGAGCGAGCAGGACTACACGATCGTCAGCAAGCAGCTCAGCGCGTCCGAGCCGCAGCAGGACGTCGTCGCGGTCGAGACCGTGCCGAAGGATATGGCGGCGAGCGCGTCAGACCTCACGTTCATCGGCGGCCAGCCCGTCGTGGTGCAGCAGGATCCCGTCCTCGAGTACTCGTTCGGCACCTTGACGCAAGGCAGGATCGCGTACGCGGTGGAGCAGGCGATCGATCCCGCGGTGGCGCGCGGCGCGACGCTCGTCCTCCTGCCGAAGCCGACGCAGCAGGCGACCGCGCAACAGCCCGTGACGAACGGGACCGCGCCGACCGGCATGGCGATATTCTCCTCGCTCTCCGCGGTCACGTCGCTCGGCGGCGGACAGCTCCTCCTCGCCGTCATCGGCCTCGTCATCGTGGCGGGGCTGCTCGTCTACTACTTCAGCCTCAGGAACGATCCGGCCGAGGAGGGATGGCCGCTCGGGCAGCGAGGGGGGAGGATGCCGGACGGAGCGTCGCTGGCGTCCGGCGCATACCCGTTCCCGGCAGGGATCCCTCAGAGCGTCATCCTTCCGGGCATCGCGCCGCCGTTCCTCGCCCCCGCGCCGCCGCAACGGCCGCAGACCATCGTGATCGAGCGGCGGCAGGAGCCGCTCGCCGGCCTCCTCTCCCGGAGCCACGCGCTCATCGACCAGAACAAGTACCTGGACGCGCTCTACTTCTACAAGCGCGCGCTCGGGCAGTTCAGGCGGGAGCCGTTCCCGAGCGCGCAGCTCAAGGAGGCGACGCGCCGCGAGCTCGAGCTCCTCCATGCGAAACTCGCGCTCTTCGACACGACGGCGAAGGCGCACGACGCCGCGTACGCGGAGGACGCGCGGCAGCTCGCGCAGCTGATGGAACGGATGCGCGCCGTCGCTGCCAGCGTCGGCGACCAGGAGAGCAGCCTCATCAGCAAGGCGAAGATTGAGTACGACTACCTCTACCGCCGGCTCAACGCGCTCCGGATGGATGAGGAGATGGAGGAAGGGCACGCGACCGAGTGAGAAAGAGGGTCGTTTCTGCAGTCTTCGCGTTGCCGCCGCCAGGCTGCTCGCCATCCCGCTTCTGCACCCGCTTCCCCCGCGCCACCCCGAAGGGGGCGACCCCCGTCGCTCTCCGCGGCCTTCTTCGTCATGGCTCGCCCTTAAGCCGGCGGCGGCAACGCGAGATTATTTCCGGACGATGTACGGTCGGTTTCCTGAGGGAGCAATCTTTATAAATCGTTCCTGACGTGAGCAAACCCATGGGTGTGGGCAGCAGTTCTCGGTCCTTCCGTCAGGGTTCGTTCTTCTTCCCCGTGCTCGTCACGTTTCTCGCAGTAGCACTGCTCATGGTCCTCTCCGCGCCGGCGGCGCGCGCGGTGGGCATCGGCGTGGATCAGGCGCAGATCAATTACGCGGACGTGCTCCAGAACGGGTACGCAGAGCAGACGGTGCACGTCACGACGGACAGCCCGGAACCGATCGCGGGGACGTGGCAGGTCGAGGGCGACATCGCGCCCTGGGTGAGGATCGAGCCGCCGGACACGAACTTCACGTTCAGCCAGGACGCGCCGTACGCGCTCACCGTCATCGTCCAGCCGCCCGCGGATGCGCAGCTCCAGCAGTACACGGGCGGCGTCCGCGTCCTCACCGGCCAGCTCGCGCGCACCGAAGGCGGGAAGATCGGCACGACGACCAGGGCGGCGTTCCTCATCAAGATCAACCTGGGCGTCACGGGCACGCAGCACCTGTCGTGCGTCGCCGGCGGCATCCAGATCAAGGACACCGAGGTCGGACAGCCGTTCGACTTCCTCGCGAGCGTCCACAACACCGGGAACGTCCGGATCAGGCCGGGCTTCACCATCCTCGTGTACGACCAGTACCAGACGAAGCTGGTCGCGAACCTGAGCGTCACGACGGACCAGGATATCCTCCCGACGACCACGATGGACATCCTGAAGAGCGTCACCCATGACCTCCAGCCGGGCCAGTACTGGGCGCAGGTCGAGAGCGCGCCGTGCGGCCAGAGCGCGTTCATCACGTTCGACGTCCTGGACCGGGGCGGCATCGCGGACCAGGGCGAGCTCCTCGGCATCGACGTCAACCCGTGGGCGAAGACCGGCGACATCGTCCCGATCACCGCGAATTTCCGGAACGAGGGCTCGCGCACGGAGAACGCGAAGTTCAAGGGCACCATCACGGCGCAGGCGACCGGCCAGCTGGTGAAGGTGATCGACACCGACCTCTACAGCGTCGCGCCCGGACAGACGGTGCCGATCGAGACGTACTTCAACCCGACGGACCCGGGCCAGTACATCATCGCCGGCCGGATCCTCTACAACGACAAGCTCACCTTCCAGAAGAGCGCGATCCTCAACGTGCAAGGCCCCTCGATGGTGCCGTCAGGCGTCTCGTGGTGGCTGATCCTCCTCCTCCTCGTCATCCTCATCCTCGTCCTCCTCATCCTGATCGCGCGGAAGCGGCGGAAGCGCGCGGCCCATCACCGTGTCAGGTGGTAGCGGTGAGAAGGGAGAAGGAAAAAAGAGCGTTCTTCTTCGCCTTGATTCTCCTGGCAATCATCGTTCTTTTCCTCATCCCTTCCGCTATCGCCCTCACGGAGAGCACCAAGCCATCGTCGTACGTGGACCCTGAGAGCATCTCAGCGAACGCGAGCCTCGCCTACGACGGCAACGCGGCCACCTACGCCGCGATCAACGCGACGACGGGGAACCTCACGTACGCGGCGTTCAGCGCGGACGGCCACAACGCGAGCGTGGACGTGAAGCGCGTCGACCTCGTCTTCGACATGCAGGCGAACCTCTCCGACGACGAGTGGGGACTCGCTTATTCGTATGACGGAGGCGCGAGCTGGCAGCCCCTCCGCGCGCTCGGGGGCGGCGGCCTCTCCCGGACGACGCTCGTCTACAGCGACGTCGCCGGCCCCGGCGGCAAGTGGGACTGGACCGCCATCGCGGGCAACCTCTCAGTCCGGCTGCAATACCTGGTGAACGGCACCCCGGACAGCGCGACGGACATCCGGCTCTTCGAGGCTTGGGCGAACGTCACCTCGGACCTCGAAGGGCCGTCGATCGCGCTCCTCTCGCCCGCGGACGGCACGAACTATTCCGGGCTGACGCAGGTGAATTTCACCTATAACGCGAGCGACCTCCTCTCCCCCTTGCGGAACTGCAGCCTCCTCGTCAACGGCGTCATCAACCAGACGGACACGAGCCCGAGCAACACGTCGACGAACAATTTCAGCGTGACGCTGGACAACGGCCGCTATAATTGGAGCGTCCTCTGCTGGGACAACGCGACGACGCCCAACGCGAACGTCTCGCAGAACTGGACGGTCACGGTGGACGACGCGCCGCCGACGGTAGCGCTCCTCACGCCGGCGAACGGCTCGACGTTGCAGGGCGGCAGCATCGTCACGTTCTCGTTCAGCCACGACGACCTCTCCTCCTTGTCGAACTGCAGCCTCTTCCTCAACGGGACGCTGAACCAGACGATCGCGGGCGACGCTGCGAACTGGCCGACCGGCACGGGACAGTTCCTCGTCAGTCTCGGCGACGGCGTGTGGGACTGGAACGTGAGCTGCACGGACATCTACGGGAGGAGCAACGCGAGCGAGCAGTCCTCGTTCACGCAAGCGGCGAACGACGCGCCGAGCGTCACGGACGTCTCCATCCCGTCGACGATCACGCCGACGATGGGCGGCGACGTGAGCGTCGGGTGCAACGCCACCATCACGGACCTGCAGGGCCAGCTCACCATCGCGAACGTCTCCGCGTACCTCTACCGGGAGGACTGGGCGTGGGACCACGCCGACGAGTCGAGCGGCCATCTGACGAGCGGCAACTGCAACTCCGTCGGCATCAACGCGACGACCGTCCAGTACCAGTGCCTCTTCCCGCTGCCGTACTACGCACGGAGCATGAACTGGACGTGCACCTATCACGTGACCGACACGCAGGGCGCGGAGGGGTTCGGCAGCAACATGACGTTCGTCGAGCCGCTCTACGCGTTCAACCTGACGCCCGCGGGCATCGACTACGGCGCGATCCAGGCGGGGAACGTCTCGCCGTCGGACGTCGCGGTCGTCGTCACGAATCTCGGGAACACGCGCATCGACATGGCGCTCGACGGGTTCGCGCAGGCGGAAGGGGACGGTCTCGCCATGGTCTGCGACGTCGGCAACACCACGATCGGGAACGAGCGGTACGATCTCGCGGCAGGGACCGCGTTCGCGTCGATGACGTCGCTCACCCCGGACGCGACGCAGGTCGACCAGTTCAATCTCGACCCGAAGAACGACACCTCCAGCGGCCAGCGCGCGATCTACTGGAAACTGCAGCTCGGCGTGCCGCAGAAGGGGGGCTGCTCCGGCTTCGTCACCTTCACCGCGCTCCAGTCGTAGGATCCGCGCGTCGCTCATAATGGATTCAATAATAGATACCGGTAGTTCTCAATGAAATGCTCGATAAGAACGTTTAATAGAACCGCTCAAAGGGAGAGGACAGTCAAGAGAAGACAATCAAGAGAAGACAATCAAAAAAATGTTTGAAAAAATAATCTTGAAAAAAAATCTTTATGATAGATATTATTTCTATTAATTATAAAAAACGAAACCCATAATTATACTTCTCGACTTAAAATATATAAAAAAATTTATAAACTACTACATTAAAAATAAAAAAACGAAATTCGTAACCGTGTCGCCGTCCGGACGGCGGCCCGCAGCGACGACAGGTGGACAGGTGCAGCGACCAACGCTCACGCTCGAGGAGGTCGGCCGGCTGGAGCTGGCGGCCGCCCCGCGCGAACGGCTCATTCTCAGGACGCTCTACGAGACAGGCTGCACCGTCTCGGAGCTCGTCGCGCTGCGCGGGAGCGACATCGCCGACCGCGAGGACATCGTCGTCCTCGGCGGCGCGGGTGGCGGCGGGGGACGGAAGGTGGCGATCCAGCACCGTCTCGTCCTCGAGTTGCGGGCGTTGCGTTCCTCGTCGGCGAAGGCGACGACGAAGACGGCAGCGGCGAAGACGGCGGGAAAGAAGGGATGCCTCTTCCCGAGCAGGGAACAGGGACGGATGACCGTCCGCAGGGTCGAGCAGATCCTCGCCGCCGCCGGAAGGAAAGGCCTCGGCAGGAACGTGACGCCGCACCAGCTCCGCGCGTCGCGCATCATCCACGACTTCCTGAACAGGGTGCCGCTCGCCGAGATCGAGCGGAAGGTCGGCCTCAAGTCGGTGCAGCCGCATCTCTACGCGCACTTCCGCCGCGAAGAGGAGGGAAGCCGATGAGGCGCGGCGAGCCGGCAGGGGAGCCGACGACGAGGACGGCGAAAGAAGCGGCGCGGCTGCGCGAGCGGATCGCGACGTGCGAACGCCACAAGCAGGAGGTCGCCGCGAAGGTCAGGGCCATCCTCGAGGAATCGTCCCGCGAGGGGCTCGGCGAGCGCGAGACGGACGGCGCGGTGCGGTCCTACCTCGGCGAGAAGAGCTACGAAGGATGGATGCGCCTCTACGACACGCTCATCGAGGAGGCGGAGGGAGAGCTCGCGGCGCTCGGCCGGGACAACGGAAGAGCTTTCGGGACAGAAAGAAGGGACGGATCGCGGAGAGGGA
>JACWAN010000047.1 GCA_014874255.1 Candidatus Woesearchaeota archaeon
ATCATGCTCCTGGTCGCCCTCCTCTTCACCGCATTGGGAACGGCGATCGGCTCGGTCCTCGAGGACATGCAGGGCTTCCAGCTCATCATGAACTTCCTCCTCATGCCGCTCTTCTTCCTCTCAGGAGCGCTCTTCCCCCTCAACGGCCTGCCAGAAGCGCTCACCGTCATCGCGTCGGTCGACCCGCTCAGCTACGGCGTCGACGGCCTCCGCGCCCTCCTCGGCGGAGCGGCGCACTTCGGACTGCTCCTCGACATCACCATCCTCACAGCCGTGACGCTCGTCTTCCTCATCCTCGGCAGCGCGCTGTTCGAGAGGATACAGATCTAAGATGGACACAGGAATCGAGAACGTGCAAGTCAGCCGGATTTTTAGAGGCCGATATCCGTTGAAGGGCGAAAACTTATAAAAAGCAGAGAACGAACGCCCGGCGAATGGTTCGAGACCGACGACAGAGGCAGGAGCAATCTTGAAGTTCAGACGCACATTCATAAGGACGGTCCATATAACGATGTATTATGCGCTCGTCTTCCCCTTCAGGATGCTGTTCAAGATAGAAAAACGAGGAAAACTCGAATGGGACTGTAAGGGAACGCTGATCTTCGCATCAAACCATCCCTCACGAATTGACGCGTTTCTCGCCCTCCTCTCCCTGACACCTGAGGAATTCCATTCTCTCCGAACGATATACTTCGTCACGCAGGACATCTATTTCTACAAACCGTTCTTGCTTCCCTTCCTGTGGATGAGCGGTTGCGTCTCTACAAGACCGCGGAGAGGAAAAGTGCTTCCTCCTCTTGCGGAAGAATTGCGGGAAGGGGCGATGGTCTACATCTTCCCGGAGGGACCAAAAGAATTCCGTGACGGGCACGCGAGAGTCGGGGTCGTCTGGCTGGAAAGAGCGGTTCCTGATGTCCATATAGTCCCGGTCAAGATGTCGCTGAAGAACAAGACATTGAGAGGCGTCCTGAGCAGGAAGGTCTCATGCGTCGTGACGTTCAGAAGGCCGTTTCGGCATCGGCGTTTCCCGAAAGACCTGCAACCGCTGGCGGACGACGTGATGAGGAAGATAACCGGGGCGGAAGTGAGCAGTATCAGAAAGCGGAAGAGAGGCTCAAGCCGGCATAAGATTATCTGACCGGTTCCCATTCCTTGGAGTGCGACTCGTGGCGCCAGAGGAGCGCGACGCCATTGAGCAGGTAGGGTCCGAGGAGCAAACGGAGATAGCCTTCTTTCCTGAATCTCCGGGGAGAATGGTAGACGACGAGATTCTGCAGATATTTGACCTCGCCAAGCCGGGAGAGACGGTGAAAGAGATCGCAATCTTCGCCTACGGCGAGGCGTTCGTCATAGCCGCCCGCACTATTGAAAGCGCTCTTGCGGAATATCTGGCATTCGCCCTTCGAGAGGAAGCTACCGAAATGGTTGGCGAACGAGATGGCACCGTTGATGAGTCTGTGGAAGAATCGGTCCTCGAAGCGTTCTTCCTCAGGATATATCCTAAGACGCGGCATCGCAGCGACGATTTGCGGCGATCGGAATATCTTCTGCACAGTCCGAAAAAAGAGGTCGGGATCACCTATTCTCGAGTCGGCATCTAGTTCGATAATGAGCTCCCCATTCGCGGCGAACGCGCCGAGATTCCTTCCGGTCGGGATATTGCTTCGCTTCTTCTCCACGATCACCCGGTCGGCGAGTTTACGTGCGATTCGCACCGTCGCGTCAGTGCTCCTCGCATCGGCGACGATTATTTCGAGTGCAAATTTTCTTTTGTAAGGCAGGAACTGCCGCAGGGTCTTCTCAATCACCTTCTCCTCGTTGAAGGTGGGAATGACGATGCTTATCATGAGGAGGGGGCACAGCATGAGGTTAATAAATATTCTGCCCGGACGGGAGAAGATTTCTCAGTTGGGAAATGGATGAAGCGAGTGAATGGTTGCCTTGAATCCCTGGCGATAATCGCCCAGTCGTTTTCGTATCCGAAGAAAAAGCTTTAAGAAGCCGAACCACTCGGACAGCGTCATGGTGCTCTTTACGTCCGAGCAAGCGCTCACATTCATGCATAACGGCGGCTATCTTATCGTTTTCCTCGCAATCTTCTTTGAAGGACCAATCACGGCCCCCTTGGCGGGATTTGCGGCGTCACTAGGATACTTCAACCTCTACATCGTCATGGTGCTGGCATTCTTCGGCAACCAGATACCCGACATGCTCTTCTTCTTCGTTGGGAAGAGCGGCAAGCGCTTGCTCGTCAAGCGCCTGGAAAGGAGATTCGGACTCACCAGAAAGAAGATGACCTCCGCCAAGGAGATCGTTCGCCGTCACGGAGACAAGGCAATCTGGATCGTGAAGTTGACACCCTACATCGCGCTGCCCGGCATCTTGGCTTTGGCAACCGGCGGCTACAGCACGAAACGATTCATCACGTTCAGCGCGCTCATCAATCTCCTACTGGCAATCACAATCGTGGGTCTCGGATACTATTTCGGCCTCGCGTACGCTTCAATCACCCGCTATGTCGACTGGACAATCGCGGCAATCATTACTGTACTGATCCTCATAATTATTGCCCCATTCCTGTACACTCGTACCGCGAGATGGCTTGCCCAGAGGATAGGGAGGAAATAAGCTTTTTAAAGCGTAAGAAGGGAGGGAATACGATGCATCAGCTCTCCGTCATCATCCCCGCGTATAATGAAGAGAAGTTGATCGTGCCGCTTCTCCAATCGCTGCGGTGTCAGTCGGTACACGATTTCTCGATCATCGTCATCAGCAACAACAGCACCGATCGCACGATGGATGTAGCGAGACGCTATACAAAGCACGTCTACAATTGCTCCGTGCAAGGCAGCGTACCCGCGAGAAATCTTGGTGCGAGAAAGGCGGCGACGAAGTATGTCGCATTCCTCGACGCGGATTGCGTCGTCAATGAGACCTGGGCAGAGAATATGCTCGCGGCCTTCGCGAGAAAGCCCCCTGTTCAGGCAGTGACCGGGAGCGGAACGTATATCGAACCGAATATCTGGTACAACCTCCTGTACAACTGTTTTGCCGAGCTGACCAATCTCTCCTTAATACTGAAGAATGCCCTCGGAATGCCCTATATCACTACTAACAATATGGCTGTTGAGAGGAAGGTATTCTTGGAACTCGGCGGCCTCGACAATCTCATCATCGAAGATCATTGGTTCAGCCTGAAATTCGGGAAGAAGGGTTACCGGGCAAGATATGTTCATAACGCCAAGGTCCGCTACTCCAGCAGACGATTCCACGCGGATGGCTTTTTTAAAACGCTGACAATATGGGCAAAAGGGTTGAAAAAGATATCATTGAACGAATACCACCCCATGACGAACGAGGACGACTGAGAGGGCCGAGCACAGCCTCAGGATGGATGGTGCGCCCGACGTTCGTTACGCGCGCCGTATCAAGCGTTCATAGGTCTTTTCCCATATGCTTGTGATGACCGTCATATCATGCTGTTTCGCGCCCTGTAGCGCGTTCTTGCCCATCCGTTCGCGGAGCGCATCATCCTCGAGGAGCCGCAGCACAGCACGCGCAAATGCCTTCTTGTCGTGGTTCTTGACGAGAAAACCCGTTCGTCTGTCCTTGATCACCTCCGCGACGCCGAGTTCCTTTATGCCGACGCTAGGGAGACCATTCGCCATCGCTTCAAGCAGCGTGATGGACTGAGTCTCGGTCGTGGATGCTGTGATAAAGACATCACACGCACCCAGGATTCCTGATGCGAGGAGCCGTGCATGAGGAACATATCCGAAGATGATAACCGCGTCCTCGATTCCGCACACGGCAATATACGCGCGTACGTCCGGCAGTTGAGGACCATCACCGACGATGACGAGCTTCGTTGTCGGGGAACGTTCATGGACGAGCGCGAAGCAATCGAGCAAATAGAAGACATTTTTCTCATGCGCGACTCGTCCTGTGAAGAGGAGGAGCTTGCCGTGTGGATTGAGCCTTCGTTTCCATGCCGGAGCACGTCGATTATTGAAATCCGCTATGGAGATCCCGTTCGAGATCGCCTTGATTGGCAGCTTGAAACCGTGCTTGATGAGCTCTTTTCGGATGATCCTTGTCGGGCAGGTGATGAGATCGCAACGATTATAATACATCCGAGCATAGGCCCAGGAGGCTCGTTGAAGCGCCTTCGAACTGAAACCAGCTTGACGCAAGTACTGCGGATCCGAGAAGAACGTGTGATATGTCCCGACGAGAGGCAGGTCCAGGATGCGAGCCGCCATCACGGCTTCCAGTCCTAGAATGACTGGCGTCTGGAAGTGGATGACCTCGACCCGTTCTTTCTTCAGGTAATTGATTATCTTAAGGTCGGGGAAGGGCATTAGTCGGAGCTCTTCATAATGGAATGCCTGGATTGAAGGAACCAATTTGATTGTGATGTTCTTGTGCTTGTACTCGTTGGACGTGTTGTAGCGCGGCGCAAAGATATAGACCTGATGACCGCGGTCGGCGAGATGCTCAGCGAGACTGAGGGTAACAGTCACAATCCCATTATATAGTGGGAGGAATGAGTCGGTGAAGATGGCGATTCGCATGACTTTTCTGGTCGGTTCTTCCTTAAAAAGTTGCTCCTCTGTCGTCAGCATTCGGCCGCGTTCGAAGCCAGCTTCCGATGAAAGAGATGTCTCTTCCGGCCCGGGTCAAATGCGTCAAGATCGTCCGGCTCCCATTTCTCATCAATACCTCGAGGGATCTCTTTGGATGGGCCCGTCTAGTGATTGAGAAGGTCAAAAAGACAATAATCAAAAAGACAATAAGAGAAAGCATATCGCGGCACGCGCTGACGACGTTCCCGTTCTCCCGCTACTCGTAGCGTAAGGCGTCGACGGGCTTGAGCTTGGAGGCGCGGTAGGCAGGGATGGCGCCTGCGACCATGCCGATGATGACGGAGAGCGCCAGCGTTTCGAGGAGGAGGCTCATCGGGAGGACGGTGGTGAGGTGGCCGCCCGGCCCGAGGCGCAGCCCGAGGACGTTCGGCAGGAGGTACGACAGGCCTGCTCCGAGGATGACGCCGATGAGTCCGCCGACGAAGCCGACGAGGGCCGAGTTGAGGAGGAAGATCGCCATGATGTCGCTGTTCTTCGCGCCGATCGCCTTGAGGATGCCGATCTCCCGGGTCTTCTCGAGCACCGAGGTGAACATCGTGTTCGCGACGCCGACCGCGCCGACGAGGAGCGAGGCGGCCGCGATCGCCGCGAGGAAGAGGGTGAACGTGCTCGTGATCGAGGCGATGCGCGCCTGCGTCGCCTGGGGCGAGGTGACGGTGTAGTCCTTCGTCTTGTTGGTGACGTGGCGGCTGATCATCAGCTTCGCGTCGATGGCGTTCGCGATGTCCGTCGCCTGGTTGGCGTCGGCCACCTTGACGCTGATTGAGTCGAAGCGCTGCTTGTCCGTCACGGTGGTGAGGGTGTTCCGCGCGTCCGCGACGGTCATGAAGATCGTGCTGTCGTCCCTGGTCCCAGAGGAGGCGAGGATGCCGATGACGCGGAACGGCTTGCCCTGCACGGAGATCAGGCGGTTGAGAGGGATTGGCTCCTTGAAGACGGTGTTGGCGACGTTGTAGCCGATGACGATGTCGTTCGCGTCCGACGGCTGGAGCAGCCGGCCCGAGGCGAGGTTGGTGGTGAGCATGTTCGTCCAGGCGAAAGGGTCGACGCCCTCGACGGAGATGGACGCGGTCTCGGTGAGGTAGCTGACGTCGGCGCGGCCGCTCACGATGCCGTCCACATAGAGGACGCCCGGCACGGACTTGATGATCTGGATGTCGAGGCTGGTGAGGTTCTTCCCCGTCGTCGCGCCGCCACCGCCTCCGCCGAAGCCGCCGAACTCGCCGCTCGCGCGGCTGAAGCCGGGGCTGACGGTGATGATGTCGGCGCCGAGGCCGCCGAGACGCGAGTTCACGTTCGCCTGCGCGCCTTCGCCGATGGAGACGATAGCGACGATAGCAGCGACGCCGATGACGATGCCGATGATCGTGAGCCAGCTGCGCAGCCTGCTGTGAATCAGGATGTTCAGCGCCAGCTGGAACGATTTCTGGATCCTCATCGTGCGTTCTCCGGGGCCATCATGCGGTCTCCCGCGGTCTCAGCCATGGTCTTTTCCCGTGGTCTTTCTCGTTTTTAGCCGTCGGGCGTTCACGCCTTCTTCGCCTTGCGGCGGCGGTAGTACCAGTAGCCGCCTCCGAGGACGATGACGATGATCGCGATCACGTAGGGGTTCGTCCACCAGGAGGCGGTCGTCTGCCTGCCGGCGTAGGCGCCGGTGCCTGCGCCGCCGAAGGAAGAGGACTGGGAGCTCGAGACCCGGATGCTCTTCTCCACGGTCCTGCGGACTCCTGCGGCGTCGGTGTACTCGACGTCCACGGTGAGGTTGTTCCCCTCGAAGCCGGTGCCGCTGAAGTTGAACGAGCTGCGGTTCCCGTGCGCGAAGCCCGACCTGTTCGCCGCCGTTCCTCCCGCCCCTTGCGGCGCTCCGCCGCTCTCATTGCCGTTCAGCGCGGCGAACTGGAACGAGACGAGGGTGTAGTCGCCCTTGTTCAGGTTGCCGATGATCGAGGAGGTGCTACCCACGACGCGGAACCCGGGCTGCGGCGGGATGGAGACTTTGACCGCGTACGCCGGGCTGTTCCCGATGTTCGCCACGGAGAGCGAGGTCTGGCCCGCCGAGCTCTCCGAATAGGAGACGTCGAAGTCCGTCGTGCCGCCGACGAAGACGCCCGCAGTCGTGTTCAGGATGTTCTCCGCCCCGTTGCTCGCGGATTCGTAGCTGAGGCTGAGCTCGAGCTCATCGAGGCCGGGCG
Organism: Candidatus Woesearchaeota archaeon; assembly: GCA_014874255.1. Lineage (GTDB taxonomy): Archaea > Nanobdellota > Nanobdellia > Woesearchaeales > UBA525 > UBA153. Next base: position 6,839 of record JACWAN010000047.1, read on the forward strand.
CCGCGTTCACGTCCGCGACGACGGTGAAGGGGATCGTCGCCGACTGGCCGACGCCGAGGTACTTGATGAAGCGGGTGTTGTCGCCCAGGACCGGGAGGATGTATCCCTGCTTGTCTGTCCACGAGAAGACGAGGTTCTGGAGGGGCGCGCTGCCGACGTTCGTGATGGTGAAGTTGATGGGGGTCTGGACGCCGAGGTCGAGCTGCGACTGGCCGATGTAGGCGATCTGCGCGAACGCCTGGTTCGTCACCGAGACCGAGAAGTTCTGTGTCACCCAGTTCCCGCCGGACGGACGGTACTGCACCTCCAGGGCGTACTGGCCGTCGACCGCGCTCTTGTCGACGAGCGTGGTGAGCTTGACGTTGACGTAATTGTTGTTGGTCTGGTAGGGGCCGAGCGTGATGTTCTGCGCCCCGGCGGCTCCCGCGGGAGAGAAGGGATACGAGTTGACGAGCTGCACCTCGATGGGCTGCGTCCCGCTGCCGAGGTTCTCGAAGCCGAGATAGATGTCCGCGCTCGCGCCTGCACGTACGGGCGTCGGGTCCGTGTTGAGCATGTTCACGTAGATCTGCGGCCCGGTGTCCTGGGCGTGCGCGCCGGTGACGAAGAGCCCCAGGAAGAGGGCGAGCGAGAGCGCGACGATAATTCCCCGGACGACGGGGCTTGTTGCGGTGTGTGCCATTTGTATCATTCCTCCCAATCATTCATTGCACGATCTGCCCGTCCCGCAGCTCGATGCGCCGGTGGGCGCGCTTCGCGAGGTTCGGGTCGTGGGTGACCATGATGATCGTCTTGCCTTCCTGTTTCCACAGGCGTTCGAGCGTCTCCATGACGTTGGAGCCGGCCTTGGAATCGAGGTTGCCGGTCGGCTCGTCCGCGAGGATCACCTCGGGGTCGTTGCCGAGGCTGCGGGCGATGGCGACGCGCTGCTGCTGCCCGCCGGAGAGCTGGCTCGGCAGGTGGTGCATCCGTTCCTTGAGGTCGACGAGCTCGAGGAGCTGGCGGGCGCGCTTCTCCGCGGTTCCGGCAGGGGCGTCCTGGAGCTCGAGCGGCAGCATGACGTTCTCGAGGGCGGAGAGCGTCGGGATGAGGTTGAACTGCTGGAAGATGAAGCCGATCTTCCGGCCGCGGATCTGCGCGAGCGCCGATTCCGGCATGGCCGCGATGTCCTTGCCGTCGAGGAAGATCGCGCCCTGCGTCGGCAGGTCAAGGCAGCCGACGAGGTTCATCATCGTGCTCTTCCCGCTCCCCGAGGCGCCGGTGATCGCGACGAAGTCGCCGGTCTCGATGTCGAGGCTCACGCCTTTCAACGCAGCCACTTCGACCTCGCCCATCTTGTAGATCTTCGCGACGTTCTCCAGGCGGATGATCGAGCGTTTCGCGTTCTTCGGGGGTTTCTTCTGGACGTCCATCAAGCGCTCACTCCGTAAGGCCTCGCCGCAGGCATCCGCTGCCATCCGTCGCGGCATCATGCCCGTCTCCGGCGCCTATTCCGAAGGACAATTTATAAATACGGTGGAAGAAAGATATGTACTGCGCGTCCACGTTCGTTATAAACCTTTAAATAGCCGAAACGCCGGGGTGAATGTCATATGCCCGCACCGATGTTCGACCCGTGGATCTTCGGCTCGGAACTCGTCTTCACGGTGGTGGCGGTCGCGTTCTGCGCCGCGATCTACTTCCGGACGAGGGAGAGCTACAGCCTGACGAAGCACGAGGGGATCGGCTACTTCCGCGACGCCTTCCTCTTCTTCGGCCTCGCCTACCTGATGCGGTTCCTGCTCAGCGTCGTCTTCCTCTCGGGGATGGCGTTCGAGACCCCATCGGGACGCGACCTCCTCATGCCGCTCTTCATCCTCCCGCTCGGCTACTTCAGCACGGTCGCGATCTTCTACCTCGTGTTCAGCACGGTCTGGCACCATTTCGACAACCGGAAGATGCTCGTCTTCGGCCACACCGTCGCAATCCTCCTCTCGCTCGCCTCGTTCTTCGCCCGCTCGCCCGAGCTCCTCACCTACCTGCAGCTCGCGCTCCTCGCCGTGGCGCTCGTCTCGGTCTTCCTCATCCGGAAGGAGGAGAAGCGGATGACCCAGACGAAGCTGCTCTACACCCTCGTCTTCGGGCTCTGGCTCCTCAACCTCTGGGTCACGGGCAGGCACCACCCCTTCCCCGAGCCCGTCGAGACGCTCTTCCTCATCGTCTCGCTGCTCGTCTTCGTCATCATCTACTTCAGGGTCTCCAAATGGGCACGATGAAGAAGCGCGACCGGCTCGAAGTGATCTTCGACATCCTCCGGACCGTGCGCGAACATCACAATTCCATCAAGCCGACACCCCTCCTCCGGCACTCCAACCTCTCGTCGAGCAGCTTCGCCGAGTACTACGCCGAGCTCACGGCGAAAGGGCTCGTCAAGGAGATCGTGGACAAGGACAGCCGGAAGTACGTCACGCTGACGGACAAGGGCTTCAAGTTCCTCGAGAAGTACCAATTAATCCGCGGCCTCATCGAGGAGTTCGAGCTGTGAGAAGAATGCCTCACTCTATGACGAGAGGTTACCGGCCTCAGGTCGAGGCGTTGCGAAGGAACCGTCGGAGGCCGAGTAGGGGGACGCCCCATCCGGGGACGAGGCCCCTGAGAATGACGAGCATTACGCCTCGAAGCCGGTAACCTCGAGGAGAGCGGAGAACGCGATTCGCCGCAGGGCTCAGTTCTTCTTCCCGTAGATCGCCAGGCAGTGGCCGCACGGCTTGCCGTCCTGCGAGCAGAGCGCGACGCAGCAGCCCATGTGGACCAGCCCGTCCTTGTGCTCGCAGAGGACCAGCTCGTCGCCGCTCCCCTGAAACGTGTTCGCGCAGATGTTGCACGTGTGCATGAAGACCCACCTCTCTTTTCATGACGAACTGGAGACGACTCTTTTTAAGTTTTATGGAACGAGCGGCCGCGATGAAACTGCGGGTTACTATCCTCCGGTCGGACCGTAGCTGACAAACGAGCGAGGGTCGAGTTGGGGGTCGCCCCCCTCGGGGGACGAGACCGTTCGGAGCGAGAAGCGACACGGTTCGAAGAGAGTAACCCGAGCATCAGCGAGATTTTCATCGCGGCCGGAACGAGCGGCCCTTAGGCAAATGGAGTCGTCACCGGCCAAAGGATGAGGCGAGCGAAGAACACGGCAGAAAAGGTCGGGAAGACGCCCCATACGGGGGTGACCTGTGCAGCGGATCCGGTCGCGATTGCCGAGAATCTCCGAGGCTCCGAGGAGATTCAGGAACGAAATGACTGAAGCGGATGACGACCAGGAACGTGATTTTCCTAAGAGCATGAACAGGGGTGGCGGATCCTGAAAAGACGCTACAGAGTGCCGGCTGCCGGCTCAGCGACACCCTGCCGCGTCCGGCGTGAGAGGATAAACCCCATCGCGGCTGCGGCGAGCGCCGCCACGCCGCCGACAGCGAGACCCCAGCGCGGGCCGGCATGCTCGCCGATCCAGCCGATGAAGGGGCCGCCGATAGCCGTTGAGCCGACGAAGGTAATCGACCAGAACGACATGACGCGGCCGCGCATCTCCGGCGCCGATTCCAGCTGGAGCGTCGCGTTGATGAGCGAGGTGAACGCCAGGGAGAAGGCGCCGACGAGGAGGAGGGCGAGCATCGCGACGGGGAGCGTCGGCGCGGCCGCGGCGAGAAGGACGGAGACGCCGAAAAACGCCGCCAGCGGGACGAGCGCGGCCGGCGGCTGCTGCCGGGCGGCGAGGACGAGGCCGCCAATGAGGGCGCCGGCGCCCAGCGCCACCGTCAGGGCGGCATATGCCTCCGCGTTGCCGTGGAACGTGAACTCCGCGAGCAAGGGGAGGCTCACCTGGAACTCGTACGTGAGCGTGCCGATGATCGCCATCATGACGACCGCGTTCAAGAGGATGGGCGTCGAGCGGATGTACGCGAAGCCCTCGCGGAGCTGGCCGCGACGACGAGGCACGGACGGGGAGACGTGGAACTCCTCCTCGCGCATCAGGAACAGGGCGACCAGGACTGCGAGGTACGAGACGGCGTTGACGAAGAAGCAGAGCGCGAGGCCAAAAGCCGCGATCAGGACGCCGGCGAGCGCCGGTCCGGCGACGCGGGACAGGTTCACCTGGCTGCTGTTGAGGACGGCAGCGTTGGGGAGCCGCTCCTTCCCAGTCATCTCGATGAGGAAGGCCTGACGCACCGGGTTGTCGACCGAGAGGACGAGACCGGAGACGAACGCGAGGAGGTAGACCGTCCAGAGCCTGATTGCGTCGCCCCCGACGAGGAGGCCGAGGACGAGGGCGAGGAGCGCCGCCAGGGACTGCGTCGCGTAGAGCATCCGCCGCTTCGGGTATCGGTCGGCGATGACGCCGCCCCACGGGCTGAGCAGCAGGATCGGGGCGTACTGGAGCGCCATGACGAGGCCGAGCGCGGTGCCCGAGCCGGTGAGCTTGAGGACGAGCCACGCCAGCGCCACGGACTGCATGAACGTGCCTGACGTCGAGATCGCCTGGCCGAAGAAGTAGAGCCGGAAGTTCCGGATCTTCAGGGAGGAGAAGGTCTCTGCCGCGAATCGTGGGATGGTCTCACCCGCCGTTTCTCCATGCACGCGGGCAAGGGATATTTATGCGTTGCGGAGGATGACGATTTGATGACATCATCATGGCCGTCGCCTTGGAGCGAGACCACAAAATCGCCCGATTGATGCAGGACGATTTTGGCAAGATCCCGGACCGGAGGGAGGACAAAAGCTCCGCTGCGACCATGATGTCAAGAGAAACTGAAGGGTTAGTTCTTCTTCGAGAGCGCGCCGATAATCTCGCCCGTGGAGCGGACGCGGCCCATCCGCTTGAAGATGGCCTCGACGCTCACGGCGTGCGCCTGCGCGTCCATCGCCGTCATCGCGTCCTCGGCGAAGACCTGCGCGTAACCGTACTCGTACGCGAACCGCGCCGTGCTCTCGACCCCGATGTTCGTCGAGATGCCGCAGAGGATGACCGTGTTCCTGTTCCTGCGACGGAGCTGGAGGTCGAGATCCGTCCCGTAGAACGCGCCCCACTGCTGCTTTGTGATGATGACGTCGCCCGGCTTCGGCCCGAGTTCCGGGACGAACTCCGCCCAGTCCTTCGGGAGGTCGCGGAACCCCATCGGCGCGTCCGCCTCCGGCTTGAGCATGGTGGCGGGCGAGGACTGCACGTGGACGAGGAAGACCGGGATGTCGCGCTTCCGGCACGCGTCCGCGAGCTTCGCGGCGTTCTCGACGACGAGGTCCGCGGCGTGCGGGCCGAACGGGCGCTGCGCAGAAACAATCCCCTTCTGCAGGTCGATGACGACGAGCGCGGCATCCCTGGAATCGATAGCGTCCATGAAGGAAGAGAAAGAACGGGAATTTAAAACAGTTATGAGCGTCAGTTCCTGCGACGGAAGACGGGGAAGCTCACCGCTGGAACCGTCGGCCTCGCCCCCCCGGACGGCCACCGGACCGACGCGCAGGCGGCCTGTTCCCGGACGGGCGCTGCTGGCTGTGCATCTCCTGTCCGCGCGCGCCGTGGCTCATCGGCGGCCGGCCGGCAGCTTGCGGCCGCGGCGTCCTGGCTTGCGGCTGTCCGCGCCTGCCGCCCTGCTCGCGACCGTGCTTCTCGAACGCAATCCGCTCGACGTGCTCCGCCCGTTGTTCGAGCGCGCTGATGTTCGGCAGCCGGAGGATGTCGCGCCAGAGCCGCTCTTCCGCGGGCTCGACGAGGGTGATCGCCTTGCCGGCGGCGCCCGCACGCGCGGTCCGTCCGATCCGGTGGATATAATCCTCGGGCACGGTGGAGATGTTGTAGTTGAAGACGTGCGTCACGTGCTTCACATCCAATCCCCTGGCCGCGACGTCCGTCGCGACGAGGAACCGGATCTTGCCCGCCTTGAAGTCCGCCATGACGCGGTCGCGCTGGCTCTGCGAGAGGTTGCCCTGCATCGCGTCCGCCTCGAAGCCGAGCCGCGCCAGGTTCCTCGCCAGGGCCTTGGCGCCGTGCTTCGTCTTGCAGAAGACGATCGCCAGGTTCGGATCCTCCTTCTTGAGGAGGTGGACGAGCAAGGAAAACTTGCCGCCCATGTCGGTCCGGTAGAAGGACTGCGGGAGGAGACTGTGCTCGATGTGCGAATGCGTCTTCACGTGGATCGGGTTCCGCTGGTACTGGCTGGCGAGCCGCTTGATCGCGTCAGGCATCGTCGCGCTGAAGAGGAGGGTCTGCCGTTCCTTCGGCACGCGGCGGACGATCCGCTCCATGTCCTTGAGGAAACCCATGTCGAACATCCGGTCGGCCTCGTCGAAGACGAGGAAATGGACCGATTCCGTGCGGAACGTGCCGCGCTCGAGGTGGTCGAGCAGCCGGCCAGGCGTGGCGACGACGACCTGTGAGTCACGCAGCGCGGCTATCTGCGGGTTCATCGCGACGCCGCCGAAGACGGACGCGATCTTGACGTCGCTGTGCTTGGCGAGCTTGCCCAGCTCGACCGCGATCTGCTGGCACAGTTCCCGCGTCGGCGCGAGGATTAGCGCCTGCGACCTTCGTTCCGGGGTGAGCTTCGCGAGGAGCGGGACGCCGAACGCGAGGGTCTTGCCGCTCCCGGTCTTCGCCTGGCCGATCAGGTCCTGGCCTTCCAGCCCGGGCGGGATCGTCTGCACCTGGATCTCGGTCGGCTCAGTGAAGCCGAGGTCGCCGATCGCCCTCAGGAGTTGCGCATTTGTGATTATATCATTAAAGGTCGTCATACTATCATCTCATATCTCATTCGTTTTCGTGTCATCTGTCCGATGCCGTAGAAGCCGCGCCCGCGCGGGAGCGCGAGAGAACATCACTGTCCGTGCAACAGACTTCTGTGCACCGGGAACACGGCCCGTTTATAAAACGTGGGGTCTGGATGCGAAGGAAGAGGAGAGTAAAATCCCTCCTCCCGACGTCCGAGGAGGTTTACGCGCGCTTCGCCTCTGCACGTGAACGCCGCGTTGCTTCAGCTCGCGGAAGGAGTGCGAGGGCGAAGCGCGTGTTACGAACGCGCGGCCCGAGCGAAGCGAGGAACGCCCCCGACTTCAGTCGGGGGATGGCCGCGC
>JACWAN010000048.1 GCA_014874255.1 Candidatus Woesearchaeota archaeon
CGTTACTATCTTCTAACCGTATCGCTTCTCGCTCCGAAAGATCGCGTCCCCGTAGGGGGCAACCCCCCCCCCACTCGACCCTCGCTTGTTTGTTAGCTACGGTTCGACTGGAGGATAGTAGCCTACATTTTCATCGCGGCCGATTCATGGTTCTCTCTTTGATTGGCTCTTCTGACCACCGGACATTCCTCCGCAAACCATAAAAAGGGGTTTGTTCCTATCCGGATAGGCATCGAAACATTTATATACGGATATACGAAAAGGTATACCGGTAACTGCTATCAGACCACCGAGGAAAGAAATGGCGCAAGCGATTCTCGCGCAGAAGCAGCGCAAGACGACACAGGAGCAGGTCTTCAGGATCCTCTTCGAGAACGACGAGCTCACGTGGAAGCAGATCATCTTCGGCCTCATCGAGGCGGAGGAGATGGACCCGTGGGACATCGACATCTCGCTGATCGCGCACAAATTCCTCGAGATGCTCAAGACGCTGAAGAAGCTCGACTTCCGGATCAGCGGCAAGATCGTCCTGGCGAGCGCCATCCTCCTCAAGATGAAGACGAACAAGCTCGTCGACGAGGAGATAGCGGCGCTCGACAGCCTCATCAACAGTGCGGAGGAGCCGGTCGACCTCTTCGACGCGCTGCCGGCCGACAGCGCGCTCCTCCTGGACGTAGGCTCGCCGGAACGGCCGCATCTCGTCCCCCGGACGCCGCAGCCCCGCAAGCGGAAGGTCTCCGTCTACGACCTCATCGAAGCCCTGGAGAAGGCGCTCGAAGTGGACGCGAAACGCGTCAGGATCGCGCCCCGCATGATCAAGGAGGCGAAGCTCCCGACGGGCCACGTCGACATGGGCATGATCATCAAGGGCGTCTACGACCAGGTGAACAAGCACTACAAGAAGAAGGGTGCGCCCATGCTCACGTTCGAGGACCTCGTACCGAGCCAGGAGAAGGAGGACAAGGTCTTCACCTTCATCCCGCTCCTCCACCTCGACTTCCAGCGCAAGGTCGACGTCCTCCAGGACCGGCCGTTCACCAACTTCGGCATCGCCCTCCTCCAGAAGGACGCCACTTTCCAGGAAGCGGAGATCGGCGCGAAGTGAGTCCTGATCTTTTTGCTCTCATTCTTCTCACGCTTGTCTTCAACGTCGAGACCTTGATACCATCACGGTCGCCGCCTTGGAACGATTGACGACGGCGAGCATGGGCGAGCGGAGCGAGGCCATAATCGCGAGCCGCTGACTAGACCTCGGACCGGATGGGAGAACGATTTCTCCGCGGCGGCCGTGGTGTCAAGGCCGTCCCCCCGAGGTAAACCTTTAAAAACACCTCGTAGTTCTGCGACGATGAGCGTGATGTAATATGCCTGTCCTCACCACCATCTTCAACGGCAACCCGAACGTCGGCCTCGCAGGGTACTGCGCCACCGCTGACGGGAAACGGCTCTGCCTCCTCGGCGAACGGCTCCACCAGGAGGAGCAGGACGAGATAGCTCGCGCGCTCGGCGCCGAAGTGCATCACCTCACTGTCGCGGGCACGCCCATGCCGGGCGTCTTCCTCGCCGGCAACGGGTACGCGCTCCTCGTCCCCGGCATCGCCTTCCACCAGGAGATCGAGCTGCTGAAGCGGCTCGGCCTGCCCATTCACGTCTTCGAGACCGGGCTCACCTGCCTCGGCAACAACCTCGTCGCGAACGAGCACGGTTGCATCGCCAGCCCGGAGTTCACGGCAGCGGAACTGAAACGCCTGGAGAAGCTGCTCAAAGTGCCGGTGAAGAAGCTCCGCATCGCGGGGCTCGACACGCCCGGCGCGTGCCTCGTCCTCAACGGGAGCAAGGGCGTGATCCACCGCGACGCCTCGGAAGAGGAGATCGCCACGGTGAAGGAGGTCCTCGGCCTCGACTCCCTGGAACCTGCTTCTGTCGGCCTCGGCAGCCCGTACGTCCGCGCCGGCGTCCTCGCCAATGATTACGGCTTCGTCGTCAGCAGCCAGAGCGGCGGCCCCGAGATCGTGCACATCGAGCAGAGCCTCGGCTACCTCGAGAAGAAGGGATGGGGGCCGTGACGGTGGATGACGGCCAGGCGCAGCAGCTCTACATGGAGTACCGCGGCCTCATGGAACAGCTCCGTCGCGTCCAGGAATACGTCGAGCAGACGACCCAGGGCATCGCGGAGATCGCCGCGGTCATCGAAGCCCTCGACAGCCTCTCCAAGCTCAAGAAGGGCAGCAGGATCTTCGCGCCCGTCGCGAACGGCATCTTCGTGGACGCGAGCCTCAACGACACCGCTTCCGTGCGGATGAACGTCGGTGGCTCGATCGTCGTCGAGAAGAGCGTCGAAGAGGCGAAACAGCTCCTCGAGAAGCAGCGAACCGATCTGGAACAGTTGCGCGACCGCGCGAACGCGGACTACGTCTCGCTCACCTCCCGCTTGCGCGCCATCGAGGCGGCGATGGAACAGGAGAAGGACGACCGGCCGGCACCGGAGGCGGCTCCGAAGGCCGCTGTGAGGAAGAAGCGGGGTGCGTGAGTGTTCGGGTTCCTCAAGAAGAAGCTGAAAGAAGCGGTCTCCAAGTTCTCGAAGGAAGCGGAAGCCGAGGTCGTCGAAGAACAGGTCGACGACCAGGCAGCCGTCCAGGAAGCGCTCGTCGAGGAGAAGACGCTTCTCGCCGCGGTGGAAGAGCCGGTCGAAGAGATTCCGGAACTGCCGAAGGAGAAGGCGGAGCACGAGCGCGAGGCGAAGGAGAAGAAGGGATTCCTCGCAGGCATCTTCGGGAAGAAGGAACCGGTCAAGGAAGCGCCGAAACGCGAAGGGCGCACCGTCGAAAAACCGCTCGAGAAGAAGCCCGTTCCAGAAAAACCGTCCCGTGCCCCTGAGAAGATAGTCCTTGTCCCCGGAAAAAGATCCGTTCCCGTCCCTGAAAAGAGATCCGTTCCTGAAACCGAGCCCGTCGTCGTTGAGAAGAGACCGGCCGTTCCCGAGAAGAAGATACTCCCCGAGAAATCAGTTCCCATTCTCGAGAAGAAGACCCCCCCTGAAAAAGCGGCGCCCGCGAAACCCGTCCGCGTCGAGGAGACCGTCGTCAAGAAAACCCCTGAGAAGACCGTCGTTCCTGTTCCTGAAATCGTTTCTATCCCTACTAAAACCGTTCCCGTCCATGAGACCGTTTCCATCCCTGAAAAGACCCCGACCAGACAAGGACATCCCGTCGCCGAGCAGCCTGAGAAGCGCGGCTTCTTCTCCCGGCTGAAGGAGACGTTCACCAAGAAGACGCTGAGCGGGGAGAGGTTCGAGACGCTCTTCTGGGAGCTCGAAGTCACGTTGCTCGAGAACAACGTCGCGGTCGAGGTGATTGAGAAGCTCAAGGAAGACCTCAAGGAAGAGCTGACGAGCGGCAAGGTCTCCCGGCTCGGCGTCGAAGACCTGATCCTCCTCACGCTGAAGAAGAGCGTCGAGGAGGTGCTCGACATCCCGGGCTTCGACCTCCTCGACCGCATCAAGTCCTCCAAGAGACGGCCGTACGTCATCGCGTTCATCGGCGTCAACGGGAGCGGGAAGACGACGACCCTTGCGAAGGTGGCGAACCTCTTCCAGAACGAAGGACTGAGCGTCGTCATGGCCGCGAGCGACACGTTCCGCGCAGCCGCGATCGACCAGCTCAAGGAGCACGCGGACACGCTCGGCATCAAGCTCATCTCCCAAGGGTACGGCGCCGACCCGGCGGCGGTGGCGTTCGACGCGATTGAGCACGCGAAGGCGAAAGGCATTGACGTCGTCATGATCGACACGGCCGGACGTTTGCACAGCAACACCAACCTGATGGCCGAGCTCCAGAAAGTTGTGCGGGTCGCGAAGCCCGACCTCAAGATCTTCATCGGCGAATCCATCACCGGGAACGACTGCGTCGAGCAGGCGAAGGAGTTCGACCGCCTCGTCGGCATCGACGCCCTCATCCTGAGCAAGGCGGACGTGGACGAGAAAGGAGGCGCAGCCCTGTCTGTCAGCTACGTGACGAAACGCCCCATACTCTACCTCGGCGTCGGCCAGGCGTACGGCGACCTCAAGCCCTTCGACAAGCGCCTCATCCTCAAGAACCTCGGGCTGTGATCCTTTCTCGGTTCGTTTCAGGTCCATTTCAGGCCCAGAAGATCTTTGCTTATAACCCTTGTCCTCTGTCCTGACGACTGAAAGGTGGGGACTGCGGCGCGGTCGTAGTGAAGTGAGACGGAACTGAGCGGTTTAATTCTCAAATCCATCATACAGTTTAAGGACTTCTTCTTTTAGAACTCCGCCTTTTATCTCAATTTTGTTAGCACTTTTTTCATTAAGATAATCTGCGCTAACCAGAATTTCTGGACCGAATAATTTTGACGAGTCTTCTAACGAACTTCCAAAGACGATTTTACTAATATTCGCCCACCATGACGCAGAAAAGCACATTGGGCAGGGTTCACAAGTTGAATACAATGTAACCCCTGACAAGTCTTTGGAGTTGAGTTTTTTACAAGCACATCGAATAGCATTAATTTCAGAATGTGCAGTCGGGTCAAAATTATTTGTCTCTCCAGATTTACCAGTTGCAATAATCCGATTACCTCTAACCAAAACACAACCAAATGGAACCGGTGCGTTCTTGGCTTCTTCAATAGCCAACCTCATAAACTTTTCATCATCCCTGCTATTGATTAAGGACATGGAGTTCTTTATATTATCGGAGTTCTTTATATTATTTATCTTAATAGGAGTCGCGATGAAAGTCTCACGAACGCACCCCGACGGCTACCGCTCCTGGCGCTGCTCTGGAACCGAGTCTAGTTCAATCGCGGAGAGACTGCAGTGCCGTCTAGGGGGTGCTGCTCGACTTTTTCATCGCGGCCCTTAATAG
>JACWAN010000049.1 GCA_014874255.1 Candidatus Woesearchaeota archaeon
GGCGACGAGGCACGCCTCGTCGCCCGCGCTGGCACGCTGCAAGGCGTCCCACGCCCACACCGGCCACTTCATGAGGGCTTTGCGCCAGCACGTCCAGTCCATCACGATGCCATAATACTCACGCATGAACTTGGCCGCTCGCGGCCAGCTCGGCGCATGCGTCGTGTAGACGAGATGGCACAGATAGACTTGCCACGTGGCATGCCATCGACGGCCTTTCCGATTGAAGAACCGCGGCAGGCGCGCCTGCCGCACCAAACGCTTAGCTTTATCAATCAGTCGTTCCTGTTTTGTCATCGAAGAACCTCCCGACAAGGTTCTTCCCCGCCCCTAGCGGGGCGGGTTTATATCTATTTGCCTAAGAGCCTCGAGGAGGAGAAAAGAAGTCGTGTGTTAAAAAAAGTCTCTGAGGGGGAAAAGAACATCATCCTCGGGGTGCTCCGGAGCCTTTGCCGCGCGAGACCTCTCCGCGCCTCGGCGCGGCCAAATCAATGATCCGTCATGATACGTGCTCGCACGGAAACGAATGAGGAAAAGAACCGGAGAAGTAAGATGCTAAAGAGAAAGAAAGGAACGGAAGAAGAAGGGAAAAAAGGTTCGGTTCACGGGAGCGCGCAGCCGGTCCGCTGGCTCAGCTCGTCCAGGGACATGGTGCCGAGGTAGAGCTGTCCGCCGACCTTCCACGTCGGATAGGCTTGCACGCCCGTGCACGTCGCGTTCTGCGCCGCGCAGTCCACGACGTCCAGCGAGGAGGAACCGTCGCCGAATTTCGCGACTTCTTGCTGCGACGTGGCGTCCCAGGACGCGGTGTAGAGGACGACGCCCTTGCTCGTGAGGCAGGAGGCGAAGCCCACGAGCGACGCCGGCATGTTCGCCTGGATGTCGCCGGTGGACTGGACCGTGACGGTCGCGCTGGCCGAAGCGGAGCCGTCGCCCGAGGCGTTCTCCGAGGCGGGAGGAGGCGTCGCGGAAGCGCTCTCCTCGCCGCTGCCCGTCGTGACGTCGGCGCCGGCGGGCTCCTGGACCTCTTCGGAGTTCGCCGCCGGGAGCGCGGCTCCGGCCGTGGCGTTCGCGAGGTTGTCCACGATGGTGGCGTTGCCGCGCAGCCCCTGAATGAAGTCCTGGTAGACCTGGAGCCGCGCCTGGTCGTGCATCTGCCGGAGGAGGGCGGAGGCGACCTCGTCGTAGGTGAGCTGGCGCCCGGGCGCGCCGCTCATCTTGAGGATCACGTGGTAGCCGAACTGCGTCTGCACAATCCTGGTCTCGCCGTCGGCCATGTTGAAGGCCGCGTCCTCGAAGGGCTGGACCATGACGCCCTTGCCGAAGGTGTACTGGCCGCAGTCCGCGACGCTGCCCGCATCCGCGGAATACTCGGTGACGAGACTGCAGAAGTCCGCGCCCGCCTTGTACTTGGCGAGGACCGCTTCCGCGAGCGCCAACGCCGACGCGTTGTCCATCGTCGTGTTCGTCGCGATGAGGATGTGGCGCACCGTCACGTTCCCCGAGGAGAAGAACTTGTCCTTGTTCTGCTCGTAGAACGCCTGCGCGTCCGCGGCGGTGACGTTCACCTTCGCGTCCACCTCCTGCGCGATTACCTTGTCGATGGTGAGTTGGCGGGCGAGCATGGCGCGCAGGCCGGCCGTCGTGAGGCCGTACGAGGCGATGTTCTCCTCGAGCTGCTGCTCGGTGAGGTTGCCCTGGACGAGGAGGTTCTGGTACGCCTGGTCGATGTCGCTCTCCGACGGCATGAGGCCGAGGCGCTGCGCGTCCTGGACGATGAGCTGCTCGTTGATCATCTCCTGGAGGATCTGGTCGTCGGTCATGACGCTCCGGTAGCTCGGCGGGATGAGGTTGAGCTGGCTGTTGAAGGCGGCGCGGGTGATCTTGTAGCCGTTCACCGCGGCGAGGACCTCCTGCTCGGCGTTCCGCAGCGCGGCGTCCACCGCCTCGATGTCGGGGCCGAAACCAGGGTATCTCGCCGTCAGCTGCCCGATCGTGTAGTTGCCGCTCGCGAAGTCCGCGGCGAGGTCGTTCACCACGACCGCGGAGACGTTCCTGCCCTGGAACGCGTCGAGCGCGGCCTGGAGGGTCGTCGCGACGGGCTTCCGGTCCGGATGGTAGAAGAGGAGGATTGCGCCCGCCACGATGAGGGCGATGCCGACGACGATCACGATGCCCAGGAGGAGAGGCCTGCGCCAGCCATCCTTCTTGCGCTTGGGAGCGGTCTTGGGGGCCTTCTGGCCGTTGCTTGCCTTCCGGGAGCGCTTCGCGCCGTTCTTCTTCTGTGCCAATGTATCACCTTTGCCTGATTGTCAAGTCGCTTGTCGCGGCGAACGCGTCCGGCGCCTGCGGGAGCCGGCCCCACCCCCTCTCCGACTGCAGAGCGGGGTTACGTATAAAAAAGTTATGGTTCCTCCCCATTCCGGAGTCACGACAAAAAGGGCAGCGAAGCACATAAAAGGGGCACCGCCAACTCCAGGGCCATGGAGACGCGGATTGGCTCTGGCTGCAGCGCCATGGACTGGCTGCTCGAGGGCGGCTACGAGAAGGACGTGCTCACCACGCTCTACGGGGGGCCGGGGACGGGGAAGACGAACTTCCTGCTCCTGGCCGTGGCGAACAGCGAGCAGCTCGCAGGGAAGAGGATCATCTACATCGACACCGAGGGCAATTTCTCGCTCTCGCGGTTCAAGCAGGTCTGCCCCGAGTACAAGGATGTGTTGGCGCGGGTGATCTTCCTCAAACCGACGACGTTCGAAGAGCAGCGGAAAGCGTTCGAGAAGCTGCGACGGCTCGTCACGGAGAAGATCGGCGTTATCATCCTCGACAGCGCGGCGATGCTCTACCGGCTCGAGCTCGGGAAGAACAAGGACGTGTACAACGTCAACCGCGAACTGGGGCTGCAGCTGAGCTACCTGACGGAGATCGCGCGGAAGAAGTCCATCCCGGTGCTCGTGACGAACCAGGTCTACGCGGACGTGGACGCGCCTGACGGGAGGGAGCAGCGCACGAAGATGGTGGGCGGCGACATCCTCCGCTACGCGTCGAAGTGCCTCATCGAGGTCAAGAAGCAGCCGGACGGGACGCGCGTCGCGTTCCTGCGGAAGCACCGCTCCCTGCCGGAGAAAGAGGTCCGGTTCCGCATCACCGACGACGGCGTCGAGCAGGTCGAGGAATAAAGGATCAAGGTTGTAGACATTTAGAGCGGCGCCACTTGGAACAATGTCACAAAATCGCCCGATTCGCACGGAAGCCGTAGGCTCCTGGCGCGCCGGTACCCTAGAACGCATCGCGTTCGGGTTCCCGGAGCGGAGCTCAAGGGTGCTTCGTACCGTGCGTATGCAGGGCGATTTTGACAATACCTCGGACCGGAGGGAGGACGAGACCTCCGTGGCGCTGCGAAAAAGAAAGTGAGCATCGATGGAGCGGAAGGTCAAGCATCACGGGTTCGCGCACTTCATCCTCTTCATAGTCCTCTTCCTGCTCGGCGTCTGGGCGTTCGGCGGCTGGGCCGCCGGCCCGGTGACGAGCGGCCTCCTCGCCGGCGCGGATGCGTTCTCCACTGTGAGCGCGGGCGCGTCCGGCAACGTCGCGGGCGCGAACGCCTCCGCGGGGAGCGCGCTCGTCTTCCTCCTCGGCTTCATCGCGAACCTCGTCGTCTACTACATCGCCGCCGCGCTCATCATCTTCGTCTTCAACCTCTTCTTCGGCGGGAAGAAAGAGGATGTCAAGAAATGAGAAAAAGGACGTGGAAGGAAGACGTGGACTGACGCTCACCGTTTCGGCGGCGGCATCCGCTTGTGCTTCTGGAGGTTGAGCCACCATCGCATGTCCTCGTCGAGGGGCCGGAACTCGGCTTTCGGCTTCCGGCCGGTGAGGGTCTCGTTCATCCTGCTCGCCACCCTGTTGAACTGCTTCGCGAGCGGCTTCACGCCGGCGGACATCATGAGGCGACGGTGTGGAGTGGTCGCTTCCCACA
Organism: Candidatus Woesearchaeota archaeon; assembly: GCA_014874255.1. Classification (GTDB taxonomy): domain Archaea; phylum Nanobdellota; class Nanobdellia; order Woesearchaeales; family UBA525; genus UBA153. The sequence goes on from JACWAN010000049.1 coordinate 3,980, forward strand.
TCTGCTGGAGCCGCTGCTCCTCGCGCTCGAAGTAGCGCTGCGCGATGATGCCGATGCTGTAGAAGACGATGCTGATGCCGGCGAAGGCGAAGATGACCGTGGCGAACTTGCCGAAGTCCGTGTGCGGCGTGAAATCGCCGTAGCCGACGGTGGTGAGCGTGACGCCGGAGAAGTAGAAGGCGTCGATGAAACGCCAGCCCTCGACGATATGGAAGAAGACCGTCCCGAAGAGGAGGATGCCCGCGATCAGCACGGCGGCGACGACGAGCTTCCGGTCATACTTCTCCATGCGGGGAGCGCCGCTGCCACGCTATTTAAATCTTGCTGAGGAGAAGGCCGCGATGAAAATGTAGGTTACTATCCTCCAGTCGAACCGTAGCTAACAAACAAGCGAGGGTCGAGTGGGGGGGTTGCCCCCTCGGGGACGAGATCTTTCGGAGCGAGAAGCGATACGGTTCGAAGATAGTAACC
>JACWAN010000050.1 GCA_014874255.1 Candidatus Woesearchaeota archaeon
CATCCCTGCTTGCGGCGCAAGGCCGCAAGCAAACGAAGCTGCGGTTTTCGCAGTTTTTCTCGACGGGAAAACATTCGCAATTGCTGCTCAGAAATGTCGGGAAGAAATTTGGCACCTTGGGCTAACATATCGTTCACCTCAGCGCATTTTGAGGTGCACAAGTATTTAATATTTACTAAAATTTAAGAGACTTACTATAAGACATTCAATCTTCCATAACACCCCTGAAGAGAGCGTCATCTTTATTGTAATTCATATCTTCTTTAGAACTACCATTCCATGACCCTGCGCAGTTCGTCCGCGTCCTTCGCCTTGACGATCCGTTCGCGGAGCCGCGCCCCGCCCGCGACCCCTTTGGTGAAGCTCGTCGCGTGGTCCTTCACCTGCGAGAATGGGATGCGGTACTTCTCCGCCAATCCGTAGTACTCGAGGAACATCGCCCGTTTCCCGTCGAAGAGCGCGGAAGGATCCGGGGCATCAGACGTTTTCTTGCCGTCGATCTCCTCGAAGATCCGCGGGTTGCCGATCGCGCCGCGCGCGACCATGATGTAGTCGCAGCCGGACTCCTCCTTCCGCCGCCAGAAATCCGATGCTGAGAAGACGTCGCCGTTCCCGATGACCGGAATCGAGACTGCGTCCTTCACCCGTCGGACGACGGACCAGTCGGACTTGCCCGAATAGCCCTGTTTCTGCGTCCGGCCGTGGACCGCGACCGCTGCCGCTCCGGCCGCTTCCGCCGCTTTCGCGACCTCGACGGCGTTGAGGTGCTGGTCGTCGATGCCGGCGCGTATCTTGATCGTGACCGGCCGCTTCACCGCAGAGGCGACCTGCGAGACGAGCGTCGCGATCCGGTCCGGCTCGTTGAGGAGCGCGCTCCCCGCGCCGGTCTTGATCACCTTCCACGCGGGGCAGCCGCAGTTCATGTCGATGACGTCGAAACGCCGCTCGACCATCCTGGCCGCAGCGACGACCTCCGCGGCGTCCGCGCCGAACAATTGGACCGCGACGGGCTTCTCGCTCGGGTCCGTGACGAGCATCTCCTCCGTGCGCGCGCTGCTCCGGACGAGGGCAGCGGAACTGACGAACTCGGTGTAGGTCATCCCGGCGCCGTACCGCTTGCAGAGCGCGCGGAACGCGACGTCCGTGACGCCGGCCATCGGGGAGAGGATCGCCGGGCTCGAGAGCTTGGGGAAACGGTGCATCCAATCGAGAGAACAGGTCCCGGTTAAAAGGGTTTTCCCGCTTCAGAGGAAGCCGCAACGACGATAGAACTCAGTCGGACGGAATCCTGAACGCGATCCGCCGCCCGAGGGATCCCGACGGTCCTTAGAGCCAATCGGCCTGGAGAGGTCTTCCTCCTCGGGACGGAGCGCGTATTCAAGGTGCTGCGCGGGCTCCTGCGGCGACGGCCGGGGAGAAGGGGCTCTGCCCGAAAGATACGTTTCTGAAGGAATCTCGACGACGCCGAGCGGCTGGCGCGCGTAGGTCGCGGTCGTCAGGGTCATTATCGCTGCGGCGGTGGTTGCAAGGAGAAGTTGTCTCATGAAAAAAGAGGAGAGGCGGTTGTTTTTAAACATTGTCACGAAACCCTTTTAAAACAGGTCTGGCTCGTAGCGAGCAATAAGGATAAAGGGCCCGTACCTCCGAGGCTCCGAGGAGGTCCGGCCTAAACGAAGTTTGGGCCCGTAGCTCAGCCTGGTTAGAGCACCGGTCTTATATGACGGCGCATCGGTCATATGTCTCGCGAGAGGCCCGGTGCGCAGCTCGAGGAGAGCCGGTGGTCCCGAGTTCAACTCTCGGCGGGCCCATATCGGGGGCGTAAGCCCCCTCCGATTCGCCTCTCAAGAGCTGGACGAGGCTTCGAACGCGAGAGAGATTGCCGGGCTCAACTCTCGGCGGGCCAATCATTCTTTTTCTCTTCCCCGTCGGCAGAAACGCCGCGGAGAAATTAATCTCCCTCCGGTCCGAGAGTTAGTTGACGGCTCGCGATTATGGCCTCGGTCACTCAGCTTCGCTTCGTTCTCGATCCTCGCGTTCTCCGAACACGAGCCTCGAAACACTCGGCCATGCTCGCCGCCAGGTTTTGTCCCAAGGCGGCGCTTCTGCCAGAAGAAATGTCAGAGGAAGAAGAACCGTCTACGCCGCGTCCGCCTGGAAGACGACGGTGCCGTTGCACAGGCCGAACGGGTTCGGTGGGACGTAGAGCTGCCAGTACGTCGTGTTCGTCTGCAACGTCGCATCGGTCTGCTTCGCGATGGTGAGGTTGGTCTTCTGGAACGCCGTGGAGAGCGACGTCTTCGCGGCGTAGTCAGCAGTATCGTTGATGGCGAACTTCTCGTTCGCGATGGTGATGTTCCCCTGCGCGCAGACGAAGGCGAGGCCGTCGCCGCTCTTGTTCCCATAGCCGAGGACGCTCACGTTGATTGGCACGTTCCCGATGTTCGTCACGCTCGCGGTCTGGTTCTCCGAGGTGCTGCCGACGGAGAGGTTGCCGTAGTCGATCAGGGGGGTGACGTTCAGCGCCAGCACTTGGCTGAAGGTCGTCGTGTTGAGGTTCGTCGCGTTGTAGCTCATGCTGTCGTTCGCGGAGGCGTTGCAGGTCCACGTCCCGTTCAGCGCGTAGTAGTAGACGGAGAAGTTGCACGTGAAGTTCTTGTAGTTCCCCGCCTGCGAGACGGCGCCGCAGCTCAGGTTCGTATAATGGGTGTTGTTGTCGTCCGCTGCGCCCGACGAGGAGGAGCTGTGGTACAACGTCGCATTGGTCGTGTTGATGTCCGTGGCGCCGTTGTAGTCCATCACCGAGACGTTGCACTGCACCACCGTCAGTCCGCCCGCGGTCAGGACGACCGGGTTCGGCAGCGTCACCTGCGTGATGATGGGCGCGGCGTTCGTGATGTTGACGCGGGTGTCGATCGACACGTTCCGGTAGTTCGGGCCGACGGAATAGCTGTAGGAGAAGAACGCATTGTAGAGGAGGATGCTGACACCCAAGAAGACGAGGACCGAGAGCGCACGCCGACGCGCGGTCCTCACGCTATGCTCTGGCATCATCAACACCCTGAACCGCTCAGCCGAGCTCCATGTAAAAGTAGTACGTGTGCGGCGTGGCGACGTGGCTCTCCGCGACGATCATCTCGAAGTCGTACGTCTTGCCGTTGTAGCCCACCTTGTTGTTGTCGATGATCGAGACGTAGACGAGGTTGCTGCCTGCGTCCTGCATCAGGAACTCCTGGAAGTCGGAAGTGTTGACCTTCCCCTGGCTCGCGCTGTTCACGTAGAGCGAGGTCATGTTGCAGCCGCTCAGCGTCGTGCCGGCGACGAGCGTCGGCGTGTGGGCCGTGCTGTTGAACGTGTTCCCGATGTTGTCCGGGTCGGTCGCGGTCATGTTCATCGCGGTCTGCTCGGTCGTGATGGTGCCGGCCGCGGCGCAGGCGACGCTGGAGAAATCGAGGCTGCCGTCCGTCGACGCGTAGACCTCGCCTGTCGGGGTCGTGAGGCTGGTCCAATCATAGATCGTGTTGTTCGCCGCGTCCTGCAAGGCGAGGGTGCCCGTGACGTTCCCGACGTACGCCTTCCAGTGCGGGTCCTGCTGGATCGCGTTCAAGACCATGGTCGTGATGGTGGAACGGTTGGTGGTGATGCTGCTGGGCGAACGCGTCGGGCCGTAGTCCGTGCTGTTGGACGTGATGGACGCGCCAGTCGGCACCGCCAGCGCCTGCCACGCGAGGAGCGCGGCGAGCGCCAGGGAGAGCGCCACCAGCAGTAATCGGGAATGCCTCATGGATGTCACCAGTCTCCTTGTTCGTGTCTCAGTCTTCTTCTCTGAATCATAATCGTGAATCGTGCCTGCAAAGCCTCCTCGTCGGAGAGGAGGGGTTTAAGGGGGAAAACCCGAAGGAAAAAAGTTGGAGGAAAGCTGTTTCGAAAGAGTTTCGAACGGTCCGCTCCGTCAAGCTTACGCGAGCTCGACGAAGAAGTAATACGGGGTCGTCGTGCTGCCGCCCGTGTGGCCGTCCTGGCCGACGAGGAGCTCGAAGTCCCAGTTGTTCCCGTCGAAGCCGGCCTTGGTGCCGTTCATCAGGGTCGTGTAGATGATGTTGCCGCTGCCGTTCGTGTCGCTCAGGAGGACCTGATAGAAGTCGCTCGACTGCGCGCCAGTAGAACCGAAGGCGTTCGTCGTCTTGCACGTGTTCGCGGGGATGTCGACACTGCCCACGTAGAACTGCGGGTTCGCCGTCCCGGTGAAGGTGTTCGCGACCGAGTCGCTGTCCGTCGCGGTCTGGCCGAGGGCGGTCTCCTCCGTGGTGATTGCGCCGGCGGTCGTGCAGTTCACGGTCGTGAAGTCGGGAGCGGCGACCCTCGCGGCGTAGATCTGGCCCTTCGCGGAGGTCATGGACCAGTTGTAGAACGTCTTGTTGTTCGCCGTGTCCAAGGTGATCGTGCCGCTGACGTTACCGTAGTAACCTTGCCAGCTCTTCGTGATCGCGAGCGCCGTTATATTGATCTGGGTCACGTTGCCCGCCTGGGCGTCTACGGTCACGCCCGGCAGCGTGCCCAGGTCGCGTCGCGAGCTGCCGCCGTTGCTGATGCTCACCGGCGCGCTCGGCGCGGCGAGAGCCGCCTCGGCGATGAGCAGGGCGCCGAGTATCATGAGCGCGATCAATACTGTCGTCCGTTTCTCCATTCGTACCACCTTCGTTTCCCTCATATCAGGATTTTTTTTGAACGTCATCTCTTCCCGCTTTCTTCTCCTGCCCGGCCTCGGCGAACGAGCCGATCACGTTGCCGGGATCGTAGAGCTGGTAGAGCCGCTTGCCGACGAGCGCCTTGTCCGGGCCGTCCGGATGCACGAAGACGAACGTGATTTCGCGCGCTTCGCCTGACGGGTTGGCGATGGTGAGCGGCTTGAGCCGCTTCGCGAGCGTCGCGTCGCGGGTGAAGATGCAGAGCGTGAGCCTGTCCGTCGCCGTTTCGTCCAGGGCGATGGCGTCCAGCGCGTTGAGGTGCTGTTCGATGTGCCAGAACGCCTTCTCGAGGAAGTAATGGAGTTCGGGCCGCTCGTAGAACCATATCCGCAGGATGACCTTGTTGTACGCGCTCAGCTTGAAGAGCTTCTTCTCCACGAACTCGCTGGTGGTCGCGATGAGGAAGGAGTGGTTGCCGGCGAGGCTGTAGAGGATGCGGGGCTGTCCCTTGTCCCTGTTGGGGATGCGCTCGCTCTTGACGAGGCCGGCCATCTCCAGCAGGCGGAGCTGCTGGCTCACGTTCGCGACGCTCGTGCTGGACTTCGCTGCGAGCTCGATGGGGGACAACGATTTCTCAGAAAGGAGCTTGAGGATCTCCCATTTGCTCGCTGTAAAAAGTGTCTCTTGGTCCATCTGTCGTCACTGCCTGCGTCGTCGCTGTCGTCGTCGCGGCCGTAGTCACGGCCGCGCGTCACCGACGAGGATTTGGGTCCTCACCAGTATACGCTTTTGTATCTTGACATATTCTTAGATGTACTTATATATAAACCTTTCGATGAATCAAGAAGTACTGTATTACTCTAATCAATGAAATTATCTCGGGAAGAAAAGAGTGAACTCAAGAAAAGAAAGCATTTAGGAAAAGACGGGAGTTGAACAGAATACAGTAATTAAGAAAAGAATGAAATAGGGGGTTTCAAGGCGCATAAACCAAGAATTCAAGAAATATCCTCAAAACAATTTCACGGATGGTACGCGCCGAAGGCGAGCTGCGTCGAGTCGCGCGTGACCGAATAGGTGTACAGCCGGTTCCGGATCTCGTTCTCCGCGTGCGAGACGGTCGGATCAGTGCAGTAATAATGGCCTCGCTCGTGCTTGATGACCTCGCCGATGTATGGGGCGAACTGCGGCGCGTTGTTGATCCAGATGAGGTTGGTGCCGATGAAATGCTGCCCCATCGTCGAGGAGCCCATCTGCGATGAGTCGACGAAGCGGATGTCCGGCTTCCGCTCCTCGGCGAGCGCCCATTCACGATAGCGGGGCGTGACTGCATAGGGATCCTCGCGTCCCTGACGCAGATAGGCGCCCCGGTCCGTGGCAGAGGGCTCGTTGACGGAGAGAGCGGACGTCGAAGACGGCTCGTCAGGAACGAAAGGGACCGTCGCGTTGAGAGGAGGTTTCTGTGAAGAGGCATCCGAGCGGGAATTAGGAGAGAGGACCCGCTCTTCGAGGGAATCCTGGAAGGAAAGTATCCGAAGGAAAGGAGAAGGGGATGGGGAAGAAGGAGAGGATCGAAGAGAGGAGGCGGGAGGCATGACGAAAGGAAAGGGAAAGGGGATTAAAAATCAGATGTTGGAATGGGCTCTTAGGCGAATGGTGTGTCGCCGGCCAGAGGGTGAGGCATGAGGAGAACACGGCGGAAGAGGTCGGGGGGTTGCCCCATACGGGGTCGACCGGAGCGGCGGGGAACGAAGCGGTTGCCGAGCAGCCGGCGACACCGCCGGAGGCG
>JACWAN010000051.1 GCA_014874255.1 Candidatus Woesearchaeota archaeon
AACCGCTTCGTTCCCCGCCGCTCCGGTCACCCCCGTATGGGGCGACCCCCCGACCTCTTCTGCTGTGTTTTCTTCATGCCTCGCCCTTTGGCCGGCGACACATCATTTGCCTAAGAGCCCTCTCCGCAACAAACCATAAAAACCGCTCGCGCATCCTCAAGGCCGTGACGTCGCCGCTCCCGTACAAGCAGCATTGCATCTTCTGCAAGAGCGCGTACCATGACTACCGGCACTGCCCGCTCGCGTTCCGGATGAAGACGCTCCGGCTGAAGAACCAGGACGCGAAGCAGGAGTACTTCGGCCAGAGCCCGAGCGTCTTCGTCGGTCATTACGGCTACCCGAAAGTCAATGTGGGCTTCCTGAACGTGGAACAGTACACCGAGGAGGACGAGCCGCTGAAGTGGAGCCGGGAGAACAAGCAGATACCCGAGATCATCGACCTGCGCACCAGCCTGATCAACTCGACCTTCCAGAGTGACATCAAATCCTTGTCGGGGAAGCTCCTCGAGATGGGCCAGGAGATCGGCATGGCGCGGCTGCCGGCGGACATGGAGATCCGCTTGTCGAAACGGCCGGTCTTCGCCACCACCTTCCAGCAGGACGCGCAGCCCCACGGCCCGAACATCCGGCTCGAGCAGGCCCGGCTCACCGAGAACGTGAAGACCGACCCGCGGATTGAGAAGGTGGTCGACGACGCCGACCTGAAGAGCGCGCCGGCTCTCATCAAGCTGTTCCGGAAGGGGGTGGACGAGCACAAACTGACGCGGTTGCTCAGCATCGGCGACCTCGGCGTCAAGCCGCAACGGAAACTGGTGCCGACACGCTGGTCCATCACGGCCGTGGACGACACGCTCGGCAAGCAGCTGATCACGGAGGTCAAGGCCTTCCAGGAGTCGGACTGCCGCGTCCATGTCGGCGGCTACCTCGGCAACAACTACGTCATCCTCTTGTTCGACGACCTCTGGAGTTACGAGCTGTTCGAGGGGTACGTGCCGCTCCTCCACCAGCGGGGCGAGGCGGCGTGGGAGACGGACTACGAGAACTACAACGGCCGCACCGAGTACGCGAGCCAGACCGTCGGCGGCTACTACGCCGCCCGGTTATCCATCCTGGAAGGGCTGAAACAAGAGGGGAGGCAGGCCGGCGTCCTCGCCCTCCGGTTCGTCACGACGGAGTACAGCGCTCCTCTCGGCGTCTGGGTCGTCCGGGAAGCCGTCCGGAAGGCCATGGCCGCCAAGCCCCTCGTCTTCGGGGACCGCGACCTGATGCGAAGCTATGTAAAGGAGTACTGCAAACGCGCCTTCGGCTTCGACGTCACGAGCACGTTGGAACAGCGGAGCAGGCTCCTGAAGAACCTGAAGACCCAGAAGAGGCTGCAGCAATGGCTCTAGGCAGAGGACGCGGGAAGGGCGACGGGCAACACGGCGCTCGTCCAGGGCCTGACGGACGGAAACCGACGGACGGCCGGAAGCGCAAAGGCCTCGGCCGCCGGCTCGCGGCCGCGAAGGAGCTCACGAAGAAGGGCGGCGAGCTTCTCGACATCAAGATCACGCAAGCCCGTACCGAATCGCGCAAGGTGATCAAGCGGGAGGGGATGACGATGCACCGGATGATGCAGTTCGCGGTCTTCTTCGCGGTCTTCACCCTCATCTATCTGCTCATCAACTACTACGTCGTCTCGCGCCTCGGCGGCATGCTCGGCCTCTCGCGGGCGAGGTTCCTCTATGCGGCGCTCCTCCTCACGCTCACCTTCCCCGTGGCGCAGCTGATCGAACGGTACCTCGCGAACCGGTTCAGCCGGCTGCTCTACGCGCTCGCCTCGATCTGGATGGGCGTCCTCTTCTTCCTCTTCATCACGGTCGTCGCGTACGAGCTCCTCGGTCTCTTCCTCCACCTCCCCGCGCGCGCGAGCGGCCTCTTCATCCTCGCCTTCGTCGCGATCCTGGCCCTGGGCGCGCTGGTGAACAGCCTCTTCGTCATGGTCAAGACGGTGGAGATCCCGATCCCGGGGCTGCAGCGCGAGACGCGCCTCGTCCAGCTGAGCGACATCCATTACGGCACGATCCGGAACTCCGCCTTCCTCGAACGCATCGTCCGGATGACGAACAGCCTGCACCCGGAGGCGGTCCTCGTCACCGGCGACCTCGTGGACGGGAGCGCGCCGATGTACCCAGGCATGTTCGACGAGCTGAACCGTCTCGAGGCGCCCGCGTACTACGTGACGGGCAATCACGAGGAGTACGAGGGCGTGGACGACGTCTTCGCCATCCTCTCCACGACCAAGCTGCGCATCCTGAACGATTCGAAGGCCGACCTGGAGGGGTTGCAGATCGTCGGGGTGGACTACTCCTACGACAAGCGGCGGCTCCAGAAAGCCCTGCCGGAGATCGGCATCGACCGGAAGAGGCCGGCCATCCTCCTCTATCACGTCCCGGAAGGGATGGAGTACGCGCGGCAGAACGGCATCGCCCTCCAGCTGTCGGGGCACACGCACGACGGGCAGCTCTTCCCGTTCAACTTCTTCGTCCGGCTCGCCTTCAAGAACGTGAAAGGCCTGTACGACCTGGACGGGATGAAGCTCTACGTCTCGCCGGGCACGGGCACGTGGGGCCCGCCGATGCGCCTCGGCTCGCGGAACGAGATCACCCTGCTTGACCTCAAGCCGGCGTAGAAGATACGATCCAATCCCCGCTCTCAAGACGGCCCAGAATCCTAACAGGATTATCGTCGCCTCGGCACGAGACCCGGGCGCGAGGATGGTTCGTGGCTTGTTCGTGGACCTCCGAACGCGAGTGAGGATGCGGCCGCAGCGACTGAGAACGAGTTCGCCGCGACGATAATCCGATGAGAAGAGCCCTTACTCGCGTCCGTCCCGGGACTGCCGGTAATACTGCGTCACGAGCTCGTCGTGCGTCCGTGCCTGGTCGAGGATCGCCTGGTTGACCAGGGGGTCGCGCGCCATCGTCTCGAGCACCTGTTCCGGCGTCCGCGCCCCGCCGTCCAGCGCGCGCTGCACGTAGAGGATGCCTGCGTTGTGGGCGATGTCCGCGATCCGGAGCGCCGTCTCGAACCCCTTGTTGCCGGAGACGTTTACGTATTGCCGGACGATGGCGACATAGCTGAGGAAGTTCTCCACGCCTCCCCGGACATTCATCCCGGGGTTGAACCGGTCGTCGACCGCGAAACCGGACCAGGCGGGATCCTGCTGGAGCGCGCCCCTCACCGCCGCCTCGAGCGACCCGACATAGGCCTGCTGCGCCCAGCGGCCGCCGACCATGAGCGAGCCGTTCCCGTCGCGCTGCAGCCATCGGTTGCCGTAGATGAGAGGGATGCCGTGCTCCTGCGCCGTCGCCGGCATCAATTGGAACAGCCCGGCCGCGCCGCTGGACGAGATGGCGTACGCGTCGAAGTCCGACTCCTGCTTCACGACCGCGGTGAGGAATGTGTCGAGCGTCCGCGCCCGCTCGCCCCGATAGCCGTTCGCGCGGATTGCCTCGCGGATCAGCGTCCTCGTCTCCCGTACCCGGTTCCCGTACTCCTCCGGCCAGGCGGCGGTCCCTCCCGGATCCGTCGCTCGCCGGAGCGCGTCCGGCGGCACCATGCCGAGGATGAGTCGCTGCTCCGCCGTCGTCGCGGCGTCGGTCGTCCGCACCGTTCCCGAGGAGACCGCTGAAGGGACCGGCTCGGGCTCGGTCCGCGCCCCGGGCTTGTCCGTGAGGGACGCGCCCGTCAGCGTCGCGGCGGTCACGACGACGAGTGCGGCGTACTTGAGGCTGCGCTTGAGGCCTGAGCCGCCGCTCTCGAGCAGCATCGTGCCCAGCCACGGCCGCTCCGGCCCGCCTTCCTTCCGTCGCTCATAGCCTTCCATCGTACCTTCTCCTCGATCGCAGCCTCATACCTCGCGTCACGCACGCTAAGAATCCCTGGTGGGATGCTCTCGGGAGTTATAAGGGTTGTGGAGGAGAGGTCCGTGACCGGTCTTCTTGTCCTCTATCTCCCTTCTGATGGCGGGTAATAGGCCTGCTCGACCTTGCCGAAATACTCGCGCGTCTCTCTCGGGAGCCTCGCGTCGCGCTGCGCTTCGGGAAGCTTTGCCGCCCTCCTGACCCTGCCCTCGCCGTAGTTGTACATCTGCAGGATCTGTTTCGGGGTGTATTTCGGATAATTCCGCTCGAACAGGCTCTTGTACATGAGGACGCCGGTATAGATGTTGTCGCGGAAATCGTTGATGTTCCCCTGTCCTCCGAGGCCGGTCAAGGGATAGAACTTCCGGAACATTGCAGGCATTATCTGCATCGGTCCCCGGGCGCCCGCTCCTGACACGAGGAGCTTCCCCTCTGCGCTCTCGATCTCGATGACCGCGAGCATGAGGCGCTCGATCTCATACGTCTTGCTCCCCTGCCTGATTTCCCGCATGTCCTTCGGCCAATACCGCGCAATCGCCTCATGGACGAGCGCATCGTAGTCCCTGCGCTGGCGGGGACGGCTCGCCTGCTCGATGATCTCCTCCTCCACCGTCTTGATCCACTGCGTCTCGCCGTTCGGCAGCAGCTTGACGATGCCGATGCTCTCCGGAATCTCATCCAGCGTCCGTATCGCCCCTTCCGCTTCCTCCTTCGTCTTGCACCATCGAGGATAGAGGAGCTTGAATGGCACGTCACTCCGCGTCTTGTGGATGACGAGGTCGACGCCGTACTCGCGCCTGATGCCGATCCTGTCAGGCATGTTCCTGGTCGCCGAGAACTGGAGATAATAGCCCGGCTGCAACTCTCCCTGCTGCGCGGCGGTCGGAGCCGTGCTCCTCGCTTGGGCGGCGAGGCCGCCTGCCGCGATACCTGCCGCGAGGCCGAGCGCAGCAGCGATCCGTCTCCACCCGGTCAGCCGTTTTCCCGGCGTCGCGGTCGCCGCCTCGAACTGGTGCTTGATGGCCACGAGCTTCGTCTGGAGCGTGAGCGGCGTCTCCTGCTCTCTGATTCCGTCGGCATTCCCCTCCCCGTGCAGCCGCTCGACGCGGATGAGCGCCTGTTCCAGGACGCGGAGCGTCTCCGTCGCCTCCCTGAGCCGGAGCGTCTCCAGCTCTTCCGCCTCGATCCCCTTGAGCCACTCGAGCGCTTTCCCGATGGCCTCGCGGCTCCGTTCGACGCTCTTCCGCTGCTCTCCGCTCAGCCAGTGCCAGCCCTGGTCGTACGCGCCCGGATTGGCGAGGTCCGCCTCCGCCAGCGTGCGGTCCGCTTCCTCGAGCATCCGGAAGGTCTCCTTGTCCATGTTCCTCTTCCCGGCACTTCTCTTTTAAACGTTTTCTCCGCCGCGGCTCTTCGGCAAATGAGGTGTTGCCGGCCAAAGGGCGACCCGTAGCGATAAGAAGAAGCGGAGAGTTGAGGGGGATGCCCCATCCGGGGCTTCAACGATGCAGAAAGGAACGAAGCGATACGGGTCGCAGCCGGC
>JACWAN010000052.1 GCA_014874255.1 Candidatus Woesearchaeota archaeon
ACTAAGAACTAAAAAATAACTAAGAACTAAAAAATAACTAAAAACTAAAAAAAAAACTAAGAAAAAACAAAGAAAGAAAAAAAGAAAAAAAAACGAAACCAAAACAAAAAGAGAACGAACCAAAAAAATAAAAAAAGTAGAAGTAAAAAAAAGAGAACGAGAAAATGAACGAACGACGAGAATCACGAGAGGAAAAGGGATTGAGACAGTCTACTGCCCTCGTGTTCGCGATAGCGGCCGCGCTCCTCTTCTCCTCGCTCGCGGCGCCCGCGCACGCGCTCGGCGCCAGCCCTGCCAGACTGTCGTTCGAAAGCGTCCTTCCGGGAGGCTACGCGCAGGCGGGCGTCCTCCTCTCCAACCCGCGCGACGAACCGGCGCTCGTACAGGCAGCCGTCGAGGGCGACGGGGCAGCGTGGATCAACGTCACGATCCTCGGCACGAACGGGAGCGCGGCGACGCTCGTCCCTCTCGGCACGGCGCGGCTCCTCGTCACCCTCACACCGCCGCCGGACGCGGAGCCGAAGGAGTACGACGCGAGCGTCGTCCTCACCACGTCGGCCGCTCCTGCCGCAGGCGGGGCTTCCGGCGGCGCGTCGAGCGCGCTCGCGCTGAGCATGAGCATCCCGGTGACGATCACGGTCGAGAGCGTACAGCGTCCGGCGTGCGTCCTCGGCGGGGTGTCGGTGCCGGACTTCGAGCAGGGCGAACCGCTGCAGATCCTCTATGCGATCAGCGACACGGGGAACACTCGGATCACGCCTTCCGGGAACCTGACGATCAGCGACGGGAGCGGCAGCCAGGTCTATGTCGCGACGGTGGACGCGCAGGGCTCGCTCGAGACGCTGCCGACGCGGATCGGCCAGTACACGTTCGTCGCGACGCCGTCGCTCTCTCCCGGGACATATCACGCACAGTTGACGGTCGACCAGTGCGGCGCGACGCAACAGGCCGCCTTCTCGGTCCTCGCGCCCGGCGCGCTGACGGATCAGGGAGCGTTCACCTCGCTCTCTTCGTCGGCCGCTGCAGTCAGCCCCTCGACCATTCCCCCGAACGCTTCCTCGTCCTCCTCGAACGCGTCGTCTTCCTCGGCCGTCGCGAATCCTTCATCCCTGCTGCAGGCGGACGTCGGCTCGATCCTCCCCGTCGAGGCGACCTTCACGAACTCCGGCGCGCGTGCAGTGACCGCGAGGTTCAGCGGCGTCGTCGAGCAGGACGGCAAGGTGGTCAGGGTGCTGGAAAGCGAGCCGCTCCTCGTCCAGCCAGGACAGGACGTGACTTTGCAGTCGTACTTCACGCCCGCGGTTCCGGGGGACTACACGGTGCGCGGCTCGGTCGTCTACGAGGGGAAGCGCACCGAGGAGCGGAGCTTCGCAATCACGGTCTCCGCGGCGTCCGGAAGCGACAGCATAGCAGGAAGCGGGAGCCTGACCGTCCTCGGCACGACGTTGCTCTTCCTCATCGTGATCGCGGCCGTCGTGCTCCTCGTCCTGATCCAGAACAAACGGCATAAGAGATAGAGGGTATATTCTTCATAATGGTTGTTTCATAATAATTTTTCAAATATATTTTATTATAATACATACTTTTTACACTATATATCATTCATTCTGAACGTCGTAGGTTCTACCCGCCGTTCCGAGCGAAGAACTCCCTGATCATCTTCTCGTAGAGCAGCGTGGACTTCATGTTCCACTCCTTCGGGAAGAGCGACAGGTACCGGGGCCATTCGTACCGCTCGTCGAGGAAGACGATGGCGCCCTTGTCCGTCGAGGAGCGGATGCACCGGCCCGCGGACTGGAGCGTCTTGTTGAACGCAGGCACCAAGTAACCATACTCCCAGCCTTTCCGGAACTTGGCGTCGTAGTACGCGATAAGCGCCTCGGTCTCGAGGTCGGGCCGGCTGAGCGGCAGACCCACGACGACGACGCCCTTCAGCTCGTCCCCAGGGAGGTCGACGCCCTCGCCGTAGTTGCCGGTGATGACGCCGAGAAGGACCGCGCCCGTCGCCTTGTAGCCGCGGAACCGGTTGAGGAACGAGTGCTTCTCCTCCTTCGTCATGGCCCGTTGTTCGGCCATCACCGTCTTCGGGAGGCCCTGCTCGAGCAGCGGATGGATCCGTTCGAGGATCGCGTAGCTCGGGAAATAGACCGCCACGTTCCCCGGGACGGCGAGCACGGTCTTGCGGAGCACGTCCGCGATCTCCTGCCACATCGCGTCGTTCCGCGTCGTGAACTTCGTGCTCGTCTTCGGGATGATGAGGTTGAGCCTGTTCTCCTCGGGGAACGGGCTCTCGAGCTGCAAGAGGTTCGGCTCGCCGATGCCGAGAAGACGGGCGTACATGCCCGGCGGGGAGAGCGTCCCGCTCATGACGACCGCGCTATGAGCGTTCTCGAAGACCTCCTTGGTGATGACGCTCGGGTCGAGGCAGCGGTAGCTGAGCGTGACGACGAAGCCGTCCCGGCCGCGCTCCCGGGAGAGGATGCGCGTGTAGCCGAGGTCGTCGCCCTGCCAGCCGTCGAGGAACTCGCCGACCGCACCGACCGCGCTCGAGCGCTGTTCCTCACGGATCGAGTCGCCCGCCTTGAGAAGCCACTCCTTCAGCGGGTCGTAGTCCTGGATGCGACCGACGAGCTCTTCGAAGGATTCGCGGGTCACATACTTCTCCGCCTCTCCGTCGACCGGGAGGCCATCCTGGTTCGTGAAGACCGAGAGTTTCATGAGCGCTTCGCCGAGCTGCCGCAGCCGGACGAGCAGCTCCTCATGCTTGAACTTCTCGGCTTCGGCGATGGCGCGGCCAATCGTCAATGTCGAGAGATAGTCGCTGCCGAGGTCCTTCACCCGGTCAGGCAGGTTGTGCGCCTCGTCCACGACGAGGATGCAGTCGCCCAGATCCCGGTTGATCCGCTTGAGGAACGGGTCGCGGATGCCGGCGTTGAACAGGTACTGGTAATCAGCGATGATGACTCTCGCTTTCGCGGCGAGGAGCAACGTGACCTCGTACGGGCAGAGGCCCGCGTTCTCGCCTGCGCGCTTCACCTCCTCACTCGTCACCGGGCTGACCGGCTGGAGCTGCGCGACGAGATGGTTCGTGACGGGACTGAGGGAGTCCCCCTTCTTCAGGTTCTCGTAGAAGCTGCACTGCTTGTCCGCCTTCATCGCCTTGCAATACTCGGAGAAGACGCGGCTGTGCAGGCGTTCCACGCCGGGCTGGAGGCAGAACCACTGCTTCCCAATCAGGTCGACGACCGTGAACGTGAGCCGGTGCTTCTCCTTGATGTCGCGGAGCGTCTCGAGGGCGAGGTGATGCTGCGTGTGCCTGCCGGTGAGGAAGAGGACGACCTTGTCGTGCTCCATGGCGAACTCGAGCGCGGGGGCGAGGGCCGCGACGGTCTTGCCCAGTCCGGTGGGGGCGTGCGCGACGAGGCACTGCTTCGTCTTGAGCGTGGTCTCGATCGCGTGGATGAGCTTGTCCTGCTCCGGCCGCACACGGTCGTACGGGAAGTATCTCGGCGGCGGCACTGGCGTCATTGCGGCATCATCTCAACGTCCTTCCGACGTCCTCTCGACATCTCTCGAACAGGGCGCTCTCGGAACGAGACACCCTCCGAACGGACTCTCTCGACGGAGGAGACCGGACGGGTTTTTATAAAGATGCCGGGCCTCCGTCCAGTGGAGTTCCGGGGAAGAGACGGACCTTCCGGGGAAAAGAGACTAAGGGAAAAAAAGACGGGTGGTTCGTTCGGCTGCTGTGTCGCCTTGGGCCGGTTGCCGGGCGCGAAGATGCGGACGCACGAGCGACCGCATGATCCTGAGCGCCCGACACGTTCTCGGACCGGACGGGAGAAAGATTTCCCCGCGACACAGCAAAACAGACCCGAATAAGGAGGAAAGAGAATCAGTTCACTTCTTCCGCCGCTTCTTCGGCTCCTTCTTCAGCTTCTTGAGAAGGCCGGAGAGCTGCTGCTTCGTGTCCGTGCCCGCACCCTTGAGGAACGCCTTGGATTTCGCGGCGAGCGAGCCATCGCCCTTGCCGCCGTTCCGGCCGTCGCCGTTCTCGCCGTCGCCCTTTCCATTCCCGTCCGGTTTCTCCTCGACGCCCATCCTCCGGGCGGTCTGGCGGGCGACGTGGCCCGCGAACCTGGCGAGGTTGTCGCGGTGGCGCGGCCATTCCTCGCTGAGGTCGTAGGTGATGAGGTGCGGGTGCTCGTACTTCGCGCCGTACCGGTTGAAGTTGATCAGGAACCACGGGTCCTTCATCCGCCGTTCCGCGGGCTTCTCGTCAGGGTAGCCGAGGAGGACGATCGCCTGCGCGCGCGCCGTGCTCGGGATGCGGAACAGGTCGTTGATCCTGTTCTCGTCGAACGCGCCGATCCAGACGGCGCCGAGGCCGAGGCCGTGCGCCGCAAGGAGGATGTTCTCCGTCGCGGCCGCGCAGTTCTGGATGGCGTAGAGCCGCTTGCCCCGCATCCCGTAGAACTTCTCCGCCGTGCCGATCTCCGCGACGACGACGATGGCGGCGCTCGCCGTCATGAAGGCGTCCTGCTCGAGGGTGTGATGGTACATGTCCCGGATCGTCGCGGTGTTCGTGACGACGATGAACCGCCAGTTCTGCAGGTCGCCGGCGCAGGGCGCGTACGACCCCGCCTTGATCACCTCGACGAGCTTGTCGAACTCGATCGGCACGTCGAGGAACTTCCGGATGGACCGCCGCGTGTAGATGGCCTCAAAGACATCCATGACCGGTCCTTATAAATGAGGGTTAATAAAGTTTACTCAGGGAACAGGGTTCTGCGGCGAATGGACTGCACCGACCAAAGGGCGAGGCATATGAAGAGGACAGACGAGAGGTCGGAGGGTCGCCCCATCCGGGGGTGACCGGTGCAGCGGAGAAGGGAGCGATTGCCGAGCAGCCGGTGCAGCGCGAAGCGATTCGCCGCAGAACCAAAGAAGAAAAGCGCTCAGACCGTCCCGTTCCCCTTCTGGATGTCGAGCATCGTGATCTGGAAGGTGAGGTTCTTGCCGGCGAGGGGGTTGTTGAAGTCGACGATGGCGGTCGTCGCGTTCACCGCGGTGACCCGGCCCGTGCCGTACTGCGGATTCTTCCAGACGCCGCCGACCTGGAACGGCAGCCGCAGCGTGATCGTGTCGTTCGTCACCGTGACGAGGACGTTGCCGAGCGCTGTGTCCGTGGTGGAGCCGTTCACCGGATCCTGCCGGACGAGCAGCGCAGCATCCGTCTCGTTCAGCACCATGCTCGGCCACGTCGTCTCCGGGAGCGTGATGTTCGCCCCGATCGGGACGTCGAGCAGGAGCGTCGCGTTCGTCGCGTTGAGCAATTCGACCGTGTAGCTCGTGCCGCCCTCGGTGATGTTCTCGCCGACGGACACGTTCGCGTGGTCCTGGTCGAAGAGGCTGCGCGGGATGATGACGATGCGGCTCACCGCCTGGTAACGGCTGATGTTCTTCAGGAGCGGGATGGCGGCCACCTTGAAGGGCGACTCCTTGCCGTACCCCTGCTCAGGGGGTATCGTGACGGTCTTGATGTCGCCGACGCGCATGCCGATGAGCGCCTGCTCGAAGCCAGGAACCACCTGGTTCTTGCCAATCGTGACGGTGAGCGGCCGGTACTGGCGTCCGGACCGGTAGATGCCCGCTATCTGCGCCTCCTGCGGGATGTTCGTGTCGAAGACCGTGCCGTTCGCGAACGTCCCGATATAGTTGACCTTCACCGTGTCGCTGATATCGGCGACGGGCTTCTGCGCGCACCCAGCGAGCGCGAGGACGAGCGCCAAGGCGAGGACCGCTCCGAAAACGAGGACGGATGCCTTCTCCATGCCCCCTGCGGCCTTCGCGACCAGTTAAAAAGTTTCTGGAAGAAGAAAAGCTATCGGAACGGGGAGAGAAAAAGTTTTTATACTGGAGTGAATACATCATTATTAGCGATTAGGTGTTCCGTAGCGGGGGATGTTTGCTCAATGTCATCGTCTGATGGCCCAAACTTGAAGCGTCTTCGCACAGAACTCGGTCAGGACATTACTTGGGAGTTTTCTAAACGCCAAAATATGGAGTATGTTGACGATAAGCCGCGGAACAGGTTAGTTTTCAGACGACTAGGGACAGATATCATCTATATCCAACCGCGAAGCCCCCCGACAGCACCTGCTGTCTGCTATGGCTGCGGCGCCAACATTCTTGAGATGCAGCGACCGGTTCAGGAAATCGTAGAAGATTTTGATCCCTGCGCGGGCGGCGATGTGGGCTCAGAACTTGTGAAGTACTGTCCGAATTGCGAACACGAACCCGCGAAGATGAGATATCAACTGGTAAACCCCTAATAGTTAATCTCCTAAATAATGGTAAATTTTTGGCATTGCCTTCGGGTTGTTAAAGTTCTTCCGTAAATGGTACTGCGCGGCTGGGAGCGTGCGGAGCACGCGGTTCGCCAGCGCGGCACGCGCTGGCTTCCAGCATTG
>JACWAN010000053.1 GCA_014874255.1 Candidatus Woesearchaeota archaeon
CTCCGAGGAACCCGGGAGCGGAGCGACCATGCCCCCTACAGGGAGGAGCGCTTTCGAGAGGAGAAGCGATTGCCGAGCAGCCGGTGACGACCACGAACGTGATTCGCCTAAGAGCCTACTGCAGGGGCAGTTTTTAAAAAGGCGGTCATGTTACGAAGAACTAAAGAGATAATAATAATCAAAGAGATAATAAGAGGTAATCGTGATTCAGAAGAACTATCGGCTCCTTCCTGCCGACGTCGCATACGGTCGCTGTTGCTCCCGTCGCGCCGTCGGCGCTCAAAACAAGTTTTTCGCGCCGACGTCGCATAACCCGGTAGTGCGCCAGCCTTGAGAGCTGGTCCCACAAGGGATTCCCGGTTCAAATCCGGGCGTCGGCGTAGCGCAGCGGAGCCGAGGCACGGATAGGAGCAAAGCGACTAATCCGGGCGTCGGCGTATGGCGAAGAGCATGACGAAGGAGAAACGAAAGGAGAGAATGGCCGTCTGCGTCGTCTCGCGCGACCCGGCGGCTGCGGCGCGCGCACGCGCCGCAGCGAGAGCATACGGATTCGGCTACGACGCAGTCCATCCGGACATCGTCATCAGCTACGGCGGGGACGGCACGCTCCTCCACAGCGAGCGCCGCTATCCTGGCGTGCCGAAACTCCAGCTCCGGAACAGCGCGACGTGCAAGAAGTGCCACGACCACCCGCTCGAGCGTGCGCTCGGCCTCGTCCGGCAGGGCAGATACCGCGTAGAATCCCTCTCGAAACTTGAGGCGAGGGTCAGGCTGAAGAACGGAGCGAAACGAGCCGGTCCGCCCGGAAACCCGACGCTCATCGCGCTCAACGACATCATCCTCCGCAACAAGAACCTCGCGAGAGCCATCCGGTTCTCGCTTTCCGTCGACGGCAAGGAGCTCGCCCCGCTCCTTATCGGCGACGGCCTCGTCGTCGCGACGCCGTTCGGCAGCGCCGCGTACTATCACAGCATCACCGGACGTTCTTTCGGGAAAGGTCTCGGCATCGCGTTCAACAACCTGACGGAGGCCAAGAGACCGTTCGCCCTCCCGGAGAACATGACCGTCATCGTCCGCCTGCTCCGCGGCCCCGCGGAACTCGCGGCGGACAACGAGCGGCTCCCCGCAACCCTCGCCGAAGGCGACATCGTCGTCGTCCGGAAGGCGAAGGGCGATGCGCGGCGGATCCTCCTGACCGATTGATTTCGCCCGATCCGTTCCCGCGACCTCCCTTCTTTCGCCCAATATGCCCGCGACAGCGCCATTGTTATTTCATACGACGAATTCTTGAACAGAACCATCGTATTCTTTAAATCAGTGGATACGCTGGCAGACTTCCACATCGGGTCCGCGCGTACACGGATCCTGTTGAATCCCTACTCTGGCCTTTAAGCCGAGAAGGTCATTCAGCCGATGAGCGCGTACGCGTGCGCCACCGCGAGGTTGAGGCCGCCGTTGATCGCCATGAACATGACATAGCTCGCGCCGAAGTACCCGAGGTTGTAGGCGAACGCGAACCCGATGAGGTGGTACAGCACGATCAGGGCCGCGGGATACGGGACGACGAAGGAAAGGTAGCCGATGAGGATCGTGAGAGGGAGCGTCAGCCAGAGGTACCTGAGCTCTTTCGGGCTGACGATCGAGTAGCTGGCGGTGAGGACGAGCGCGGGGAAGAGCACCCCTTCTCCCCGTGACGCGAGGATGATGATGCCGGCAGGGGCGATGTCGAAACCGGAGAACCGCACCATCCGGTTGCCGAGATACGAAAGACAGGCATTCACGAGGCCGAAGAGGAGCGTGAGCCACATGGCCTTTCGGGGCGCGTTACCGTTTAAAACATTGTTTCTTGATCTACCTAAGGACGCCGACCCCTTCGAGTCGCCTCCGCGCTTCCACTTCCACTTCGAGATCGAGCAGCCGTTCCGCGATCCGAGCCTCTTTTTCCTCGTCATAGGAATGGGCCTTCGCCGCCGCGAACCGGTCGATTGCGTTCTCGAGCCCTTCCGTCGTGATCAAGGGCTGTGCGAACGCTTCACTCATTTCGGTCTCCGTGAGCGGTCGGTTGCTCATGGCCCGGGGCCGGAGGACGTCCTGCACGATCAGTCCGGTGACGATGTCCTGCACGTGACGCCCGGAGAGCGGCCGCGGTTTCTGCCCCTGGATCCTGATGCGCTCTGCGTAGGTGCCGACAGCATCCCAGTCCTCGACGTGCACATAACCGGCTGCGATGCCTTCCGCAAGATGGCTCTGGAAGATCCGTGCATACTCGTTCGGGGTTCGCGGCCCGGACGCGAAGAGGACGAGCTGGCTGAGCCGGTCATCGAGCGCCGGGTCGACACTGAGCTGATGGTTCGAGGTCGAGACGAGGAGGTAGTTCCCCTTCTCCTCGGTGAACAGTCCCTGCAGCTCGTTGAGGAGCGTGTTGGTGATGTTCTTCTCCTCGGGGCTGTGGCTGAAGCCGCGCCGGTCATGGATGATGGACTCGATGTCGTCCGCGACGATGAGATAGGCTGCCTTGCTCTCCCTGATGATCTGGAACTCTCCCCGGAGATTCTTGGCGCTCTCGGCGAAGAGCGATGATTTGATCGCGTTCGTCAGCGAAAACAACTTCAACGGCACCTGCATCCGCGGTTCGAGGTCGCGTTTCGCGGCGAAGTAGCATTGCCGGATCCCCATCGTCTTTCCTGTACCGGGGTCTCCCTGGATGCTCACCGTCGACGGGAGGGCGAGCCGCTTCCGCAGGGGATTCTCTTTCCCGTCGAAATGGCTCAGGCCGTAGATCGCTGCCCAGAGGCTGGACATCATCTCCTCGTTCCCGATGACCGCTTTCTCTGTTACGAGTGCAGGGACTGCGAGCACGCGTTCGAGTCTGTTGCCGCCGAGTCCGGCATAGCGGTCGCCGTCGAGCGTCACCTGGAACGCGTCCGTCAGGCCGCGCAGCTCGGCGTATCGTCCGTCCCGGGCTGCGGCTCGTGCCGCCTCCGAGAATGAGGAGAGGAGCTCTCCGAGCCGCTCTTTGGGATCGGTGCCTGCAGCACTGCGGCGGGAGAGATACTCCTGGAACGGGCTCCGGAAGAGCGTCTCCCGGCGCTCCTCTCCGTTCCCGAGACCGGGGAAGCCGGTGATCGCGTACCGTTTCCCCTGTCCGCGTTCGAGGCCGTGCTTCTTCAGCACGTGCTCGGCCGCGACGTCGACCGCGTACATGCTGAGGAACGGGAGCTTCACTTGTGCCGGAAACTCGCCGTTCACGGCGTGCCGCAGCCCGTCGTGCAGCGCCTCGTAGACGCCGAGGAAGTCGCAGAGGACCTCCTTCTCATACTCGCCGAGGGGGAGGGGAAGGCTCTGGTTCAGCTCGTAGCGCATGACACCGAGCGCCTGGCTCCTTTTCGCCGCGACCGCTTTCCGGTCGAGCGCAATCGTGTACTGCTGTCGCATCCTTCACCCTCCTCCTGGTGCGCATCGGTTCAGGCGAGATAGTCGCTCCCGTGCTCCCTGAGCGTCTTTGCGTAGTCTTTCGCCACCTTCCGCCGTTGGTCGCTCGCTTGCGAGGCCTTGACTTCCCGCGGCGTCATGTTCACGAGGTCGCCGATATCCGTGTCGATGCCCGCGCCGATCCGCGACGGCACGCTCTTCACGATCTCGTTGGCGTAGCTGTCCACCGATTCGTCGAGCCGCGTCAGGACGGTCTTCGCCTCTTCCGAGAGGGTGTGGAGGTGCTTGATCTGCTCGGGGTTGACGACGTTGTACGGCCCGGTCTTGTAGAGTTCGAGGGAGCGCTGCAGCAGTTCCATGTCCGAGGAGAACTCCTGCAGGACGTCGTAGAGCGGCACCACCTGGCTGAGCGTGACCCGCGAACGGGCGATCTCCTTCCGATGGACGAGGATGTTGTTCGTCGCGTTGCGGGCGGCCTTCTCGTAGGTGTGGCGCTCCTTGCGCAGGTCATTGACCTTCCGTTGCACCGCAGCATACTCCTTGCTCCCTGCCTGGTGCAGTTGCACACCCCGCTTCTGGAGCTCCTCGAGCTCGCCGGGCAGCCCTTTGAGCCTCATCTCCGCGATTCCGATCTGCGTGTCCTGGAAGAGGACATCGTCGACCAGTGTCCGCATCCTCTCCTCGGTCCGGTCACGCAGCGTCTCGATGCTCGTCGTCATGGTCTCGAGCTCACCGACCCCTTTCTCAAGGTCGGTCATGAGACGCTCCTTGTTCCGGTCGCGTACGAGAGGGGCGAGCTTCGTCTCGAGCCTGGCGGTGTGATCGGTCCCGATGAGGAAGCCGAGGTAGGTCTCGCCGAACTGACGGATCTTGAGCTGGGTCCGTTCCGCGTCGGTGTAGAGCTTCGACGGGTTGTCCGGCATCCAAGCCTTGTCGATGCCTGCCTTCGCGTCGTCGAGCACTTCGCGGAACTTCTCGAGCCGCGCGGAGATCTCTTTCGGCGTCACTTCCGGGAGGGCGTGCGCCAGCGCGCAGTATTGCTCGGGGTTCTCCTGGAGCTGGCGTGCGAGACGCTGTTTCCCCTCGTCCGAGAGCTTCGGGTAGGCGCGGTCCGCGATCTGCAGCGCGTCCTCGAAACTGACCGAGAGCGTCTGGCTCTCCTGCTCCGTCTTGGTTTCCAGATCATCCATCTTCTTCAGCCTCCTTGTCCTTGTTCATGCGATTGTCCTTGTTCATGCGATCCTGTCGAACTGCGGGGGAAAGGCCGCCCTTCCCCGGAATCCTTCGACAATATGCTGCGCCTTGAAATACATCCTGTCGAGGAGCGACGCGCGCCGCCTTCCCATCCCCGGTCCGTGAGGGACGACGTAGAGCGCCATCCCTTCGAGGCGTGCGTAGTCGATTGCTCCTTTCAGGTAGCCGTTGTTCGTCACGACGATACCCCTCTTTTGGGGGATGCCGGATAGCCTGAGGTCCTCCATGAACTTCGCCACGTCCGCGTGCGTCGCAAGCGGCGCTTTCTTCGATTCCTTGTACTTGCACTCGATATATTCGCGATGCGGATACGGTGCGAGGACGAGGTACCCGATGTCGAGGGGCGTGAACCATCGTCCCTTCATGCGGAAGCCCGCTTTTGCGACTTTCTCCTCTAGGCGTACATCGACGAACCCCTCTTCCTTGAGGATCTGCGCGACGTACTGAGCGTACCAGTGCGGCTTGCCGCTCATCCTACTTCTCCGACGCGATCTTCTTCGGTCCTTCCGCCTCGCCGCCGAGCTTGCCGTACGCCCAGCGGGAGATCTCGATCGTCTTCATCGCGCCGTCCATGACGAAGTGGCCTCTCCCCTGGTAGGCATCCTCGAGCCGCCAGGTCATGTCTGTGAGCGGCAGCTCCGTGTGCTCCTGCACGTTCTGCAGATAGACCTCGCGTTGCTTGTCGCCGTTCAGTCTGACGCTGAACGCGTAGTTGTTGGGGTAGTCGAGGAATCCCGTCGCTACCGGGTATTTCGCCAGCTCCTCGAGCTCGTTGATCGGTTTCCGCGCGTTGTGGGCGCCGAGCATATACGCGCCGCCGAGCGCGGCCGTGAACGCTCCCGCGAGGAGCGCTTTCCGCACGAGCCCGCCGCTTCTCCTTTTCGCACCGTCTTCAGTCTCCACGAGTATCACCCTCGTCTGTTGATTCTTTTCCTGAAGACGGACGCTTTAAAGTGTCTTTCCTCTTTTTTTTCGTAAGGTCTCCAAGAAGAAGGGTGGTTTTCCATCGCTTACGAAAAATCAACGAGTGTCCGGGAATGAACCTCCCCGGCCTAAAGGCAGGGGTACAAGGAATTCTTCAGAACTCCTGTACGCGCGGACCCGAAGTCCGCTAGCGTATCCCTTCGTAAACTCGCGCGCGGCCATGCTCACTGACGTTCGCGGGTTCCGGAACAAGTCCAGAACCATCCCCCGACTGAAGTCGGGGGCGTTCCTCGCTTCGCTCGGGCCGCGCGTTCGTAACACGCGCTTCGCCCCCGCACTCCTTCCGCGAGCTGAAGCAACGCAGCGTTCACGTGCAGAGGCGAAGCGCGCGTAAAGATTTAAAAATCGGCGAAGGATGCCGGCAGCCATGTGCTTCGCGCCGTACATCTCGATCAGCACGTTCACCATCGAGTTCCTCCTCGCGCTCTACTTCCTGCTGACGAAGCCGAAGGACCGGCTCCACCAGGTTGTAGCGCTCCTCTCCCTCCTCCTCGGCATCTACCAGCTGAACGAGTTCCTCATCTGCACGACGCAGCAGAGCGTCTTCACGCGCCTGGCGATGATTACCACGGCGATCCTGCCTGCGATCGGGATCACGTTGGCGCTCATCATGGCCCGGAAACGGATTAAGTACTACTGGCATCTGCTGCTCTACGCGCCCCCAGCGTTCTTCATCGTCATGTTCTCGCTGATACAGCCGTACAGCGAGTCCGCAGTCTGCCGCACCATCTTCATCGAGTACCCCGGCACCGGGCTGCTGGGCGACTTCTACGGCCTGTACTATGTAGCGTACATCGTCGGCGCCGCCGTCCTCTTCTACCTCTTCTCGCAGCAGGCGAAACGGAAGGAGGAGAAGGTGCTCCTCAACCTCGGTATGCTCGGCATGGGCATCTTCACCATCCCCACGTTCGTCTTCCTCCTCTTCCTCCCGATGTTCAAGACCCAGTTCCCGAGCGTCCTCTGCGAGTTCGCCCTCCTCCTCGCGATCGAGTTGGTCGTCCTCCTCTGGTACAAGGAGCGGCACGGACTGGCATACTGAAACAAGCGCGTACTGAAACGAGCCATCCGGTCCGGGCGGCACACCACTTCTCGTCGGCATCACGCATCCATGCCGGGCGCCATCAGGACCTACATGAAGAGAACGGACGCGATCACTGATGATGGCCCTGATCCGTCGTCGCATGACGTCCCCGATCCTCCTCGCCGCGCATCATGGAGAGGACGGCGGCGACGAGGCAGAGCGCAATCGAGACGATGAAGGCGCTCCGCATGCCGATGACGAACTCGGAGGCGATCGCCGAGCCGAGCTGGACGTTCGTGCCGACGAAGAGCTGCATCATCACGTCGTGCGGCAGGCTCTCCGCCGCGACGGCGAGGGAGAGCGCGAAGCTCGTCACGATACCGACCTGACGCAGCGTCGCCAGGGTGCCGGAAGCGACGCCGAGCCGCTCCTTCGGCGACGAATTCATCGCTGCGCTCGTGTTCGGCGGGAAGAAGAGGCCGCCGCCCAGGCCGAGGAGACCGAGCGCCACTGCGATCTGCCAGTACGGCGTCGTCGTGGATAGGAAGGCGAGGAGACTGAGCGCGGCCGCCTGGATGATGAGACCGGCCGTGGCCGGGATCCGCGCGCCAATCCGGTCGGAGATGCGGCCGGCGATCGGCGCCATCACCGCGATCATCAGCGGAAGCGGGATGAGGAGGAACGCCGCCGTCAGGGCGTCGTAGCCTCTGACACCCATCATGTAGAAGACGACGAGGAAGTTCACCGCGTAGAGCGCGAGCGACTGCGCCATCGCGGAGAGGACGGAGAACGTGTAGACCCGGTGCTGGAAGAGCGAGAAATCGAGGAGGGGGTACGCGTGCCGCCGCTCCCACCAGATGAACACGACGAGAAAGACGAGGAAAAGGGCGAAGAGCGAGAGGATGATCGGCGACGTGAAGTTCAGATCGATGCCGAGGGTGAGGGCGAGCAGCAAGGAGACGAGGCTGATGCTGAAGAAGAGCGCCCCCGCAAAGTCCATCGGCTCTTTCTTCTTCTTGCTGAGTTCCTTGAGGATGATGTAGCCCCAGACCGTGCCCACGAGCCCGATGGGGATGTTGATGAAGAAGAGCCAGTGCCAGTCGCTCACAGACAGGATGAAGCCGCCGAGGACGGGGCCGAGGACGCCACCCGCAGCGAAGGTGATCGCGTTGATGCCGAGAGCGGTGCCGCGCTCGTTCGGCGGGAACGCCTCGGTGATGATCGCGACGCTGTTCACCACCATCATGGCGGCGCCGACGCCCTGCAACAAACGGAATGCGATGAGGAGCGGCGCGTTGCCGGCGAAGCCGCACAGGGCCGAGCCGACTGTGAAGACGACGAAGCCGAGATTGTAGAGGCGCACGCGTCCGAAGAGGTCCGCGATCCGGCCGAGAACGAGGAGAAAGACCGTGCTGGCGAGGAAGTACCCCATGATGACCCAGACCATCTGGATGAGGTCGGCGTGCAGGCTCGTCATCATGTCCGGCAGGCCGAGGATGACGATCGTGCTATCGATCGCCGCCATCAGGGTGCCGATTGTGGTGACAGTGAGGACGATCCACTTGTAGTCGAACGACGAATGGATCTTCTCATGGACGTTCTTCAGCATCGACAGCCCTCCTTGCGAGCGAAACGAGAGGGCGGGCGACCGTTTATAAACATTATCTCCCCTGTGGCTCTTAGGCGAATGGCGTCGTCACCGGCCAGAGGGCGAGGCAAGCAAGGAAGGGGGTAGAGCGCGACGTGGGGGGTGCCCCCTACGGGGAGGAGCGCTTTCGAGAGGAGAAGCGATTGCCGAGCAGCCGGTGACGACCACGAACGTGATTCGCCTAAGA
>JACWAN010000054.1 GCA_014874255.1 Candidatus Woesearchaeota archaeon
GAACCCGGGAGCGGAGCGACCATGCCCCCTACGGGGAGGAGCGCTTTCGAGAGGAGAAGCGATTGCCGAGCAGCCGGTGACGACCACGAACGTGATTCGCCGAAGAGCCCGAGGAAGACGCTGTTGGGCATGATTGGCTGCACATCTTCTCCGTCCGTCGTCCTATCCTCCTCGAGGGAGGACGCCGGATGAAGCGATGACGAATCTCTGCAGGGAAGCCCGGCTCGGGTTCTTTGCTTAACGGACCCTCCGGGATCATGCCGACAGTCAATATTGACGAAAGTTATATAAACAAGTAACCTTTGATAATAGTTGAATGATTCCGCTCTCGCTCCGACTGAAGAAGGAGGTGCATCGCAGGATCGCCTTGACGCAGGACCTCATCCTCGAGGAGGTGTACCGATATTTCCCCAAGGCGGTCCTCCACGGCGGGACAGCCATCTGGCGGTGCTATGCGGGAAGGCGCTTCTCGGAGGACCTGAATTTCTACCTTCCGAACGAGCCCGAGAAGCTGCACCGGCTCTTCACAGCCCTGGAGAAGCAGGGGTTCGCTCTCCTGAAGAAGAAGATCTCGGCGAACAGCGTCTATTCCGAGCTCGGCTTCGACCGGGTCACGGTCCGGTTGGAAGCGACGTTCCAGCGGATCGCGGGCAGCGTGACCGACTACCAGCTCGCCGACGGCAACCGGATCGTGATCTACAGCCTCACGCCGCAGGAGTTCCTCAAGGAGAAGGTCACGACGTACCTGAAGCGGCGGAAGGTGCGGGACCTGTATGATATCTTCTTCTTGCTGGGCGTGATCGACGACCTGGCTGCGGTGAAGGACGACGTTGCGCTGCTCGTCTCCTCCTATGAGCCGCCGGTCGACGAGCGCGACCTGCGGGCGATACTCCTCGAGGGGATTACGCCTTCGGCGCACCAGATGATGGAGTACATCGAACGAAAATGGCGCGGCAGAAACATCTAGCGCGGATCCTGCGGCTCTTCGCGGAGAGCCCGGTCGTCGGCTTCTCCTCGATAGCCCGGCTCATCGGCGACGAGGGGTACGCGAAACAGGTGGTGAACACGCTCGTGAAGCGGGGGACGATCCGCCGTCTCGCGAAAGGGAGCTATACTGCGCGTGACGACCTCAACGTGGCGGTCTTCGCCTTCAAGCCGGCGTACCTCGGCCTGCAGTCCGCGTTGAGCGTGCACGGTCTCTGGGAGCAGGAGACGATCCCGATCATCCTGACGACGTCCGCGGCGCGGGTCGGGGTCCGCCAGGTGGGCGGCGCCAACATCCTCGTCCGTCGGCTGGACAAGCGCCGCTTCTTCGGGTTCGACTATGTGCAGGAAGGCGGGTCCTACGTCCCTTACTCTGATGTGGAGAAGACCCTGATCGATCTCGTGGCGTTCCGGCAGCGGCTCCCTCCCGAGGTCGCGGCCTCGTTCCGGAAGCGGGTCGACCCGGCCAAGCTGCAACGCTATCTGCGGCGCTACCCGCCGAGGACGCGCGCGAACGTCCTTCGCCTCGTCTTCCCGGATGGGAGCGGCGCGAAGAAGCGATAACGGCTCGGAACCGGAGGATGAGCGGCCGGGGCGCGGCGCGAACGCGCGTCTCCCCGGGGCCTGAGGGACTGCTAGTGCCGTTCGAACGGGAGGAGGCGGACGGCCGCCAATTGGCGCTTCATCGTCGGGCTCTTCGTCGCGGCGTAGAGGTTGCGGAGCACGGCGTAATCCTTCTTCAGGTCCTGCTGCTCGTCGAAGCGGCTGCGAAGGGCGTAGAGCGCTTCCCGCCACTCGTCGAACTGGGAGGCGACGGTGGCGAGCGGCACGGGGTCGCGCGTCGCGCGCAGCCACGGGTGCTGCTCGATAATGACGGTCGCGCCCTCATAGCAGCGCGGGCCTTGCCCGAGGTAATAGCCGAGGCCGACACCTCGTCGTTTGTGCGTGTTGTCCAAGGATTCGGGCAGGAAGCCGCCGTAGAAGAGGAGGTCGTCGCCGAGGCTGCGGAACTGCTCCGCCGCCCAGCGGATCGCCGTGCGGCGGTCGCGCGCCTCCTCGAACGTGTTGACGGACCCGTACTCCACGTTCCAGAGCTGTTCGATGACGATCGCGACGGCTTCGAGGCCGTGGACGGCGGAGCGGCCGTCATGCGCCTTCGCCGCGAGGAGGTCGACGACGTACGGGAACGCCGGCCCGCGTCCGTCCGTGACGGCAGCGAGGTTCTCCTCGAAGAAGGAACGGAGCCGCCTATCATCCATGGGGATGAGGTGTTCGTCCATGAAAGGGTCCCTGCCTTCCATCGTATAAAAGCCTTGCGGAGGGCTGGGAGGAGAAAGAAGGGCGTGATGCCCGTTCCTGGTCGTGGACCCCCTGCACGCCCGGTTGATGACCGCGACCGGCGGCCTTCAGCCCGTGAAGATGAGGCGGTTCCCCGCGAAGGTCAGCGCGCCGCCGCCGAGGATGAGCTTCAGCGGCGGCGGGGGCGGCGGGAACGCGTACGCCTCGGTCGCCGTCGCGTCCGCGAGCGCGCCGTCCGTCGTGTAATTCGCTTCGAGGTAGAGGCTCGCGTTGCCGACGCACGAGGCGCTCGTCGTGCAGTTCACCTGCCAATAGCTCCCGGTGTACGCGAGCTGCGGCGACGAGCAGGGCAGTCCGCCGACGGTGACGTTCGTCACGGCCACGCCGCCCGTCAGGTTCGCGCCGTCCTTCGCGTACGAGAAATTGATGCTCACGTTCTGCCCCGGCACGGCAGGGAGCAAGGACCCGGTCACCGGACCGAGAAGGGAGAGGCTCAGCGGCGGGACGATTGCCGTCTGGCTGCTGTTCAGCCACGCAGAACTGAAGAAAGAGTTGTTCGCCTGGCAGCTGAGCGTCCAGTTCTGCCCGGCAGCCAGGCCGCCGGTGACGTTCGCCACGTTCACCTCGACGCCCTGCGGGCTGCTAGTCGTCGTCCCGCTCGCGTTCAGCGCGCCATCCAGCCACCACTGGTATTCATAGGTGAGCGTATGCCCTGAGCCGTCGGTCGCGTTACAATACCCGAGAAGCGTGTCATTCGAGGGCGCCAGCGGAGTTGGACTGATCCTCGCCGTCGTCACGTTCGGCACCGTGCTGACAGTGAGCGTCCGCGTCCCGGTCGCGTTCCACGCTCCTCCGCTCGCCGCGGCGGCGGAGTAGGTGTACGTCCCCGTCGCGAGGCCGCTCTCGTTCATCAGGAACTGCCACGCGCTCGCGTCGATCTTCTGCATCGTGTAATTGTACTGGAATGCCACCTCGCTGCTGTTCAGGCTCCGGTTGTAGATCCGCACGTCGTCGATCGCGCCGCTGAAACGCTCCTCGCCGCTGCCGCCGCCGCCCGTGTTCCCGCCGCCGATCCGCGAGCCGTACGTCGTCCCTATGAGGAGCGGCAACGTGTTCGTCGGGAGCGTCGCGCTCGTCGCGACGCTCGACTGCAAGGCGCCGTCGATATAGAGCGACAGGTTCGAGCCGTCGTACGTCGCGGCCGCATGATGCCAGCCCGCATCCCAGCTCGCCGTCGTCGAATCAAGCTCCTCTTCCTGGCCGCTCGACCACGACGCGATCCTGTTGGCCGTCGTGCCGTCCGCTTTGGTGAATCCGCCGCCGGCGTAGAGGGCTCCTTCATACGCGATGAAGGAGTACACCGCGCCGCTCATCCCCGTCCCTGCGTCGAGTGGCTGCCAGTTCGTGCCGTCCCATATCGCGGTGCGGTTGGCGAGCGTGCCGTCGCTCGTGTTGGTGAACGCGCCGCCGGCGTAGAGCTGACCATCGTACACCGCGAGCGCGTAGACCGCAGCGCCCATCCCGCTCCCGACCGCGTTCCAGGCGGTGCCGTTCCACGACGCGACGTATCTCGTGGTGTTCCCGTCAGCAGTGATGAACGCGCCGCCGGCGTAGAGCTTATCGTCATATACTGCGAGGGTATAGATCACGTTGTTCATCCCTGTTCCGCTGCCGAGCGTGTTCCAGCTCGTGCCGTTCCACGCCGCGACCCTGTTCGCGATTTTGCCATCCGCCCTCGTGAATGCTCCTCCCGCCACGAGCTGTCCGTTGTAGACTGCGAGGGCGTCGACCGCGCCGTTCATCCCTGTTCCGCTGCCGAGCGTGTTCCAGCTCGTGCCGTTCCACGACGCGATCCGGTTCGCGGTGACTCCGCCCGCGGTGGTGAACGTGCCGCCGGCATAGAGCTGACCGTCATAGACGACGAGAGCCTCGACAGTGTTGTTCATCCCGCTCCCGACCGCGTTCCAGTCCGTCCCGTTCCACGACGCGACGTAGCTCGCGGTGTTCCCGTCCGCGGTCCCGAAGATGCCGCCGGCGTAGAGCTTGCCGTCATACGCCGCCAGCGTATAGACCGTGCTGTTCATCCCGGTGCCGAGCGCGCTCCAACTCGTCCCATTCCACACAGCAGTACGATTCGCGGAGACGCCGCCAGCGGTCGTGAACGAGCCGCCGGCATAGAGCTGCCCGTCGTACGTCGCGAAGGCGTCGACCACGTTGTTCATCCCTGACCCGACCGCGCTCCAGCTTTTCGCGGCGTCGCTGTCCATGTCGAACTTGAGCTTGCCGTCGCTCGGGTCGAGGAAGAGGCTGTACGCGCCCTTGTCGAGCAAACCCTCATAATTGCTGCTCGACGCATTGAACATGCTGCTCGGCTTGAACCAGGCCTCGACCGTGAAGTTCCTCGTCAGATCGAGACCGGCGCTGTCCGGCACGCTCACCGAATCGTTCACGCCATTGAAACTGAGCGCGCTCCCCGTCTTGCCCGTCGTCCAATTACAACGCACAGGCGTGTTCTCCTCCTGACACCCGCCATCATTCGCAGAGACGCTGACATCCGCGACCGTCGAAGAACTAGCATTCTCGCCCAACCCGGAGACGTTGTCGAGCTGCAGCAAGAGGACGAGACTGCCGTCATAGACCGTCGTGTTCGTCCCGTTCCAATCCCAGACGAAGCTGCTGAGCGGCGAGCCAGTCTCGTTCACGCTCACATTGAAGACGAAACTCGTGTTCGACGAGAACGTGTTGTTCGCCGGCGTCGGCGCGGAGAAGTTGATTGCGGGGAACGGGGCGGGGAAGGCGTACGCGTTCGTCGCCGAGGCGTTCGCGAGGACATCGTCGGCGGTGTCGTTCGCTTCAAGATAGAGATCGGCATCGCTCATGCACGAGGCGTTCGTCGTGCAGTTCACCTGCCAATAGCTGCCGGTGTACGCGAGCTGCGGCGACGAACAAACGAGTCCGCACACCGTGACGTTCGTCACGGACACGCCGCTCGACAGGTTCGCGCCGTCCTTCGCGTACGAGAAATTGATACTCACGTTCTGCCCGGGCGTGACGGGAAGCAGGGAGCCGTTCACCGGGCCGAGGAGCGAGAAGTTATACGTATGGAACGCGTACGCCTCGGTCGCCGTCGCGCTCGCGAGGAAGCTGTCGGTGGTGAGGACTTCGGCAATGGTATAGTTCGTCTGGAGGTAGATGCTGGCGTTGCCGAGGCACGAGCTTGACGACGTGCAGTTCACCTGCCAATAGCTCCCGGTGTACGCGAGCTGCGGCGACGAGCAGGGCAGTCCGCACACCGTGACGTTCGTCACGGTCACGTTGCTCGTCAGGTTGCTGCCGTCCTTCGTCATGCTGAAATTGATGCTCACGTTCTGCCCCGGCGTGACGGGAAGCA
Organism: Candidatus Woesearchaeota archaeon; assembly: GCA_014874255.1. Classification (GTDB taxonomy): domain Archaea; phylum Nanobdellota; class Nanobdellia; order Woesearchaeales; family UBA525; genus UBA153. The sequence goes on from JACWAN010000054.1 coordinate 5,675, forward strand.
GGGAGCCGGTCACCGGGCCGAGGAGCGAGGCGTTATACGACGACGAGACGTTGAACACCGTCAATGAACCGTGCGTGGGATTGCCCGCTGATGCGACGTACGCGTATCCGCCAGAGACGAAGACCGAGTTCGGCCAAGGGAGACTCGTGGCGTTCTGCACGGAGGCAACTTGTGTCGGGGTCGATGGCGTCGAGACGTCGAAGACCGACAGCGAGTTGTTACCTCCTAAAGTGATATAGGCATATCCGTCCGCGACGAAGACCGAAGTTGAAAGATACATGCTCGTGTTATCGTGGACGTACGCGACCTCCACAGGGTTCGAAGGATTGGACACGTTCAGCACGAGCAGGCCACCGTTAGCGTAAGCCGCGAGGTAGGCGTAGCCGCCGGAAACGAAGATGGACGGCAGATCGCACGCAATGCTCGCATTGTAAAAGTTTCCATCCCATACCGGATTGGAGGGATTCGACACGTCGTTTATGTCCATGCTACAGCCCCAATTCGAGACGTACGCGTAGCCGCCGGAAACGAAAACGGAGTAAGGGCTATTCGCATAGTAATACGCCACCTGCACAGGATTCGAAGGGTCGGATACGTCGAAGATGGTCAACGAGGAGCCAGCGAAGGTCGTGACGTACGCGTAGTGACCTGAGACGAACACCGATTCGGGAGAATTCAGGCTAGTGTCGTTGGTCACATAGGCAATCTGCACTGGATGCGCAGGATCCGAGACATTGAAGACGGTCAGAGAACCGTTGGTGGTGGTGCCCAGTGATGCGACGTACGCGTATCCGCCGGAAACAAAAACTGACGCGGCTGATTGTAGGCTCGTGGTGTTCTGGACGAAGGCGACCTGCACCGGAGAAGAAGGATTAGACACATTAAAAATCGTCAACGAATAATTCCCGGAAGCGACGTACGCGTAGTTGCCAGAAACAAAGACTGACTGGGGCTGAAACATGCTTGTGTTGTTCGCGTAGTACGCCACCTGCACGGGGTTCGACGGGGAGGCGGCCGCGGCCGCTGCGAGGAGCGCGAAGAGGAACGCGAAGAGGAGCGCGAAGAGGAGCCCGCCGGGGAGCGGGGATCGCTTCGTCGCGTGCGCCTCCTCGTGTCGTGTCGTCATCGGCATCATCCCCTGAACACCATCTTTCCGCCCAAGAAGCGTATCGTCGTGCCGCCGTGGAAAGCGACCACGGGTGGCGGCGGGAAGGCGTACGCGTCCGTCGCCGTCGCGTCCGCGAGCGCTCCCGTGGTGTCGTTCGCCTGGACGTAGAGGTCGGCGTTGTCCCGGCACGAGGCGCTCGTCGTGCAGTTCACCTGCCAATAGCTGCCGGTGTACGCGAGTTGCGGCGACGAGCAGGGCAGTCCGCCGACGGTGACGTTCGTCACGGTCACGTTGCTCGAAAGGTTCGCGCCGTCCTTCGTCATGCTGAAGTTGATGCTCACGTTCTGCCCGGGCGTGACGGGGAGCAGGGAGCCGTTCACCGGGCCGAGGAGGGAGAGGCTCGGCGGCGGGACGATCGCCGTCACGCTGCTGTTCAGCCACGCAGAACTGAAGAAAGAGTTGTTCGCCTGGCAGCTGAGCGTCCAGTTCTGCCCGAGCGCCAGGCCGGTGGTGACGTTCGCCGCGTTCACCTCGACGCCCTGCGGGCTGCTGGCCGTCGTCCCGCTCGCGTTGAGCGCGCCGTCCAGCCACCACTGGTAGTTGTAGGTGAGGTTGTACCCGTAGCTGTCCGAGCCGTTGCAATAGCCTGTGAGCGTGTCGTTCGTGAGCGCGGTCGTCGCGGGGTCGATGCGTGCGCTCACGCCGAGCGTGGGCGTGCCGAGGGTGATCGTCCGCGTCTCCGTCGTGTTCGTGTTGTTGCCGGCGTCGGTGCAGACGGCAGAGAACGAATAATTAGTTCCGCCCGTGAAGCCTGCGACGGTGATGTTCGCGGTCGTCGACGCGTCCGCGTTGTGCACGGTCATGCTGTACGCGGCGTTCGGTGCGTCAGAGAAGGGGTTGTACGTCCCGTTGTACGACGCGGGCGTCGTGCTCCCCGAAGCATTAAGCGCGTCCACGCGGATACGACCGACGCTGCCGTTGCCGCCGCCGCCGCTGCCGCCGGAAGCGTTGACAGTGCCCATTGTGACAGAGTTTCCGAGGAGGTAAATCGCGCCGCCAGCGCCGCCGCCGCCGACTTGGAAACCGGGATCGCCGACCTGACCATCCTGTCCGTCGGCGAGGATGCTGCCGCTGCTGCTGATATTAGAGCCGACGATAAAGATGATGCCGCCGCCGCTGCCGCCAGCGCCGCTGTAGGTGCAAAAAGTCATATTAAGAATTATGTGACAACCACTGCTTCCGCCGCTGCCGCCGCCGCCGCCGAACGTGAGGACTGACAGGTCAGGTGAGCCAATAGGAGCGCCGCCCGCGCCGTCGCCGGCAGTACCGTTGGTCGCGTGGCCGCCGCCGCCGCCAGTAGTGCCTGATAAAACATCAGCTTCACCCGCCTCCGAGCCGGTAAGGCCTCCGCTGCTCGCTCCAAAGTGGCTCTCACCACCATAAAATCCATCGGCCGAGACGTCGATGGAACCGTTGATCATAACGGTCCCCGTCGCCCTGAACGCGACGATGCCGCCGCTGTACCCGTCCCACGTCTTCGCGGTGATGCTCGCCCCGCTGTTCACCGTGACGTTCCGGTACTGCGGGACGCGCACCACCTGCGCCGTCGTCGACGTCGTAGTGCCATGGCTGCCGGCGTAGTAGCTGTTCGTCAGCGGGAAGGTGAGTGTGAGGTTCGTCCCGCTGGTCCCGCTGACGGAGGCGACGCGGGCGAACTCGTACGCGCCCGCAGTGCCGTTCGTGTAATTCTGCGACTGGACGACGAGGACCTCGTCCCCCGCGCTGAAACCGGACGCGTTGCTCACGATGAGGGATGCGCTCCCCGCGGACGCGTTCGCAGTGAGATAGGTATAGTTGTTGACGACCGTGTTCGCCGCGGTCACGGTCAGGTTCCCGTCCGAGCCGTCGCCGACCGTCGGATTGCCCACATAGAGCATGCAGGAGGAGACGTTCTCGTCCGCAGAGACGTTGACGACGACGCTCGACGTGTTGATGTAGGAGTTGTTCGCCGGCGTCGGGCTGACGAAGTTGATGGCGGGCGACGCGGCCGCGGCCGCTGCGAGGAGCGCGAAGAGGAACGCGGAGGTGGAGAGGGCCGTCAGGCTGGCCGGGCGTTTTTTCTGGTCGGCGCGTTCCATCAATCCACCTTGTTGTCTTGTTCCGGGGAAAAAAATGGTCGTTTGAAGCTTGCCGGGGGTGCGGCGGCTGCGTGATCCGCTTCCTCCCCTGGTCTTGGCCGCGGTCAGCATCCCCTTTGACTGGTCGAGCGTATCATCCCCGCATCATCCCCGGCATCGTTTATTTGTATTCTGTGAGTACCACGAGTCCGTCGCCGCCCGCGCCGCTGTAGTAACCATAGTATGCTCCTCCGCCACCGCTTCCGCTGGTTCCCGAAGAACCGGGCTTATAAGCAGCAGTAGTTGTTGAACCGCCTTTGCCGGCCCCTCCGAAGAAAGAAGCCCCACCTGAACCACCAAAATAATAAGTACTAGTAGTACCTATCGCTGAGAAACCATCGCTTCCGTCCAGATTGAGATCGCACCCGGAAGCGTTGCCGCCGGAGCCGCCGACAGGGTAAGTACCAACACCCAGCGCTCCGCCGCCGCCGTTGGCGAAGTAGGTGCCGTTCACCGAGGTGCTGCTGCCGTTATTTCCAGTAGTTGTATTGGCGACGTGCGCTCCTCCTGCCCCGACGGTGATGGAGAGGTTCGCGATTGCGGAGACGTCCAGGTACTTCTTGCAGTACCCGCCAGCGCCACCACCAGCGCCAAAAATATACGACGAACTATACGACGAACTGTACCCGCCGCTGCCGCTGCCTCCTCCTCCGACCATCTCGATCATCACGTGGGAGACGCCGGCGGGCTTCGTCCACGTGTAGTTGCCCGCGGCCGTGTAGGAGGCGATCTCGACGATGGCGCCGCCCGCGGCGCTGTCCACGTACGCTTTCGTCGCCGCGTCCGAGCCGTCGACCGGCGTGGCGAGACCGGTGATGGAGTAGTTCCCCATGGTGAGGTTCCCGAGGACGTTGACGGCCGTCGCGGAGAGGTTGAGGCTGCCGCTCGTGTTGATGACGAGATCGCCGCCGCTGGCGTACATCTGGCCGGCCGCCGTGCCGTTCCCCAGCCGCAGGTCAGCGGTGATGTTCACCTGGGTGGTGTTGTCCCA
>JACWAN010000055.1 GCA_014874255.1 Candidatus Woesearchaeota archaeon
AGTTTCTTCTTACTTTTTTTTTTTTTTTTTCATCAGTCATCCTAGAGGAATGCCGCCTTGGAACAGAACCAGAAAAATGTCCGATTTATGCAGGGCATTTTTCGCAATACGTTGCGAGGGACGAGCAACAATGCTCCGCGGCATTCCTCAGCTCCGACCAACTTTTTTCCCTCGGAAAAGGAGTCCCACCAGCAATATTTATAAACGTCCGCCGCGGTTCCGTCATCCATGTCCCGCCCGTCGACGAAACGCCTCCCGCACCCTTCCGTCATCTCTCCTCTCCAACTCCTCTGCTTCATCTCTCTCCTCGTCCTGCTCTTCGGCCTCGCCGCGTGCGCGCAGAACCAGCTCGTCGACAACGGGACGACGACGGTCACGCCGCCGGCAGCGAACGGCTCAGACCAGGTACGGCCGGACATCCCGCACACCGAGCCGCCCGCCACCCGGCCAGTCCCCTCTGAGGGATTGAACCCGAACGGCCCGATCATCCGGCAGTTCCTCAACACGACGCTCTTCGTCCGCCAGGCGCCGGGCGGCATCGTCGCGGGCGACGCGCTCCACCCGTTCCTCTTCGGCAAGACGATCGCGGACGTCCTCCCCCTCCTGACACGCCACCAGCTCACCACGCTCGCGGGCCCGCAGCCGAGCATCGCGGGGCAGACGCTCCGCGCCGACGACTACGTCCGGTTCGACTTCGGGAACGAGTCGAGCGGCGAGCTCCAGTACGTGCGCGACCCGGTCACCGGCGTCATGGGGAGCGAGCTCTTCTTCGCCGAGGACGCGCCGATGTTCGAGTACGCGTACCTGCTCCAGGACGGCTCCTTCCCCGCGCTCATCGGGCAGCAGCTCAGCTTCTTCGGCCACACCTACGTCGTGAAGGACGCCACCAACACGAGCATCGAGCTCTACGGCCAGAACATCCAGCAGTACCTCACCCTGGCGAACGGCTCGGTCCTCTACGTCGACGGCGTCGGGTTCGCGCACACGCACGTCCAGGTCGACCCGTGGAGCGTCATGATACGCTACCTCGCGCCCGCCCCGGACGGCGACGGCGTCAGGATCGGGCCCGGCCAGACCCTCCGGGAGAAGCTGAAGAACGACTCGATCCTCCTCAACCCGCTCTTCGACATCGCGTACGACGGCCTCGACCAGAGCCCGAACGACACCGTGACGCTCCGCGCCGGCAAGAACGGCGCGTACATCGACTTCCGCGACGCGAGCGGCACGCCCGTCACGCTCCCCTTCGCCAGCACGACCGGCTGGGGCGAGCGGGGCTACCCGCTCCACGTCAAGGAATGCGCCTCTGCATCCGACTACTGCATCGCGGTCAACGACGAGTTCCTCGTCACCACGCGGAGCGGCCTCACCCACGTCTTCGAGCTCGACGGGGCGAGCACGCTCGGCGACACGCTCCAGCTCCGCGACGTCGCGACGAACCAGCAGTATGTCGTCCTCCCCGTCGACACGCACCAGACGGTCGGGAACAGCTCGGTCCTGGACGGCACGCTCGACCTCGACGGCTCCGCTGTCCGGATCGCGATCCTCCTCAACGAGTCGCCCGCCAGGAGCATGACCCGGATCAGCGTCGACCAGGACGACGACGGCTCGATCGACGGGGCGGATGTCCCCCTCGTCCTGAACCACTACCATGAGATCCTCTTCCCGGACGAGAACCAGACGAATGCGAGCAGGTGGATCGAGCTGCGCAGCCTCGCCCTGCCCGGCGCGGACGAAGAGCTCCTTCCGGTCACGATCACGCTCGGCACCGCGACGAGCTTCAGCGTCGGGAACGTGACGCTCGGCCAGGTGAACGGCACCGACAGCTACGAAGGGATGAGCGAACGCGGCGTCCTCGCCACGCTCCACTCCACGGACGGCGGCCTCACCGGCGACGAGCTGACGCTCGCCTACCCGCTCGACTACCGCGCCGGACTCGTCAGGATCATCGGATAAGGTTCTCAGGACAGGAAGGGATGAGCGACAGGTGCGTCCATGGTTTTCAAGACCGCGTACACGACGATCACCGAGGGAGCCGCCACCGTCCGGGTGCCGGTCGCGGCCAAAGTCTCCAAGGAGATGGAGGTCTTCTACAACCCCGTGATGAAGCTGAACCGCGACGTCTCCGTGCTGCTCCTCAAGACGGTCGGGGAAGAGCGGCTGGCGAAGAGCAGGAAGGAAGGCACGACGAAGACCGCGAAGGCCGCCGTAGAGGACGAGACCGCGAAGCCCTTCGACGGGTTCTCCATCGGCTCGCCGCTCGCAGGCACGGGGATTCGCGAATGCCGGTTCCTCGTCGAGCTGGAGCGCGGGCTGGTGAAAGAGCTCGCAGCCAACGACTACGACGGGAAGGCGGCCGCGCTCATCAGGAAGAACATCGAGCTGAACGACAAAGGCTTGAACTGCGACGAGATCGAAGTGAGCTGCACAGAGGCGAACAAGTTCCTCCTCGACTCGACGGGATTCACGTACATCGACCTCGACCCGTTCGGCACGCCGAACCCGTTCCTGGACGCCGCAGTCAAGCGATTGCAGCGCGGCGGCATCCTCGCCGTCACCGCTACGGACACGAGCGCGCTCGCCGGCACCTATCCTGACGCGGGCAGGCGAAAGTACTGGGCGGAGCCGATGCGCAACCACCTGATGCACGACGTCGGCCTCAGGATACTCATCCGCAAGGCGCAGCTCATCGCGGCGCAGTACGAGAAGGCCTTGGTGCCGGTCTACTCCTACAGCAAGGACCACTACATGCGCGTCTTCCTCCTGAACGAGCGCAGGAAGAAGGCGACGGACGCGGTGCTGCGGCAGCACAAGTACCTGCACTATTGTCCGCGTTGTCTCGGGATCAGTACTAGCACCATTAATTCCCGTACTTGTTGCGGCCGGCAGACGCAATCCGCCGGCCCGCTCTGGACCGGCCAGCTCTGGGACAAGCGGCTCGCGAGACGGATGGCGGCCGTGAACAAGAAGTGGCTGCACGGCCGGCCGGAGAACCAGAAGCTCCTCGACCTCCTCGCGGCCGAGGCGCAAGCGCCCGTCGGGCTGATCGGCTTCTACCCGCTCAACCTCGTCCGCCAAGCGTACCGGAAGATGCCGCTCCGGAAGGACGTCCTCCTCGCGCGCAAAGGCGTCTGGCCGACGCACTTCGAGGCGAACGCGGTCAAGGCGAAAGCCGTCGAACTGCTGTTCTAGCGTCCGCCCCCCTTCTTCTTGGCTTTCTGACCTCATCGCCGCGCCCAGTTCGCTCTCCGCGCGTCTTTCCCGATCGTGCGGGTCCTTCCCGGATGTCTCCGAGTCACACGAGGAGACTCGGAGCGTCAGCGACGATGGGGCGTCCCCCGCCGCGTCCGCTCCTTTTTTCGGCAGCGACGCTCACCCTTAAGACTCGTGTTCGAAGAACGCGAGGGTCAGGAGTTCGAAGAACGACTGAGGCCGATGCCGCCATTTTCTACAGACCCCTCCCTTCCAGAAAACTTTTAAAGTGCGCCCGTCGCCGGGAAAACCATGGCGAGACGCTTGCGGAAGGCCGTGAAGGCGAAGACGAACGGCGCGGACGCGCCCGCGACGAACCCTGGCTGGCGGACCACGCTCAAGCGCGCCTGGCGCTTCCTCTGGTACGAGGACTCGCTCGCCTCCTGGGCGGTGAACATCGTCCTCGCGTTCATCATCATCAAGTTCCTCCTCTACCCCGGCCTCGGCCTCGCGCTCGGCACCAAGTTCCCCGTCGTCGCGGTCGTGAGCAGCAGCATGGAGCACCACCCGTCGGACTTCCAGGGCTGGTGGGGGCAGGCGCAGGACTTCTACCTCGCGCGCAACATCACGGAGTTCGACTTCCTCGCCTACCCGTTCAAGGACGGCTTCAACAAGGGCGACATCATGCTCCTCGCCGGCGTCAACCCCGCCGACGTCCAGAAAGGAACGATCATCGTCTACTGGAGCGGGAAGCCCTACCCGATCATCCACCGCTTCGTCGGCTACAATGAGGCGGGGAACACGACCTACCTCGCCTCGAAGGGCGACAACAACCCGGGCCAGATCATCGCGCCCGACCTCAACGAGCAGCGGATCCCCGAACAGGCCGTCGTCGGCCGCGCGGTCCTCCGCATCCCTTACTTGGGCTGGATCAAGATCTTCGCGGTGGACCTGTATTCATGCTCGTTCTCCGGCGGCCCCGCTCCCGGACAGTCGTGGGGCTCCTGCCTCCTCGACGGCCCCCAGACCGTCAGCCCGACCATCCTCCTCGGCGGATGAACTATCCGTTTCTCATCGAGAAGCTAACTGGCCGTTCCCGTTGTCATCATCGAGGATGCCGCCTTGGAACAAGAGTCGGGCGCGAACATGGCGCCGAGCCATAATCGTGAGCGGCCGTCAGTGTCTCGGACCGGAGGGAGAACGATCTCTCCGTGGCAGCCATGATGTCAACGGAGCAGACCCAAACGGCTCTTAGGCGAATCACGTTCGTGGTCGTCACCGGCTGCTCGGCAATCGCTTCTCCTCTCGAAAGCGCTCCTCCCCGTAGGTCCTCGGTAGCGGGACGCTACCGGGATGTTCGGAATCCGGAGGATTCCGGCGCACGAAGACCCTCTCCTTCGGAGTCTTCGTTGCCACGGCGAGCCTTGTGCTCGCCCGGGGGACATCCCCCCTCGTCGCGCTCTGCCCCTCCTTCCTTGCTTGCCTCGCCCTCTGGCCGGTGACGACGCCATTCGCCTAAGAGCCGACCCAAACGCAATATTTTTAAAGGGCCCGTTTGCCCAAGAGCGTTATGCTGTTTTGCCCGAAGTGCGGCGCCATCCTGAAGCCGAAGCAGGAGAAAGGCAAGCGGTTCCTCGCATGCAGCTGCGGCTACGCCAACCGGAAGGAGAACGCCTCCATCTCTGAGAAAGCCGCGGACAAGAGCGAGATCGCCGTCGTCACCGACGACGACCGGAAGCTGCCCGTCACCGAGGTGGACTGCCCCAAGTGCGGCCACCACCAGGCCGGCTACTGGACCGCGCAGACCCGCGCAGGCGACGAGGCGGAGACGAAGTTCCTCAAGTGCCTCTCCTGCGGCCACACGTGGCGCGACGCGAACTAGGAACCATGGATCCTGTGTCCCTGCTCAGCGGCAAGCATCGCTTTCTCATCCGCGTCAAGCCGAACAGCAGGAAGACCGAGATCCTCTCCTACGACGAGGCGGACGACGTCTTCCTCGTCGCGGTCCACGCGCCGCCGGTCGAGGGGAAGGCGAACGACGCCATCGAGAAATACTTCTCGAAACTCCTGAAGAAGAAAGCCGTCATCAAGACCGGCCGCGCGGCCAAGACGAAGCTGCTCGAGATCATATGAAAAAATAACCATTATAAAATAGTCACTAATCTCTTCTCCGATGTTTTCTCGCAAGGACTTCCTGAGGGCCATTCAGGATGGAGTGATGGATCTGGGCCTTCATCCTGACATCCAGGCCGCCTCGGTCAATATGGGTCTCGAGGAGGTCTGGGTCCAACGTCCCCGGTCGGCGCCTGTCGCGCTTGCGGACGCCTCTGACGCCGAACCGCTCGAGGATTTCCTCGCAGAGCATTACCGCCCCTCCGCACCCGATCCGATCACCGGTTCATGGATCTTCCCGAGAGGCATGCACTTCATCGCCTTTCTCCGGAACGAAGTGCGGATCCCTCCACTCTTCTTCGGAGGGGTCTACTCGCGCAGCAGCTATGCGAGGATGGGACTCGGCATCCGTCTCGTGGATGACGACCTCCAAGGCGGCAAAGGATTCCATGGACGTATCCCGGTCACGATATCCGTCCTCGCGAACACGCTGGTCGGTGCGGAAGAGTCCCCCGCTCAACTGACCATCGATTCGACAGCCTCGGAAGGGACCGGCTGCTCCACGCCACTCACACTTGCCGAGAGGATACTCGTCTATGACGGCAAGACCTTCCTCTCGAAGAAGCACCCGGAGACGATTGGAAAGGCCTTCCGTGCAGTCACCTTGCCCGAGGAAGGGTCGCCATTCTCCTCGCTCGATACGTTCTTCCTCGCCTCGACACGAGAATCCGTGATCATACCATTAGACAGGGTCGGTTACTTGCCCGAATCCCTCGGCCGGCCGGGAGAAGTGTATCCGCCCTTCCGCCTCCATACTGCCGCGCCGTTGATCATGCCCGGCGACACCCTGACCATCACGCTCGAATGCCAGATGAAATTCCCCTCTCTCCTCAAGCAGAAGATGCCCCTGCCTGCGCTCACATATCGTCTTCTCGAATCGCCGCTCGACGAGAACAACAACTCGCGTTATCATGGGCAGAACGGCGTCACGCTTTCGCGTTGACTATTTCGGCTCGTATTCTTGCTCCTCGTCGTGCAGCACCTCGAGCTTCACGCCCGCCTTGGCGAGCATCTCCCTGCTGTCATGCGCAGCATGATAACGGCGCTCGCAGACGACGCGCTTGATCCCCGCGTTGATGAGGAGCTTGGTACAGTCGAGGCACGGCTCCATCCGACAGTAGATCGTCCCGTTGTCCGTGGAGATGCCGTTGCGGGCTGCCTGCGCGATCGCGTTCGCCTCCGCGTGAGTAGTGCGGACGCAATGCTCGTGCTGACCGCCGCGCTCGTCGTACGCGACCTTGATGAGATGGCCGACCTCGTCGCACGTCGGCAGCCCCGCGGGCGCGCCCACATACCCTGTCGCGATGATCTGCTTCCCCTTCACGAGGACGGCGCCGCTCCGGCCGCGGTCGCAGTTGGCGCGCTTCGCGACCGTGCGCATGATCTCGAGGAAGTACTCGTCCCAGTCCGGACGCTCATAGTCGGGGTGCTGGCCGTACTGGAGCGTCGCGCCCCCCTTCGTCTTCATCGACCGTCCCTTCGCAGTCTTCGCTCCAGTTTTCATGCTCCGACCTCCTTCAGGAGCGCGTCCACCTTCCGCTTCAGCTCCTCCTTCGTCCCGTCGTTCACGATGATCCTGTCCGCGAGCCCGAGGCACGTGTCGAGCTGCTGGCTGTTCGGGTCCGCCGTGTTCTCGCGCTCCTCGTCCGCGACGAACCGCGCGAGCGTCGTCGGCGCCTGCTCCCGTCGGCGTTCCAGATTGCGTTGGAACCGGAGCCCGACCGGCGCGTCCACGCCGACGAGGACGAAGTCCTCGCGTTTCCGCAGCTCGACGACCTCGTCCGGGTTCCGGACGCTGACGACGACCGCCTTGTCCGTCTTGACCATGGAAAGGATGCGCCGCGCGAGCGTGCCCGGTCCCTCTTTCGCGCGGAGCTCGTTCCCCGTGCGGATGAGCGCGTCCCGCGTCATCTCGAGGCCGCGCCGCTTGATCTCCGCGCGGATCGCGTCGGAGAGGCTGTGGCGCTCGAACCCGTGCCGTTCGAGGACGTCCGCGACGGCGTCCTTGCCGGCGCAGTTCTTCCCCGTGAGACCGATGAGCATGCCGCGACCCCCTCCGCCGTCCCTTCCCTCTCTCCGGAGCGGTCCTCCCTCGTTTAAATGTTTTTTCCACGAGCCGGCTCTTAGGCGAATGGTGTGTCGCCGGCCAGAGGGCGAGGCATGCAAAGAAAACGGCGGAAGAGGGTCGGGGGGTTGCCCCCTCCGGGGGTGACCGGTGCAGCGGCTTTCCGAGCGATTGCCGAGCAGCCGGCGACACCGCCGGAGGCGAATTCGCCGAAGAGCCCCGCGAGCCCGTAAACTATATAATCGGCGCGGGTCCCACCCCCTGGAATGAACGGAGTCTTGAAATGAAAGGAGTCTTCGTCGTCATCGAAGGCACGGACGGCAGTGGGAAAGGCACGCAGTTCCGCCTCGCGCTCGACCGGTTGCGGAAGGCGGGCGTCGCGTTCGAGACCGCGGACTTCCCGCAGTACGACAAGCCGGGCAGCTACTTCGTCCGCGAGTACCTGACCGGCAAGTACGGCTCCTCGACGGAAGTGCCGCCGAAGGTCGCCTCCCTGTTCTACGCGCTCGACCGGTATGATGAGGCGCCCGCGATTAGGCGCTGGCTCGCGGAAGGGAAACTCGTCCTGAGCAACCGGTACACGACGAGCAACCTCGGCCACCAAGGCGCGAAAGCAGCCGACGACCAGGAACGGGCCGCGATCATCGGCTATGTCGAGAAGCTCGAGTACGGGGAGCTCCGCATCCCGAAGCCGGACCGAGTGCTCCTGCTCTCCATGCATCCCTTCGTCGCGCAGCAGCTCATCGCCCGCAAGGAACGGCGCGGCTACCTCGCCGGCGGGAAGAAGGACATCCACGAGGAGGATATCGACCACCTCCGCAAGGCGGCCGCGAGCTACCTCTACGCGGCGCAGCACGACCCGTCCTGGACAATCATCGACTGCATGAAGCCCGGCCTCGGCGAGAAGGCGCTGCTCGATCCGGACGTCTCGCCGATCGAGAAGGTCAAGACCGTCGAGGAGGTCCACACGCTCGTCTGGAAAGAGCTCGCTCCGTTCCTCACTCGTTGATTCGGTCGTCGATCGGCCGTATCGGTCGCAGGATCTCTTCCACTTCCACTCGCAGCGCCGGGTGCGTTTTCCGGACGAAGCCGGCGAGCGTCTCGAGGAACCGCGTCGTGGGCGGCTCTACGCCCTTGAGCGCGGGGTCGAGCGTCACGTCCGGCCGGAACGGCGCGAGCGTCCACTCTCCCGGGAAGCCGTCGAGCATCGCCGCCAGTTCGAGAATGTCTTCCTTCCTGTAGAGGAGGCCGGGCGTCACGACCGTCCGGAACGAGATGCTCGTCTTCCCTCCGCCTTTCCTCCCGTACTCCTTCAGGAGCGCGAGCGACTCCATGAACTCATCGTGAAACTCCTCTGCCGGCTTGAAGAACGTGCCGGCGCGCGTCACCTTGGCGAAGAGCGCCGGCGTCGCCTTGAGGTCGACGAGCAGCTCGTCCGCCAGTCCCTCATCAAGGAGCTGTTCCACGACCTCCGGCTTCGACGCGTTCGTGTCGACCGCGGTCTGCAGCCCCTTCGTCCTGCAATGCCTGAGGAGTTCGACCAGGGCCGCACGCTGGAGCAGCGGCTCGCCGCCGGAGAAGAGGACCCTGCCGCACCCGGACGCGTCGATGGCTGTCGCGACGTCACGCGTCGCCATCCGTTCCTCCGTGCGGAACTCGACGAGGCGCGGCGTATTGCAGTACCTGCACCGATAGTCGCAGCCCGAGAAGAGAATCCTGAGCGTCCCGCCCTCGGGCGAGAGGCAGTGGACGTACGCCTCCATCCGCCCGGCGAGCGGACGCGCGCTTTAAAACGTTTCGCTCCTCACTCCTCATCTTCGATGAAGGAGTTGAGGGATGCGCTCTTGATCTTGGCTTCGTAACTGATGTTCTTCACCATGATGACTCCCCTTCGAACGTCGTCGTGACGCGCACGACTGTCCCTTCTCCCGGTTCTCCCGGTTTATATATTCTGTTGGCATGGAATGTATAGCCGTTGAACTAGACACGCGAACGTATACCCTGCGAAACTGCGCGAGCGAAACTATACGCCACAAGTGCTGAAAAGAAATCTTCTTCGTCGTTTATCGTCTTGTCCGTCGTCTTCGTTAAGAGGAAGCTTCGACAAAAGGAGGAATGCTGCCTTGGACTAAAACCACGAAATGCGCCGATTCATGCAGGCGCATTTCGGCAATACGTTGCGAGGGATGAGCAACAATGCACCGCGGCATTCCTCCGCAACACCGCTCAGCAAACCAGAACTATTTCTCGTCGTCCTCTTTCCTGCGCAAGCTCATGATCGAGCGCATCTCCGCGCTGACGATCTCACCGGAAGCGGCGTCGACCCGCACGTTGAGGATGTTGAACGTCATCGTGACGAGCGTGAAGTTGAACACCTGCCGATCGAGCCGCTGCAGCACGAGGATGACTTTCGTCACCTGCTCGGCGGGGAACTTCTCCTCCTTCAAGCCGAACGCCTTCCGCTCCGCCTCCTCCGGCGAGAGCTTGACTGCGGTGAGGTCGAGCGCCTCGATCTCCTCTCCCTTGTTGAATGCGTCGTCCTCCGGCAGCTTTTCCACCGGCGCGGTCTTGAAGACGACGAGCTTCTTCGTCTTGGAGGAATAGAAGCCGAACTGCCACGCGAACCCCTCGCCCGGAGCGTGCATCGAGAACGCATGCGCCAGCCGATACTCAGGATTCTCCTTCGAGAACGCTTTGTACTCGTCGCTCCCCGTGACCGTCTTGACCGCTGCGTCGAGATCCATCGTTGCCGCTTCCGCGAGTCGCCTCTGTCCTTCTCCGCCGGCCGCTGGTTTATATCTCTTTCTGTGCTCTTGACGCTTAGGCGAATGGAGTCGTCACCGGCCAGAGGGCGAGGCAAGCAAGGAAGGAGGGGCAGAGCGCGACGAGGGGGGATGTCCCCCGGGCGAGCACAAGGCTCGCCGTGGCAACGAAGACTCCGAAGGAGAGGGTCTTCGTG
>JACWAN010000056.1 GCA_014874255.1 Candidatus Woesearchaeota archaeon
CTCCTGGTCGCCCTCCTCTTCACCGCATTGGGAACGGCGATCGGCTCGGTCCTCGAGGACATGCAGGGCTTCCAGCTCATCATGAACTTCCTCCTCATGCCGCTCTTCTTCCTCTCAGGGGCATTGTTCCCGCTCAACGGCCTGCCAGAAGCGCTCACCGTCATCGCGTCGGTCGACCCGCTCAGCTACGGCGTCGACGGCCTCCGCGCCCTCCTCGGCGGAGCGGCGCACTTCGGGCTCGCCCTTGACATTGCCGTCCTCGCAGCCGTGACGCTCGTCTTCCTCGTCATCGGCAGCGCGCTGTTCGAGAGGATACAGATATGATTCGTCGAGCGAGTTCACTGGAAAGGGTATCGAAGGAAGAACAGGATTGAAGCACAGAAAAGATTTTAAATTCTCCGATGCCACAAGAACGCATGAAGATTCTTTTCGGGGTCTTTGACTGGGGCCTGGGCCACGCGACGCGTGACATTCCTCTCATCACGCGCCTGCTGGACGACGGCCACAGCGTGGACATCATCTCCACGGGGCGCTCATTGCGCATCCTGCGCTTGCACTTCAAGCAACGCTGCAAGTACTTCGACGTCCCGAGCGTCGCTTCGCCCTACACCAAGACGCCATTCTTCACCTTCCGGTTCATCTCCCTGATGCCGAAGATGCTCCGCAGCCTGGAGGAAGCGCGCGCCATCTCGCAGCTGATTATCAAGAAAGGCGGGTATGACAAGGTCATCTCCGACTGCCGCTACGACGTGTATGACAGCGAAGAAAACTCATATCTCATCAATCACCAGCTGCGGTTCAAGTCTTATAAAGTCCCTGAGCTGATAAACGAGCTCTGGCTCGCAGAGAGGATGAAACGCTATAAGTACGTCATCGTCCCCGACTTCAAGAAAAGGAACATCAGCGGGAACCTGAGCCACAACCTGCGGTTCTTCCCGAGCGCACGCATCCGCTACATCGGAATCCTGTCGCACATCAAGCGAAAGTCACTGAAAAAAGACATCGACTACTTCATCTCGTTGAGCGGACCAGAGCCGCAACGCACAGTGCTGGAGGAGAAGATACTCGCGCAGCTGGACCAGCTCAAAGGCAAGGTCGTCATCGCGGCGGGAAACCCCGAAGGCGCGAATAAGCAAAGGAGAATGCCGATAAACGTGACGTTCTACGATCACGCCCAGACAAAGATGCAGGAAGAGCTCCTCAATCGCGCCAAGTTCGTCATCACGCGCTCCGGCTACACGACAATCATGGAGCTCTGCGAACTCGGCGTGAAGAACGCCCTTCTCATCCCCACCCCCGGCCAGACCGAACAGGAATATCTCGCGGACTATTACGAGGAGAGAGGCTATTTCCACCATGTCAGCCAGCTCCGTCTCAAGCTCGGACGGGACGTCGCCGAGAGCAAGGACTTCAAGGGATTCAGGCCCTCGTGGCTCACGGAGCAGACGGTGGACAATTTCATGGGCGTCGTCTTCAGGGACTGAGGCGAGGAGAGAGGCGCCCTCGAAGAGGCCTTCCAGAATATTTATTAAGACGCCATCTTTGAGCAAGCACATGGATCTCAGCACCGCAGCGGGTCTATTGGCGTTCATTCAGATTCATGGCTACACCATCATTTTCCTCATCATGTTGGTGGAAGGCATCCTCATCGCGTATGTCGCGGGCTTCGCCGCCTCGCTGGGCTACTTCAACGTGTATGCGGTGCTCTTTCTGTCAATCTTGGCAAATCTCTTCGCAGACCTCATCTTCTATTTCATCGGCCATCTCGTACGCAAGAAAGTGATTGACAAGTATCTTCAGCAATCTCGGCATCTGACACCGCAACGCCTGAAACGTCTCGAAGAAAGCCTGCGAAGGCATCCGGGCAAGACGCTCACCGTTATCAAGCTCACACCAGGATTGCCGCCCGCGGGATTGATATTGACCGGCGCGATAAACATGCCTCTTGGAGAGTTCATCTTTTTCGCGCTCCTTATCGGCGTGCCATTTTCCCTCTTCCTCGTGCTTCTCGGATTCTATTCCGGAGTCGCATTCAACGCAATCGGCGAATATTTTCAGATAGGCGGCCTCGTTCTCGCAGGGTTCATCCTCCTCCTGCTCACGATCTGGTTCCTGACAAAGAAAGCGACGACGATGCTGACAAGACGTCTCGGTCGATTCTGAGAAATGAAAAGGAAATGTTTATCAAGTGAGCAAAGAGGGCATCCTCATGAGCCGGTTCGTCGTGATGACCGCGTGCGACGCAAAATACGGGGATTTTCTCGTAGAGCAATGGCTACAATCACTCCTCGATCACGTCGACAGGGCGTCAGTCGACGTCGTGATATTCGATTATGGCCTCACTGATGCCCAACGAGCCGCGCTCAAGGCGCACGGTGCCCAGACAGTCCGATGCGTCGCCAACGGACATATCGTCAACATCAGGTATCGCGATATGCGCCGATTCCTCTTGAAGAGCAAATATGAGCAAGTGCTCACTTGCGATGGTGGGGACATAATCTTTCAGCAGGGGATTGGGAACCTCTTCAAAGACCACCCCGTTGAATTCCGTGCTACACGGGAGGAATTCCTCGACCCGTTCATGCGTCAGATGCTCATCAAGAATCCGCTGAAGCAGGGCGTCGTAGCCGAAGCAACACGCGAATTGAGGGAAAGACCCGCGATCAATGGCGGCCTCATCGTCGCACCGAAGAGAAAGTTCATCGACCTCTGCACGTTCATCGAGGAGAACATCAGCGACCGGAAGGTGTTCGGACCAGACCAGTTCATCCTCAACATCTATCTCGCGAGGAAGGGGTATCATGACCTGGGACGCAAATATAACTTCATCCCGTCAATGACGCGCGAGAGGTTCAGCATAAGGAACGGGACATTCCTCGACGAAGGAGGCAGACCAATTCCAATCGTCCACAATGCAGGGAACTTTTTCAGGACGGTAGCGGATTTCGGGTACGGACCGGGTCACAACCGGATACTGTCTCTACGCCTCATCTTCCTCAGGACGATACGAAGAGAGTATACCTGGATGTGCTCTAAGAACGAGTCCCGGACTCGACCTTAAGAAGATGACATATCCCGCGCAAGCCCGGCGCATCATTCAAGTCAATGGACATCATTGAAAATATTTATAAAAAAGTTCAGTCAGAACGGGCACATGCCAACGGTCCTCGTGGTGGGCGGCGCGGGCTACATCGGCAGCCATGTGGCGAGATACCTTCTCGACAAAGGCTATGACGTCGTCGTCTTCGACAACCTCGCGACCGGCCATCGGCAGATGGTCGACGAGCGCGCGACATTCGTCGAGGGCGACCTTCTCTATCCGGAGAGCGTCCGCCACGCGTTCAACGACCGGAAAATCGACGTGGTGATGCATTTCGCCGCGTACAGCCTCGTCGGCGAGTCTGTGAAGGAGCCGTTGAAGTACTACCGGAACAACGTCGGCGGCGCGGTCAACCTGCTCACGGCGATGCTCGAAGCGGACGCGAAGCTGCTTGTCTTCTCTTCTTCAGCGGCAGTCTACGGCGAGCCGGACGAGGTGCCAATCTCTGAAAGCGCGCCGCTGCGGCCGACCAACCCGTACGGCGAGACGAAGGCGATCATCGAGCGGATGCTCACGGACGCAGAGCGCGCGCACGGCATCCGGTCGGTCTGCCTGCGTTACTTCAACGCGGCCGGTGCAGCGTACAGCGTCGGGGAGTGGCACGAGCATGAGACACATCTCATCCCACTCATCCTCTCCTCAGCAGCCGAAGGGAAAACAGTCACTATCTTCGGCGATGATTATGATACGCCTGACGGCACGTGCATCCGCGATTACATCCATGTCTTCGATCTCGCGCGCGCACACGAGATCGCGGCGAAGCACCTCCTAACAGGAGGCGGGAGCAGGGCGTACAACCTCGGCACCGAGAACGGGCAGTCCGTGAAGGAAGTCATCGCGGCCTGCGAGCAAGCCACCGAAAAGCGCATCCCCTTCACCGTCGGGCCCCGGCGGCCGGGCGACCCCGCGCGTCTCGTCGCGAGCGCAGCACTCATCAAGAAGGAACTGAACTGGCAGCCAGAGCACTCAATAAAGGATATCGTCGCGAGCGCGTGGGAATGGCAGAAGCGACTCGCAGAGATTAAAAGAACCACTGGATCCCGACAAAAAACTCAAGGTCACACCCTGTAGATATGCTGCGGAACATCTGCCCCCTCCGGTCCGGGCAAATCGTCGGTTGCTCGGGATTATGGCTCGCGGCTGCTCGCCATCCTCGCGCACGGCACGTTCCGCACGGACAATATCCATTTCCTCGTCTTCGACGAGGTCGACCGGATGTTTGACGTGGGCTTCCTCAAGGAGACCCTGGTGGCTCCCGTTTCCAGGCTCACGATCATGGTCGGCCGCACCCTCGGCGGAGCGACGATCGCCGTCTTCCAAGGACTGGTCGTCCTCCTCTTGGCGACGCTGTTCGGGTTCCGCTTCAGCCCGGTGATGCTCCTCCCCACGCTCGCAATCATGCTCCTGGTCGCC
>JACWAN010000057.1 GCA_014874255.1 Candidatus Woesearchaeota archaeon
CCCCCTAGACGGCACTGCAGTCTCTCCGCGATTGAACTAGACTCGGTTCCAGAGCAGCGCCAGGAGCGGTAGCCGTCGGGGTGCGTTCGTGAGACTTTCATCGCGGTCGCGACCACCAATACTTTTATGAATCCGCCGCGCGCCACCCGCCGCATGTGCCTCGCGATACCCGGCAAAGTCATCAGGATTGACGCGAAGAAACAGCTCGCGACCGTCGACTACGAGGCGGAGCAGCGGGAAGCGTCCACCACTCTCCTCCCAGAGGTCAAGGTCGGCGACTACGTCCTCGTGCAGGCGAAGATGATTGTCCAGACCGTGCCGGCGGACGAGGCGCGGACGTTCCTCGACACGCTCCGAGGGGGTGCGGCATGACCGAGCCCATGACCCCTGAAGAGCTCTTTCTGCGCTACGCGTACAGCTGCGCCGAGGTGCAGCGCGACCACCTCCACGCGGTCACGGACGGCGAGCTCGCGAAGGTGAGGCGGATGCTCGACCGCGAGGACGCGACCGACGACGTCTTCCTCAAGAAGGTCTACCCCGCCGCGTTCCGCAGGCTTGAGCTAATCGCGAATGAGACGAAGCGCACGGCGCTCACGACGGAGACCATCGACGCCTACTTCATCATCTACCATAACGCTTTCATCGACGCACGGGACGGGAGCTACGCGAAGCTTCCTCTCTGGACGTGCGAGTACTGCAAGGTCCACGTCGCCCGCGTCACGGACATCCTCCTCCAGAACGGCCACCGCGCCTTCAGGATCGCGCCGTACGAGCGCACTGTATTCCGCCAGGCCGGGGTGAGCGGCGACCTCGTTCCGGAGGCGAAGGCGGGCGATCTCGTCGTCATCCACCAGGGCTGGGCGGTCAAGACGATTGAGCCGACGTACTACGAGCGGCTCAAGAAGACCTACCAGGCCACCAAGCTCTTCTCGGAACTCACGCGGAAGGCGCAGGCGTATCGCTCTTGAAGCGGAGCAGGACGAGTGTGCCTGCGAGGATGAGCGCCCCTCCCGCGAGCTGCGTCCAGTCTACCGCGCCGGTCCACGCGAGCGTCAGCAGCGTCGTGATCACCGTGCCGAGGAGCAGGACTGCGGTGGCGACGCTCGCCTTCACCGTCTTCAACCCTTCGTAGAACGTGAACACGTACCCGTAGAGCAGCGCGCTCGTCATGATGATCCAGAGCCACGAGCCCGACGTCAATCCGCTGATGAGCGTGATCTTCTGCGTGGCGAGCAGGTAGACAAGCAGGAACGCGGCGCCGAACCCCATACGGCCGAGCGCGACGACGCGGCCAGGGAGGTCTTTCGCTGCGGTGAGGAACCGTTTCGACAACGTTATCTCTGCCGCCCAGAGCGCCGTGGCGAGCAGGATGAGCGCGTCGCCCGCGCCGAACGTGAACCCCGTCATCCGGAGGACGAGGAGGTTGCCGAGGACGAGGAGGATTCCACCGGCCACTATCCGCTTGTCGATCCGCTCCTTCAGGAAGGCGGCCGCCAGGATCGCGACGAAGACGAACATCGTCTTCTGGATGAGGCTGCCCTGCGCCGCGCTCGTCAGCCGGAGCCCCGTGAAGAAGAGGACGAACGGGACGGAGCCGCCGACGAGGCCGATCAGCGCGAGCCGCCCCCACTCCTTCTGCCTGAGCGTCTTCAGCGTCTTCCATTCGCCGAGCGCAAGGAGCGTGCTGATGAGGAGGAGCGCGACGAGGACGTTCTTCAGCGTCGTGAAGACGGACGCGTCCATGCCGGCGACGCCGAACCGGTTGACGAAGACCGAGAACCCGCTGATTGCCGCGGTCGCGAGGACCAGCTTCACGCCTCTCTCCATAGAGTCCACCCCTCTCCTGACAGCGAGCCCTTTGGGAATCCATATAAATAGTTTTCCACGAAGTAGGCTCGGTTGCGGATTCGCATCTATGGCGTTGCCGGATGATGCGCTACCGGCCAAAGGGCGAGCGTCGCGAAGAGGACGGCGAAGGCCGACGAGGGGGTTGGTTCCGAGGCTCCGAGGAACCTGGGAACGGAGTGACCTTGCCCCCTACGGGGAGGAGGCCCTTCGAACTCTCCGGCGATACGCGAGCAGCCGGTAGCGCCGCGAAGCGAATCCGGCACAGGAATAAGAAGGACTGAAACGATGAAACTGCTCCTCTTCGGCAACCCGGCGATCCCGTCCGACAGCCTCGCCATCAAGGTGGGGAAGGCGCTCGAGAAGGAGGGCTACGAGACGCTCCACCTCGAGGACCCATTAGGACTGCTCGACCTCGACCTCAGCGAGTACCTCATCCTCGACGTGGCGCTCGGCCTTTCGGAGCCGCGGATTGTCGATGATCCGGACAAATTGTTGCTCGGCCGGCTCTGCTCGCTCCACGACTTCGACATGGCGTACTTCCTCAAGTTGCTGAAAGCGACGGGGAAGATAGAGAAGGTCAGGATCCTCGCGCTGCCGGAAGGATTGGCGGTCGACGACGCGGTCGCGGCCGTCAAAGAGACCTTGACCGGGTGCTCGCGGGCATCTCGCTCTTGATGAGAGTCAGTTCCGGGTGCTCGCCCTGATAATCATTCAGGTGCGGTACGTCGATAGGCATCTCATATTCCGTGCTTTCACCGCCGAGGATCCCTGTCTGCGAGAAGATGACCATTGTTCCGCCGCCGACCACACGATACCCTTTTCCTTTCTCCGATGGGACCTGAACAGAGGGATTGTCTCTGCTGGGACGGGTCTCGAACGAGAGACCGTGTTTTTTCAGGTAGTCCTCGAGTGCGTTGGCATGGCGGCCTTCATCGTTCTTGATTGCGGCCATCTCCGCGCACTCTTTCCCTTCTGCGTCCTTGACGTAGAGCTGGAGGACGCGGTAGGCGCCGCTCTCGACAGGGAATGGGATTTCTTTCGTGTCGTCTTGGAGTCGCTGTTCGAGCCCGCCCATAACCATGTCCCCCAGGATAACCACCCCTCTTTTTAAGCCTTACTTCTCTTTTCTCCCTTCTTTCCGCGTGTTCCCTGGGCTCTGAGGCGAATTCGCCTCCGGCGGTGTCGCCGGCTGCTCGGCAACCGCTTCGTTCCCCGCTGCTCCGGTCATCCCCGTATGGGGCGACCCCCCGACCTCTTCTGCTGTGTTTTCTTCATGCCTCGCCCTTTGGCCTGCGACACATCATTTGCCTAAGAGCCTGTTCCCAGGGCCGCGTTGAAAGTGTACGTTGCCGCCCTCAGGTCGAACCGTTACGAAGAAGGCGGCAAAGGCCGAGTAGGGGGTTGCCCCCTGCGGGGACGAGGCCCTTCGAAGTAAACAGCGACACGGTTCGAAGGCGGCGACGCGAGCGTGAGCGAGACTTTCAACGTGGCCTGTTCCCGGGGCCGCGATGAAAAAGTCGAGCAGCACCCCCTAGACGGCACTGCAGTCTCTCCGCGATTGAAC
>JACWAN010000058.1 GCA_014874255.1 Candidatus Woesearchaeota archaeon
GCGCGTGCCGCGCTGGCGAACCGCGTGCTCCGCACGCTCCCAGCCGCGCAGTACCATTTACGGAAGAACTTTAACAACCCGAAGGCAATGCCAAAAATTTACCATTATTTAGGAGATTAACTATAATAAAAAAATCGTGTAATAATAAAATACGTAATGCTCGATAATGAGGACGAGTAGTAATAATCAGTAAAGAGGGGTATTCGTCGATAAAGAGAGAACTAGAACAAGAGAAGCAAGAAAGAGAAGAAGAAAAAAGAGTAAAAAAAAGTTGTTCTCCGACCCGTCTACTTCCGCTTGCGCAGGAGGAAGTAGCCGCCGAGCGCGATCACGATCAGGCCGAGCAGGACGAGGAACCACGCCATGCTGCCGAAGCCGCCGCCCGTCACCGCGCCCGTCACGCCGTTCGTCGGCGTCGGAGCCGTCGGAGCGGTCGGCGCAGGCTGAGTGCTGCCTGCGCTCGTGTTCGTGTCAGAGCCCGCGTTCGTGTTCGTGTCGCCCGAGCCCGTCGTCACGGCCGGCGCGGTGTACGTACAGCTCTGCGTCACGGCCGGCTTGCCGGCGTCGTAGCCGCAGCTGTTCTTGTCCGTACAGGTGCGCGTCTGCGTCCCGGACGGCGAGCACGCGCTCCACGAGCCGCATTGCCAGACGGGGCCGCACACGCTGCCGCCGCCGCCACCGCCGCCACCGCCGCGGACGATCGGAGCCGCAACGACGTGCACCGTGCCCGCGCCCGTGTAGACGATCGTCGGACAGCTCGCGTCAGGCGTGTAGCTAGCGGTCACCGTGTACGTGCCCGCAGAGGCGAACGTCTGGCTCGTCTGGAAGTCGCCCGTGAGCAGCAGCGGCAGGACCGCGCCCGTCGACAGCGTCACGTTGTCGCTGACCGGGGGGATGGTGCCGTCGGTGCCGACGACGCTGCCGGCCAGCGTGAACGCCGTGCCCGCGACCGCGTTCGCATTGTTCACGGTCACGAGGTAGCCCTCCTGGCTGTAGAGGCCGGCCAGGGAGGAGTTGACGTTCTCCCCGTTGTTCGCGTTGCCCGCCTTGTCCGTCGCGTGGATGACGACGTCGTAACTCATGTTCTGCGAGAGGTCGGTGCCGCTCAGATTGGCGGCCCAGACGCCGTTGATGCACGTCGTGTTCGTCGCGTCGCTCCACGCGCTGCAGGAGACGAGGCTGAGGTCCACGGTCGGGGACGAGGCCTCGACGTCGTAGTTCTTGTTCTCGCACTGGTACGTCGCCGTGCACGTTATCTCCGTGTCGTCGTTGCACGTGTACGGCACGAACTCCGCCGTCGCGTTCGCGACGCCCGCGAGGTTGTCCGTCACCTGCGCGCTGACGCTGAACCCGCCGTCCGCGCCGTAGCTGCCCGCCACCGCCGTCGTGTTCGGGACGACCACGGGCGGCGTGTTGTCGATGATCGGGTCGATCGTCGTCGTGTTCACGTTGCCCGCCCAGTCCTGCGCGTAGACGGTGAAGTTGTAGTAGCCGTCAGGCGTGCAGCTCCCGTTGGTCGGGTAGCTCACCATCCACTGGCTGCCGTTCACGTTGGTCGCGTCGCCGAGTCCGCACGTCTGGCTCGCGTTCGTCTTGTTGGTGAGGACGAACCAGACCTTCTGGAGCTCGCCGTTGTCCGTGACGTTCGCGCTGAAGTTCCAGACCCCGCGGATCGCGTCCAGCGTGCCCGGATTCAGGCTCGCGAGATCGATTACGGGCGGCGTGTTGTCGTAGCCGACGGTCACGTTGTCGCAGAGGGATTCGTTCACGAGGTCGTGCTGCGACGGCTCGCCGCAGACCTTGAGGCCGAACGGCTTGTCGCCCGCGTAGCCCGACAGCGTCTGGACGTTGAACCATCCGCTGCACGCGCTCACGTTCCCGCTGAGGTTAGTCATGGGCCAGCTGCTCGCGTCGGAGCCCGAGCTGACGTTAGGGTTCTTCGGCGAGTAGAGGAGGCAGTTGAACGCCGTGCTCCAGCCGACGCTGCTCTGCAACGTCGCGGAGAGGTTGAGGATCGACTGGTTCGTCCAGTAGATGTCCGTCACGTTGCTCTGCGGGATGCCGAGCTCGTCGAACGCCGCGGTGTTCTGCGGCATCGGCTGCGCCAGGTCGACGACCTGTAGGTAGAACCGGTTCGAGTCGTAGCTCGGCACCGGGTCGCCGTCGCTGCACGCCTCGGCGTGGAGCTGCACGTTGTACGTACCCTGCGTCGTCGGGAAGGAGACCGGGTCGCTCAGCGCGTACGGCTGGTACGCGTCGTAATATTCGCACCGTTCGCCCTGGAGCGGCTGCGCGACGGTCTCATCGTTGTCCGAGGAGACCTGCACGAGGCTGAGGGCGTAGTAGCCGCTCGCCTGCGGGGTGAAGCTGTACGTCAGCCACCTGCTGAACGGCGCGGCCGGGTGCCAGACCTCGAGGGTCTGCGAGCCCATGAAGCCGAAGCCGAGGTGCTGCTGCTCCAGCCACCGGGTCAGTATGCCGTCGAACGTCGTCGCACGCCACGCGTACGCGTCGATGGTGCCGAGGAAGTGCGCCTTGATGGTGTACGTCGCGACGCCCCAGTCACTCACGTTCCAGTTGACATCCGCCTCGCTGTTCGCGCCCGGAGCGACGGGGTTGGCGCTATACGTGTAGACGAGGTTGCCGTCGGCGTCGTACGCGTAGAGCTCCGCGCCGGTCGCGTTGTAGGGGAAGTAGACCTTGACCGCCATCGTATCGGTGCTCTCGTTGCGCCAGAAGACGTCGAGGCCGCCCTGAATCGTCTTCACGTACTGCTCGAGCGCGGTGACGCGGTCGTCGAGCATGTGAATCTCATGCCACTGCAACCGGTCGCTCCACTGGAGCCGGTGAATCGCGTGCCACTGCAGGTCGTTCTCGTAGTTGAGCTGGCCGATCGCCTGCCACTGCCAGATGTTCTCCATCCAGAGATGGAAAATCGCCTGCCACTGCGCCTGGTTGGTCGCATTGAGGGCGTCGATCGCGTCCCACTGCTGCGTGCTGTCGTTCCAGAGCGCGGTGATGTTGCCCGTGTTGCTGTCGACCGCGATGGTGAGGTTTGCCACATCGTCCTGCAGCACGATTACCTGCTGGTTGAGACCGGCGATAGCCAAGTCGTCGAACTGCTGGCCGACGTTGTAGCCGGTCATGTAGTTGCCGCTCCCGTCGAAGAAGTAGACGAGCACGTTGTACTGGATCGGGCTCCAGCCGGAGACGTCGAACCACTGGTGGTCATACATGTTCTCGTTCAAGTACGGGGAACTGACCGTCGCATTATAGGTGTAGAGACAGTCGCCGAACGTCTCGGGGCCGCCCACCGTGGAGTTGAGGTCCTTGACGCAGATGAACGCGTTGGTCGCGCCCTGCGGGGCCTCGCCCCAGACGCGGAGCAGGTTCGACGTGGCGTTGAACTGGTGGAACAGGTTGATCGTCCCGGTGTTCATCGAGTTGAGCTTCACCGCCTGGCACGCGTTCCAGATCAAGTTGACATCCGCCTCGTTCGCCGAGCCGAGTATCTGACTGAGACTACTGAGCATACCGACAGGAATCTGACCTAGGAAGTCAGTATTCACCTGAGAGCCGATATCACCGCAGAAGTTGGTCAGGGAGCACTGGCTCTGGTTGGGCGTGCAGTAGGGGCCGATGATGTCCCAGATGGTGGTCTCATTGCCAAGGTAGCCATACAACCTGAGCTCGACCGCGTTGAGCCGCGATTCGAGGTCGCTGACGCTGGCGTTGAGCAGCGAGATGTTGTTCCAGATATCCTGCACCCGCCCCACGAGGTAGGTGATGTTCGCGGTGTTGTTCCCGACCTGCGCGTCGAGCACGTCGATCTGCGCGGAGAGGGCCTCGATGAAGAGGTCGTTGAACGGCGCGCTGACCGCATCGCCCTGTATCAGGGTGTGCGTGCTGTCGTAGAAGAAGACGACGACCTGGTATTGCTGTGCAGGCCAGGTGCTCACGCTCGGGAAGAAGTGCTCGTAGTTCCTGTCGGAATAACCGTAGGTGTTGCCGACAGGGAGTTCGCCGCTGTCCAGGTAGACGCTCTGGTCGAGCTTGCGGACCTTGATATCGGCGTATACCGCGTTCGTCGGGGCGGTGCCGAAGACACGCAGCGTGTTCGGGTTCCAGCTCGCGGTCTGGTTATAATGGAGCAGGTTGATGGTGCCGCTGTCGCTCAGGCACGTTCCGCCGATGCTCACCAGGCTCGTCGGCGCAGGCGCGCAGAGGAACTGGAGGTAGTTGACGGTCGCGCCCGAAACGTTGGCGTTGATCGCCGCGCCGGAGCCGGAGCCGTCGTTGCTGGGGCCGCTCACGCTGCCCCACCAGTTCTGGGTCGCGTTAACGGTCGTGCCCGCGACCACGTCCTGCACGCCGACCGGGATGCCATCGAAGTTGTTGTCCTTGACGGTGACCGTGCCTGCGTTCGGGTTGTCCTCGAACTGGAGGCCGACCGCGTCGCTCGGTGTCTTGTAATCGACGAGGTTCTTGATGGTGTTGCCGGTGACGACCGCGTTCGGCGTGTCGCCCTCGAGACCGATTGCGTGCGCCCAGAGGCCGGTGAGGCCGTCGATGGTGTTGTCCGTGACTTGTGCGCCGATAGTTTGTCCGCCAGCGGTGCCGTGGTTGATGAGGATGCCGTATGCGCCATGCCCGACGTTCCATGCGAGCGTGGAGCTCGACACGAATGATATCTGGTTGTTGTGGATGACCAGGTTGGTGATGTCATACGCGCCGCCGGTCCAGCCGACCGCGATGGCGTCAGCGCTCTTGTAGTCGCCGCCCTTGACATTGCTGATCTGGTTGCCTGAGATGGTGACGTTGCCGACAGCGGCCGAGGAGGAGACGATGCCGATGCCGAAGTTCGTGCCGGACGTCGTGGCATCAGTGGTGCCGATGCTGTCGATGACGTTGTTCGTGATGAGGAGATTGCTGTGGTCCTGCGCATAGATTCCTTCCTTTCCTGCAGGGTTGGTGATCTTGAGGTTGGTCACGGTCACGCCATCAGCGATGATGGTGATCTGGCCGTTGACGATTGCGGCGTGGCTCTGCCCTTGGAGCGTCAACGCCTTGTTGACGTTGGGGGATTCGGCGTACGTGCCGTCGCATATATAGACGGTATCTCCCGTACTTGCAAGAGCTATCGCCCCCTGGATCGTGTTGGAATCGGGAGATGTACATGAATTACCGGCGCCCGGGGTCGCGGAAGAAACATAATAAGTCGCCGCGTTCACCGCGACGGCTGTCAGTGCTGCAATCACGAAAAGTACGATAAGAATACCAATAGTGTTCTTCATGGTGCGAACCCCCATTCCGCCGACCCCCAAGCCGGCGTTACGTTGGAGTGGGGAAAGCGAACTTTATTTATAAATATTGTGTTAAAATCCCTGTGCGGTGAAAGTGTTTTTTGTCGTCGGAAGCGAGGCGCGGCGTCCGTTATCCGCACGATGACCGTCCGTCCGCCGAATATTTATTAATGGGGACCGTCTTCCCCGGCCGGATGGCCGACCATCTGAAAGCGCTGCAGGAGGAGCTCGATCGCCACGAGCAGAAGAAGGCGGGGAAGGAGCGCTACCTCGGCCACCGCATCAACAGGGGCTTCTACCTCGTCATCGTCGTCCTCGTCCTGATCATCGTCGCGATCCTCCTCGCGGAGCAGGCCGCGATCCGCCATCTCCAGGACGAGCAGCAGAGGACGTTGACGGAGAACGCGTACCTCCAGTCGGAACTCGACCATTACCGGGCGGCGTACCAGTCCGCGCTCCAGGACGCGCAGGCGTTCGGGAAGATCTACGACATCACGTACGCGAACGGCACGCCGGAGTCGAACGAGACGAACGCGTCGAACGCCACGGCGCCGCGACTGACCGTGCCGCAGACAGAAAGCGGCCCGGTGACGCTGCCCGGCACGGACGCGTGGGACTACTACGCGAAGCAGGGCGTGATCAACGACAGCTGCATCCCCACGACGAAAGTGGTGCAGACGGACGGCAGCACGGTGGACGTCGTCGTCATCGCCTCCGGGAAAGAGGGGACCGAATGGCCGCGGCTCATGGTCGTGATCGATGGCGCCCCGGTCGGCAGCTACACGGTCAACTCGACCGAACAGCAGGTGCTCAAGACGAGCGTCATCATGCCCGCCGGCACGCACCACCTCGACATCCTCTTCCTGAACGGCGGCCAGGCGACGAGCGTCAGCATCCCCCTCGTCCGGATCGGCGACCGCACATTGGAGAACGCGGTGAGCGTCATCGACTACGGCGCCGGGTTCGGGGCGCTCGACTGCGTGGACACCGCGACGGGCGACACGCTCAGCGCGACGGGCGCGATGCGGTTCCGGATCGAGAAACTATAAAAAAAAGACCCAAAAACAAAAGAAAAGACTTCTAAAGAACGTCCGTAAAGAACGGATTTCTGATTTAAAAAAATCATTACTTACAGTTACGCTGAAGAGCGCTTGCTCCGGATACCCATTCTAGAACAACAAGAACGAAGAGAGCACGAAGACTCTTCGAGACTAAGAAGAGGGAAAAAGAAAGAAAGAAAAAGGAGAAAAAAAAGAGGTTCTACTTCTTGCGCACCCAGTAGTAGACGCCGCCGATGACGACGATCAGGCCGAGCGCGATGAGCAGCCAGATCCAGGCGCTGGATCCACCGCCCGTCACCGCGCCGGTGATGCCGTTCTCAGGCGTCGTGTCGACCGGCTGCTCGGGAGGCGTCTCGACAGGTGCGGTCTCCTGCGGAGCCGGCGGAGCCTCGTTCTTGACACACTCGCCGTTCACCCAGGTGTAGCCGTCCGCGCAACTTCCGCCGTCGCCCGCACCAGTCTGGGGAGCGGCAGGGGTCGTCGGCACGACGTCCTTCACGCACTGATGGTTCGGAAGCTCGCTGTAACCAGACGGACAGCCGCCGCCACCACCGCTGCTGCGGACCACGATATTCGTGCAAGAAGCCGTGACGAGCGTACAGCTCGCGCTGCAGGAGAGACTGCCGCTGCTGAAACCGTAGTCGGAGCAGCTCTTCCCGTTGAGATTGCTGCCGTCGCACGCCTCATCATAGTCAATCTGGCCATTGCCGCAGGCGAGGTCGCCGTAGATGCCGAACGCGGTGTAGTCGCCGATCTCCGTTTGGACAGAGTTGCTTTCAGCGTCGACGGTCGAGGGGAGGGCGGTCCAGCCGCTCTCGTCCAAGCCGTAGACGATCAACGTGTTCTCGTCCAGCTTCTCCTTCTCCAGCTCCCGGTCCGCGTACCAGAAGGTGAACGTCGCAGAACCGTAGGTGAAGCCATTATAGAGATCGAAGGAGTACCAGTTCTTCAACGGGTGGGCTGGCGCGTTCTCGCCCTGCCAGATATCCTGGTTGTAGTAGCTGAGGAGCAAAGTGTCGAACTCGAAGTTGATCTTCTGCTCGACAAGCGGCTCGCTGCTCGGCGTCACGTTCTCGAACTCCGCGGCGAAGAAGTACTTTTTGCCGCCAGCGGTGAAGAGCGAGCTGATCGCTCCAAGATTCGCGACCGCCGCATCGGTAACTTCCGGAGTGACGCGAAGCTCGACATAACCAATCTGGTCGTCGACGAACTCCTCGCTGTTCCGGACGACGTCGCCGATGATCTCGACGTCGCACGAGTCGCGCCAGAGGTCGCCGCCTGTCGGGACGATCCAACCATAGCCCAAGACGCTGTTGTTGGTGCAAGACGCGTCGGTTTCGAGGGTCCAGAAGAGGGAGTACGGTCCCTCGTCGTAGATGCCATACTCGTCGTTATCAGTATAGATGCCATCCACGACATGTGCGGTCGATTCCCAATTAATATAGAGTCCGTAGAGGTTGGACGTGCAGGTGTTCGCTCGGAGGAAGGCTTCGGCGTCGAACAATCCGATGCCCGTCTGCGCTCCCTCGACGGTGTTCTCGTCGACGTTCACCGTCGAACCCTCGCCGAAACCCTCGACGTAGATTCCGTAATGCGTCGGAGTTTCGCTCTCCTTCAAGTCGAAGGTCATCTCGAATCCCGGCTTGACCTCCTCGCAGTTCTTCACCGGCGCCATGAGCATCGCTTTCTCCTCGAGAAGCGGTTCGCCTTGACCGACGGTGTTGCGCAGGATGTTCAATATGCCGCCATTCTCCGCCGAGACGTAGATGGCCGAGCTCTCGTAATCCTCGATGGTGTTGTCGGTGATGTCCGCGTTCACCACGGGCGCCTCGAACTCGATCGCCTTTCGGTTGGTGCCGCTGATGTGGTTGAAGCCGTTGCCGAAGACGTCGACGTCAATGATCTCGTCGGCGTGGGCCACGATGCCGCCGCCGCTCACGTCGAAGAAGGTATTCCCGCTGAACTCGCCGGTGATGTTGTCCGTGTAGTCGTTGAACGAGTCGCAGAAGCCGAAACGGAAGCTACCCGTGTCGTTCAGGGTGTTGTTGATGAAGTTGATCTCCATCGCGTCGAGCGAGACGACCTTCAGGCCGTAATAGCCGTTTTCGAACGTGTTGCCGATGAAGGATATCTTCGCGTTCTCGACGACGCCGTCGTCGCTCCAGGTGAACCCTATCTTGTCGGCGCAGTTGTCCTGGAAGATGGTGTTGTCGCGCGCGTCGACCTCAAGATAGTCGTACGCGTTCAGCTTGAAGACGGTGCCGCTGGCATCATCGTTGTTGAGGTCGTTGCCGACGATGGTCACGTAGGTCTCTTTCGCCGTCGGGTAGTCGGTGCTCCAGCCGATCATGATCGTGTTGCCGTCGTTGTCGTAGAGGGTGCTGTCAGCGATCGTCGCGCGGATGACAGAGACCTCGTTATCCGTCCCTTGGAGGCGGACGCCGCTGCCCTGGTCACCATCCTCGCAATCATCATAGCCGTTGTTGAGGATATGATTCCGCTCGACGATAATCGTTCCTTCCTCGTCGGCGAAGCCGTTGATGCCACCATAAGAGTTGTCGGTGACGTTGTTGTCGAGGGAGGAGAACGAGAATGTCTCGCCGTCGGCGTAGATGCCCGTCTCGAAGTCGTGGATCCAGCAGTTCCGGATGACGACGCCGCTCGATTCGTCGATGTAGAAGCCGTAGCCGCTACCGTCGCCGCTCAGCTCGTGGCCAGCGCAGTCGACGGTGACGTTCTCAGCCACCGTGAGACCATCGCCTTCGCAGACGAGGTTCTCCGTCAGCGTATAGTTTTCGTAGACGGTGTCGCCACAATCACACGGGCCGAAGGAGCCGCCGCAGTCGTTGTCGCACGCGTTGCCAGCGCCGTCGCCGTCAGCATCCTCCTGGCCAGGGTTGTAGCTCGAGACGCAGTTGTCGTTCTCGTCAGGGATGCCGTCCTCGTCCTGGTCTGCCGGGAAGAGGCAGATGCCCTCGTCGCAGACGTTGATGGTCTTGTTGTTGCCGTCCTCGCAGTCCGCATTTATGACACATTCGTCGCACTCGTTGACGAAGCTGCTCATCAAGTCATCGGCGTAGAAAGAGCAGGCGATGACGTTGCCGAAGGTGGTGTCGCACTCGCCGCCAGCATTCGGTCCGTCGGCGCAGCCCCACCAGTTCCGGCGGGCGTCGACGGAAGGCGTGACGCTGTTGTGGACGCCGGTCGTCGATGATTCGCTGTCGTAGATCTTGTTCTCCCGGAGTATGTTGTCATAGCTGACACCGTAGCCCCCATCATCGGAGACGACGTTGTCGTCATTCCCGTAAATTTCGTTCCCAGTAACCTCGACGTCGTTCGCGCTGCTGAGCCAGATGCCCTTGTCATGGCCATAAATCTCATTGTCCGAGATGACTGTTCCGGAACCGCCGCGAACGACCTGGATGCCGAACGCGTTATTGTCGCCGATCTCATTGTTGGAAATCGTCGTCAAAGCGGAAAGCGCACTCTGGATGCCCATGTTGTTCTCAGTGATGGTGCAGCCGCGGATGATGTTGCTGCTGCCCTGTCCCTCAGAAACCGCCAAGTTGTTGTCCGTGAAGGTGCTCCGTTCGAGGAGGTTGTTCGACGACTGGTCGAACCAGACCGCTCTGTTGTTGCAGTCTGCGAACGAGGAATCGCTAATCGTGACCCCGCCCAAGCTCTTGACCTGGATGCAGACCTGAAAATTAGAGAATGCGCAGTTCTGCACCGTGTAGTTGTGCGCGGCGTAGCGAGTGGAAATGCCCGTTTCGGTTCCGGAGACGCCGCTGATGCTGTGTCCTTGACAGTCGAGGGTCTTGCCGACAAAAATGGTAGTTTCCGAGAGGCAGTACGTGCTCGTTGTCAGGTCGGTGTCGAGGAGGATCGTCGTGCAGTCGCCGTCAGCGATGGCGGTGGCCAAACAGACGCAGTCTCCGCTGGTGAGTGTGCAGGTTCCCGCGCCATCGTCAGTATAGGCACAGCCGCAGTTGTCGATAAAGCCGTCACAGTCATTGTCGAGCTCGTCGCCGCAGACCTCCGCGCCGGTCGGGATGCAATGATAAGTATCACAGGGGTTGCCGATACCGTCGCCATCGTCATCTTCCTGACCGACGTTCGCGACCGAGGGGCAGTTGTCGCACACGTCGCCAAAGCCGTCGTTGTCAGCGTCTTGCTGGTCGACATTCGCGGTGTTCACGCAGTTATCGCACGCGTCGCCGATTCCGTCGTTGTCAACGTCTTGCTGATCGGGATTAGCGACCATCGTGCAGACGTCACAGCCATCAGGCACTCCGTCGCCGTCAGCGTCTATGTGATCATCAAATCCGGCGCAGGCGTCACAGACATCTCCGACAGTGTCGAAGTCAGCATCTTCCTGGCCAGGGTTCGCGACGGAAAGGCAGTTGTCGCCGAGGTCGCAGAAACCGTCGCTGTCGACGTCCGTGCCATCATTGAGACTGTCCGGATTGTAGAGCGGCCAGGGCAGCGGGGAACTGCTGCTCGTCGGGTTCTGCGAGCAGTCGTCACAATTATCCCATTCAGCGTCCTGGCAGATTTGAGGATTGAACGGTGAGAAATCACTGGCATCGAGGACGCCATCGTTGTCGTCGTCCGCATCGATCGAATCAGCCACACCATCGCCGTCGGTGTCCGCGACGCAGATATTCGCCGCGTCACACATGTAGCCACTAGGGCAATCAGCGTCGCTTGTGCATGTGATGACAACCGCGCTCACGGCGCTCGCGAAGATCGCTACGGCGAGCGCGGCGATAATGAAAAAGACGAAGAACGTCGTAGTGGTTTTTCTCATGTGATGATCCCCCCAACTAGTACTGATTATCGTGAACGGCATAACCCCCGGCCGTCGCGGGAGGGTGGTGAATTAAAATGACTTATAAATGTTCTGTTTAGTAATGAAAAAAAATAGTGAGAAGAAATTTAGTAAAATAAGATATTCAGCACATCATCAGAAATAATAAACTTTTTATAGTAATAATAGTTATATTCTCAACTATCAAGAAAAGAAAAGTTGTATCACAAAGGAACAGCAGAGAGGTGATGGTTTCATGCTCAACGACCACGAGAAGGAAGTCTTGCGCTGCCTCGCGCGGGACGCGCGGACCACGGACAGCGCCATCGCGAAGGGGATGAAGATCAGTACCCAGGCCGTCGGCCGGATCCGACGGAAGCTCGAACAGGAAGAGGTGATCAAGTTCTACGCGCCCCGGTTCGATTCGAGCAAGATCGGCCTGAAGGTCTTCACCGTCGCGGCGCTCACGCTCCCGCCCGAACTGCTCAAGGACGAGACGCGGATGCGGAAACGGTTCACGGACGATCCGCACGTCACGAACTGCTACCAGCTGCTGCACGGCGGCGCCAGCCTCTTCGTCGTCTTCGTCTTCAAGAGCCTCGAGGAGAGCGAAGCATATTTCAAGGCGTTCCGGCAGGAGTTCCCGAACATCGGCTTCGTGAACCTGCAGGCAGGCACGTGGGACCTCGTCTGGAAGTCGACGAAACGGGACGCGTACCTCTACGCGCTCGACGACGGGAAGGGGAAGAAAGCGGTCAAGAAGAAGCGATAAATTTTTATACAATCGTTCATTTTCTGTTCAGATGGACGAATCTCCAGCAAGAGCGATCCTCACATTCCTCTTCCAGCATCCGACAGGACGGTTCAGCCTGCGTGACCTCGCGCGCGAGACGCCCGTCGCGCTCGGCACCGTGGCGAAGTACGTCCGCGCCCTCGAAGCGGAAGGGCTCGTCCTCCTCGAGAAGCGGCCGAACGCGCTCTACGTCTCCGCGAACGTCGAGAACGAGCGGTTCCGGCAGTTGAAACGGACGAGCAGCCTCCAACTGCTCTACGACTCCGGGCTCGCCGACCGGCTCGCGCAGGATATCAGGCCGGAGTGCGTCGTCCTCTTCGGCTCGTACGCGGAAGGGCGGGACACGGAGGAGAGCGACATCGACCTCGCAGTCATCGGCGGCCGCGCATCCGGCATCGACCGGAAACCCTTCGAGAAAACATTGGGAAGGGAGATAAACATCGTCCGTCTCAAGAGCGCGGAAGGCGCCGCCGAGCAGTTCATCCACGCACTCGTGAATGGCATCGTCCTCAGCGGCAGCCTGGAGCTCAGCTATGGACTTCGAGGAACACCTGCGGCTCGGAAAGGTGAAAAGAACGCGATCGGACGCGGCGCTCGCCCGCGGACTCCTTGAGAACGCGGAGGAGGATTTCCGCATCATCAGCGAGGGGCGGATCACCGCGGGCAACGCATCCTTCTTCTTCAAAGCGGCGTACGACTGCCGGCGTTCGGCGCTCCAGTCCTTCCTCGCGCGCGACGGCCTCAAGCCGTACTCGCACGAAGCGATCATCCAGTACGCGCAGGAACAGGGATTCCTCGACCGGCGAAGCGCGCTGCGGACGGACAGGTACCGGCTGCTCCGCCACGACATCGAGTACCGCGCAGCGCGAGCGACGAGCGCGGAGACCGACGGACTCATCCGTTTCGTCAGGCGGACGTTGCCGCGCATCAGGAGACTGCTCTGAACGGCCGAGAGGCAACCTTGACGCTTCATGGAAGGAACTCTGCCAGTTCTTAGGCGAATTCGCCTTCGGCGGTGTTGCCGGCTGCGACCCGTGTCGCTTCGTTCTTCGCTGCACCGTTGAAGCCCCGAATGGGGCGACCC
>JACWAN010000059.1 GCA_014874255.1 Candidatus Woesearchaeota archaeon
AAAGAGGAGAGTCGTACGAATAATAACGACCGACGGGAAAGAGAAGAACGACGATGCTCAGCGCCCGTTCTCCGTGACGAGGACGCGGCCGGTCATCTCCGACGGAGCAGGGAGTCCCATGATCTTCAGGACGGTGGGCGCGACGTCGGCGAGCTTGCCGTCCGTGATCGTGCGGTCGATGCCGTACCGTCCGAGCGGGTCGACGACGATGAAGGGCACGTTGTTCAGCGTGTGGCTCGTCCGGTACTGGCCGGACATCTCCTCCGCGTTCCCGTGGTCCGCGGTGACGAGCATCACGTATTTGCGGAATTCGGCTTCAGTCTCGAGCTGGGAGAGGCAGCCGTCCAGGGTTTCCACCGCCGTGATCGTGGCGCCGAGCTTCCCCGTGTGGCCGACCATGTCCGCGTTCGCGAAGTTGACGACGATGAATGGGTAGAGGCCGGAGCGCATCGCTGCCAGCACCTGCTCTGTCACGCCGGCGGCGCTCATCTCGGGCTGGAGGTCGTACGTCGCGATCCGCGGACTCGGGACGAGGACGCGCTCCTCGCCGCGGAACGGCCGCTCGCGGCCGCCGTTGAAGAAGTAGGTGACGTGCGCGTACTTCTCCGTCTCAGCCGTGTGGAACTGCCGGACATGATGGAGAGAAAGCCATTCGGCGAGGGGATGGGCGACTTCCTCAGGGGGGAACGCGACCGGCACCTTGAGCGCCTTGTCATAGCTCGTGAACGTGGTGAATGCAAGTTTCAGTCTGCGGCGCGCGAACTTGCTGAATCGCTCGTCCGTGAAGCCGTGGCTCAATTGACGGGCGCGGTCCTGCCGGAAGTTGAAGAAGACGACGCTGTCGCCGTCGATGATCGCGCCCGTCCGAGCATCCTTCGTCGTGATGACGCTCGGCGCGATGAACTCGTCCCCTTCGCCGCGCTTGTAGGCTGCGGCGACCGCGTCCTGCGGCGTGGCGAACCGTTGCCCTTCTCCAGTCGTCAGCGTGCGGTACGCGCGTTCCTCCCGGTCCCAGCGGTTGTCGCGGTCCATCGCGTAGTAGCGCCCCATCACCGTCGCGACCTCGCCGGCGCCGACGCGGGCGCATTCCTTCGCGATGAGGTCGAGGTACTTCGCCGCCACCTTCGGTTCCGTGTCCCTGCCGTCGGTGATCGCGTGGATGAAGACATGCTTCACGCCGCGGCGGTGCGCGAGCTCGAGGAGCGCGAAGAGGTGGGTGAGCTGGCTGTGGACGCCGCCGTCGCTGCACAGGCCGAGGAGGTGGAGCGCCGTGCCGGGCCGTCTCGCCGCATCGACGGCGGCCAGCAACGCCTTGTTCCCGTAGAACGAGCCGTCCTCGATCGCCTTGTTGATACGGACCAGGTCCTGGTCGACGACCCTGCCCGCTCCTATGTTGAGGTGGCCGACCTCTGACGTGCCCATCTGGTGGCGCGGCAGTCCCACGGCTTCGCCGGAAGGGTCGAGCCTCGTCCACGGCTGCTGGAAGAGGTGGGCGATCGTCGGCGCCTTCGCGGAGGCGATCGCGTTGTCCTTCGCCTTCTTGCGGAGCCCGAACCCGTCGAGGATGACGAGGAGCACCGGCTGCAGTTCCGAGGGCTTCTTGCGCGATTCCATGGGGATCATCGACATTATCGTGGTGGTAAAAGACAAAACAAAACTAAAAACAAAAAATCAAAAACAAAAAACTAAAAACAAAAAACTAAAAACAAAAACCGAAAAAAACCAAAAACGAAAACGGGATTGGACGGAAAAAACGGGGGATTATCAGGATTATGAGGAGTATCAGGACTAACGCTCATGCCTTCGGCGGGACGAGCCGTGCGTAGCGCGCCTTGCGGCCGAGGCGCTCCTCGATGCGGAGCAGCTGGTTGTACTTCGCCGTCCGGTCGGAACGGCACGGCGCGCCCAATTTGATCTGACCGCAACCGAGCGCGACCGCCAAGTCAGCGATGAACGGGTCCTCGGTCTCGCCCGACCGGTGGCTGACCATGACGTTCCAGCCCGCGGCGCGCGCGAGCATCGCGGCCTTCAGCGCTTCCGTGAGCGTGCCGACCTGATTCGCCTTGAGCAGCAAGGTGTCGCACAGCCGTTCGTCGATCGCCTTCTGGATACGAGCGGCGTTCGTCACGGTGAGATCGTCGCCGACGATCTGGACCGCGCTCCCCTGCCGTGAAAGGTCGTCGAGGAGCATGTGCCACGAGAGGAAATCATCCTGGTCGAACGGGTCCTCGAGCGAAACAATAGGATACTTGGCGAGCAGCCCCCGCCAATACGCGACGACCTGCTCCGGCTGCTCAGGCCCGCGACCGAGGTCGTACGTGCCATCGCTGAAGAGCTCGCTCGCCGCCGGGTCGAGGGCGATCGCCATCCTCCCCTCGTAGCCCGCCTTCCCGATGGCGGCCACGAGGAAGTCGAGCGCCTCTTCCGGAGAGGAGAACGGCGGCGCGAACCCGCCCTCGTCGCCGACGTGCGTGGCGGCGGCGCCATAACGCTCCTTGAGGAGCGCCTTCAGGACATGGTACGTCTCGGCGACCATCTCCGCCGCCTCCGAGAACTTCCGTGCGCCGACCGGCACGATCATGAACTCCTGCGGCTTCAGCTTGCCCTCGGCGTGCTTGCCGCCGTTGATGACGTTGCAGAACGGGATCGGAAGGATCGGCTTCTCTCCGGTGAGCGTGCAGAGATACTCGTCGTAAGGGATATCTTGCGCGAGCGCCGCCGCCCTGCTCGCCGCGATGCTGACCGCGAGGATCGCATTCGCGCCGAGCTTCCGTTTGTCGGGCGTGCCGTCCAGGACGAGCATCGCCTCGTCCACCTTCTCCTGGTCGCGGCAGTCCAGACCCCTGAGCTTGCGGGCGATAGCAACGTTGACATTGACGACTGCCTTCATCACGCCGAGGCCCGCATAGGGCTTGGTGCCGTCGCGCAGCTCGACCGCCTCATGCTTGCCGGTGGACGCACCGGAAGGGACTGCCGCCTTTCCGGTGACGCCGCTCTTCAGGGTCACTTCCGCCTCGACGGTCGGGTTCCCCCTGCTGTCGAGGATCTCGCGGCCGTGGACGAGCGCGATCGCGAAACGTCCGTTCGCAGCAGGTGCGCGGCCGACGGCCTCGCTCGGCGTTCCGGCCCCGCGCTTCGCCGCGAGCCGCGCGCGCGCAGCGGGTCTCTTCGACGGTGAATCCTTCGCCCCCATGACGGGAGAGGCACAGAACCTGATTTATAAAACTTTATCGTGACGGAAGAGTAAAGAATGGGCTGTCAAGAGGAAGAAAAATTGCTGGAAAACGGTTTTACGCGCGGCTCTTCTGGCGGTGGTCGGTGCAGAAGACGCTGCCCTTCACCGCTTTCTTGCCGCAGCGCACGCAGATGCCCTTCGCGCGCTTCTCCTGGTAGGCCTTCCTCCGCGCGTCGTTCAGGTCCTCGCGGTGCGCGTAATAGAACTTCTGGAACCGGTCCTTGAAATCCTTCGGCGCAGGGCCCATGCCGCGGGGCCGTCCGCGTCCGCGCTTCTTCCTGGTCTCTTTTGCAGTGCGTACCATACAACCACCTCTTACCTTCAGTCCGCTCCACCCCGTTCGCTCTGCGAGCAGAAGTCAGCTGTCAAGTGGGCACGGGGTAGAAGAAAATCTCCTGATATAAAAAGCTTTCTCACAGGGGTCAAATCATTTCTTTGAACATCGACGGGGAGGACGTGCGGGAAAAAGGACGGAAAACGCACAAGCAGGCGCCACGGGACGCGAAGGACCGCCGGGAAACGGCCGGAAAAGCCACAGGACACCGTTTCCGTCCGTCGGGAAGCGAGGGAGCCACTGGACAACCGCGCGCCGCGCTTATAAACTCGGTCCGCCACAGGGGTGTTGCCGCGCAGCGGCGAGGTGAACAGCATGAGAGCGCACGAGGACCACGCATTCATCGAGGATCTCTTCTACCGGCAGATGCGCCGGCTGACGATCGAGGCGACGCGTTCCTTCGACCTCCAGTTCAGCGACGCCTGGATCTGAGAGGAAGAAGGAGAGAAGAGAAGAAAGACAGGAAGAAAGACGGAAAAGACCGTGCAAAGACGGATACCGGACGCAAGGGGTTGCACCATGACGGCGGAGACGATGTACAGGGAACAGGACACGTACGCGGAGCAGGTGAGCGCGCTCCTCGAGGAGCAGGGGCTGCTCTCGGACGAGGACAGCAAGGAGATGAAGCGCTTCCTGAGGGGGTGGTGACGATGCGCGCATGGACATTCTGGAAGCGGACGGAATACGTGGACTGGCCGGAGTACGAGACAGAGCTTCGGGAACGCGGACCGTTCCTCGCAGTCGTCGGGTGAACAGGGACCGGTATCGGCGTATTTCGGCTCTTCGGCAAATCGCTTCGCGCTGCGCGCAGAGCTGCTGCTCAGTCGCTTCGGCTCCTGATCGACTCGTATGACTCGTCGCTCTGGCGCACGGGTTCGTCCTCGAACCCTTTGCGCCTCGAGACT
>JACWAN010000060.1 GCA_014874255.1 Candidatus Woesearchaeota archaeon
CGACGTAGTCGTGCGCAGGAACGACGAGCACGCGAGTCGGTCAGGAGCGAGAGCGACTGAACCGGACACGACGAACGGTTCCGGACCCGTTCCAGAACCCGGGAATGAAATGACCACGAAGCGAGTATGCTCGCCGCCGAGTCTTGTGCCAAGGCGACGATGATATCCGTGAAGACGAAGATGGCGGGGGGCCGGTTCTAGAACAGCCCCAGGCTGGGCTGGATGAGGACGAAGCTGAGGAAGGTGAGCAGGACCGCCGCGCCGACCGCGACGCCGTACGCGACCTTGTTCCACGCGAGGACCTTCGCGCCGTCGAAGATGCCGACGGGGATGAGGTTGAAGAGCGCGAGCGAGCTGTTGATAATCGCGCCGAGCCCCGCCGCCCGGGAAAGGACGACGTTCGGCAGCAGGAAGAAGAGCGCCATGAAGAGGAGCGCGAGGACGATGTTCGCCGCCGGCCCGGCGAGGCTGATCTTGCCGTTCTCGTCCTTGTCGGCGTGGCCGCTGATGTGGACCGCTCCGGGCGCCGCTATGAAGACGCCGAAGACGCTGATGACGAGGGAGATGAGGAGCATCAGGCTGTCTGCCTTGTATTCCGCGTGGCAGCCGTACCTGTTCGCCAGCCACTTGTGGCTCAGCTCGTGGAAGAGGAAGCCGATCCCGACGGTGACGAGCGCCGTGACGAGGGAGAAGACGAGCAGCACGAGGTGCGTCATGTCGAACCCGATGCCGGTCATGAAGAACGCGAACGCGAGGCTGACGAGGAGCCAGCTCCGGAGGAGGTCGTACCGTTCCTGCCGCGTGAAGGAGAACCGCATGGGCGTTGTTGCACGCGTCCGATTTTTAAATCCTTCTCTCCGCAGCTTCCGCAGTCAGGACATCGTCGCCGCCGGCCAAAAGGCGAGGCGTAGCGGAAGAAGAAGCGAAGAGGGTCGGGGGATGCCCCCTACGGGGTGACCCGTTACCGCAATACCTCCAGCAAGACGCCGAGCAGCCTGCGGCGACGGTGCAAATATATACTTATCTACTTATAGATAGTAAAAAAAGAGAACGTTTTTAAACGATTCTTTCTTCTCCCACAGCCATGGAACGGAAGGTCTGGGCGACCATCACGTACGCGATCTCGCTAGCGCTGACGCTGCTCTACCTCTTCCTCCAGAACCCGGACCAGCGGCTCTACACCGCCGGACTCATGATTCTCGCGCTCGTCTCGCTCCTCGCGCTGCTCAGCCGCGAAGAGGAATGGGACGGCACGCACTGGCTCGGCCTCGGCTACCTCTTCCTCTCAGGGGCGTTCACGCTCCTCTCCCTCACAGTCCGGACGAGCGCGATCACCTATCTGCTCGGCGCGGTCCTGATACTCGCGGCGCTGGTCCTCCTCGTCGTCGAGCTCGTCGTCGGCTGGCGCGCCTATCTGTTCCTCAACCACCTCTCAGACCACGCGGACGAGCACGCTCCGGAGAGAGAAGAGAGCGAGATGGACGAGATCGTCATCGAGTCCGTGAAACCGCGGAAGAAGACCTACGGCCTCGCGACGAAGCGCGGCGCGACGGTCTACCACCGTGACACGTGCCATCTCCTCGCGAAGCAGGACGGCGAGACCGTCCCGCTCTCTTCGGCGGAAGAGGCGCAGTCCTACGGCCTCAAGCCCTGCAAGTTCTGCAAGCCGTGAACGACGGATTCTTTGTGCTTCATCGCCGCAGGCTGCTTGGCGTCTTGCTGGAGGTATTG
Organism: Candidatus Woesearchaeota archaeon; assembly: GCA_014874255.1. Lineage (GTDB taxonomy): Archaea > Nanobdellota > Nanobdellia > Woesearchaeales > UBA525 > UBA153. The sequence continues at coordinate 1,732 of JACWAN010000060.1, forward strand.
CGGTAACGGGTCACCCCGTAGGGGGCATCCCCCGACCCTCTTCGCTTCTTCTTCCGCTACGCCTCGCCTTTTGGCCGGCGGCGATGAAGCTGGCTGCGTAGATGTCCGATGCAGTCTATCTCTAGAATTCCCCGAGGGACTTCTGCTTCCGCTCGTGCCGCTCGTGGCGCATCGGCGGATGGACGTGCTTCCACTCGTAGCCGTACCCCTTGAGCATCTCGAGGGCGTTCGGCGCGATCTTCGGAGAGGCCATGACTCCTTTCACGTTCTTCGTCCCCTTGAGCTGCCGGATCTTCTCGACGTAGCGATGGAGCTGCGAGACCGCAGCCAGTCCGGCGGTGTACCGCTTGCACTCGATGACGACGAGGTTCCCTTTCCCGTCGTGGCCGAAGACGTCGACGAACCCGACTTTCGTGTGCTCTTCCCGGCTGACCGGCTTGAAATCCTTGCCGATCAGCTCAGGGTGATCGCGGATGTGGTCGCTCATGTCCGCCTCGTTCCCCGAGAGCGTCTGCTTCTGGCCGTCCTCGAGCGGGCGGCGCATCGCGCCGTATACCTTGAAGATCTCGACGTCGATGAACTCCTTGTTCGGCGTGTACCGGCCGTGGAGCGAGAGATGGTGGTCGTTCTCCTCGAGAGTGAGCTCGCCGCCCGCCTTGAGGTAGTTGATCGGGTTCCCGTTCACGGGCTGGTGGATGAGCAGCACGCCGTCCTGCTTGACGACGACGAGCCGGTCGCCCTTCGGGAGGAACGCCTCCGCCCTCCCCGAGTAGGTGATCTCGCACTCGCAGAAGAAGACGAGCATCTCGTGGCTGGCCTTCGCCTTCCCGAACTCCCTGACGAACGCTGCGCGCTCCATGGCTGCGCAGAAACGCGTAGCTGTTAAAAAGGTTGCGCGGAGAGAAAGCTGCATCGACCTCGTCGTGGCCGTCGTCTTGGAACAAGACCCGGGCGCGAGGATGGCGCTGCAGCGCCATAATCCTGAGCGCCCGACTATTTCTCGGACCGGATGGGAGAAAAGATGCTCCGCGACGGCCACGAGGGCGATGCGCGGCCGTAAAGCATTAAAACAGGACGGACAGCCACGCCTGCATGAAGTGCGAGATCTGCAAGGAGAAGCTGGAAGAGACCTTCCTCCACAAGCCACTCGGCACGGCGGTCAAGGACGCAAAAGGCAAGACGCACTGGGTCTGCAGCGCCTGCCAGAAGGGGAAGACGAAGGACGAACTGGTCACGGCGCTGAAATAGGTCTGTAAATGGGCTCTTAGGCGAATTCGCCTCTGGCGGTGTCGCCGGCTGCTCGGCAACCGCTCGGGAAGTCGCTGCACCGGTCACCCCCGAATGGGGCAACCCCCCGACCCTCTTCCGCCGTGTTCTCCTCATGCCTCGCCCTTTGGCCGGCGACACACCATTCGCCTAAGAGCCTTCCGGACCGAAAACGTTAAAACAAACGGAAACAACCCCTGCGGCGTGACCAGGGATGTCAGCGACTGCGAGACATTCTCCGACACCGAGGAGGAGATGCCTGAGCCGGAGACTGAGGACTTCTTCGACGAGGTCGTGCAGAACAGCCTCAAGGCGAAGAAGAAGGCGTACCTCAGGAAGAAGGAGTGAGCCGGCGCACGGGGCGACGCTCCTGGCGGAGCAATTTTTCTCCGACGCGTTTTTCAATCTTCCGGACAAGCATTAAATAGTCGTTCTGCCCTATGATTCCCGGGTGGCGAGGATGACGCGCGAGATCCAGGACTGCTACGAGGGCGAGACGCACGAGGACGGCGGAGCCCTCGATGACTTCCTCGAGGAGACGGTGGAGAACAGCCTCCGTGACCGGCGGAAGGAAGCGGAGATCGTCTGAGGAGTGGTTTCTTACAACGCGGGGGCGTCCTTCCGGCTGCGATGAAAAAGAGTCGAGCAGCACCCCCTTGGCGGTTCTGCGATCTTCACAACCGTCGGACTGGACTCGGAGAAGAAGCGATTCCGGAAGAGGAGACCGCCGGGGTGCGAC
>JACWAN010000061.1 GCA_014874255.1 Candidatus Woesearchaeota archaeon
ATGTAAACTCGCGCTCGGCCATCCCCCGACTGAAGTCGGGGGCGTTCCTCGCTTCGCTCGGGCCGCGCGTTCGTAACACGCGCTTCGCCCTCGCACTCCTTCCGCGAGCTGAAGCAACGCGGCGTTCACGTGCAGAGGCGAAGCGCGCGTAAAGCTCGCTTTCCGTAAAGTTAACTATACGTAAAGTTTACTTTACTATTTATAGTTTTCGGAAATTGGGGAGGAGGAAGGAGAAAACTTTTATTATCTATATAGAAAATAATTTACTGTAGTAGTACTTTTTAAAATCCGGAGCCGTTCTCGAAGCGATTATGGCCCGCATCGTCATCGTCGAGAAGGCGAAGTGCAACCCGGAGGGCTGCGGCGGCTACCTCTGCGCCCGCGTCAGCCCGAGCAATAGGGCCGGCAAGGAGGCCTTCTACAAGGACGTGGACGGCAAGATCGGCGTGAACGAATCATTGGTCAGCGACATGGACCGGATAGCGGTCAATAAGTGCCCGTTCCAAGCCCTCAAGCTGATCAAGCTGCCCGAGCAGCTCGACGAACAGCCGGTGCACCGGTACGGGAAGAACGGGTTCGTCATCTTCCGCCTCCCGGTGCCGATCTTCGGCAAGGTCGTCGGCATCCTCGGCCGCAACGGCATCGGCAAGACGACGGCCGTCAAGATCCTCGCCGGCCAGCTCCGCGCAAACCTCGGCAGGACAGAGGAAGGAAGAAACGACGCCATGAGGGTCGCCGCCACCCTCAGGCGAAGCGATGAAGCGAAGAAACACGCGGGTGCGGAGGGGGACCTGCCCCCTACGGGGAGGGGCCGCACCTCGGAGAACGGAGCGGAGAGCGGAGCAGGTCGCGGCGACCCAAACGCCACGATCCAGGATCTCATCCAGCACTTCAAGGGGAACGAAGCCCAAGGGTATTTCGAGAAGCTCCGCGACAACAAGATCAGATTGGCGTACAAGCCGCAGCAGGTCGAGCAGATCGCGAAAGCATACAAAGGAACGGTCAAAGAACTCCTCGAAAAGATCAACGAGAAAGAGAAAAGCGAATACGAGCGCATCCTCGCGCTCCTCGAACTGACGCACCTGCTCGGCCGCGACGTCTCGGTGCTGAGCGGCGGCGAACTCCAACGGGTTGCGGTCGCCGCCACGGCGATGAAGAAGGCGAACGTCCTCTTCCTCGACGAGCCGACCAACTACCTGGACATCAAGCAGCGCATCAAGACCGCGCAGTTCATCCAATCGCGCGCCGATCCGGAGACCGCGGTGATGCTCGTCGACCACGACCTCATCATCCTCGACTACATGAGCGAATTGACGCACATCCTCTACGGCCAGGAGGATGCGTACGGCATCGTCTCGCAGCCGAAAGCGACGAAGGCAGGCATCAACGTCTACCTCGGCGGCTACCTCAAGGAGGAGAACGTCCGGTTCCGCGACCACGCCATCGCGTTCCCGAAGCACGCGTTCGAGAAGAAAGGCCTGAAGGACGAGATCCTCGCGGAGTGGCCCGCCATCACGAAGAAACTGGGCGGTTTCACCCTGGAAGCGGACGCGGGCGTCATCCGGAAGCACGACATCATCGGCATCCTCGGCGAGAACGGCATCGGGAAGACGAGCTTCGTCCGGGAGCTGGCGCACCTGCAGGGCGCGACCGCGCGCGGCAGCCTCAGGATCAGCTACAAGCCGCAATACCTCGAAGAGACCGAAGGATTCGACCCGGAGAAGAACGTCGGCGAGTTCCTCATCGACGCGCTGAAGTACGACAGCCAGTTGGTCCAGCCGCTCGACCTGCGGCAGCTCTTCGAGAAGAGGCTGAGCGAGCTCTCCGGCGGACAACTGCAGCGGGTCATCATCGCCAAGTCGCTGGCCGCTGACGCCGATCTGTTCTTGCTGGACGAGCCCTCCGCGTACCTCGACGTCGAACAACGGTTGCGGATGGCGCGGATCATCCGCGAGATGATGGAAGCGAAAGGGAAGGCCTGCCTCGTCGTCGACCACGACCTCCTGTTCGTCGACTATCTGAGCGAGCAGCTCATCGTCTTCGAAGGCGAACCGGGAAAACGGGGGAAGGCGCGCGGCCCGTTCTCCATGCAGGACGGCATGAACCGCTTCCTCGAAGAGCTCGGAATCACCTTCCGCCGCGACGAAGAGAACAACCGGCCGCGGGCGAACAAGACCGGCAGCGTCAAGGACCGCGAGCAGAAGGCCGCGAAGAAGCTGTACTACGCCGGGTGAACGTTCTAGAGGTCCCAGGAGAAGCCCGAGACCCGCATCTTCGGCTCGAAGAAGACGACGCGTTCTCCGCCGAGTTTCACCTGCAGGTGGTCGTAATCGGGATCGAACGGATGGAGGAGAGGAGGACATTCTTCAAAGAGGGTCGCCTCGAGCATATCGCCACGGTCATCGAGTGCGACGAAACCGTTCCAGTTCCCCTTGCACGAGAGGAGATAACCGTGGTGCTCTTTGCCGCAGATGGTCCCGTCGTCGGTGATGACGAGGCCGGGTACATAGGCCTCTTTCTCCGAGAAGAACGAGATGAAATCCTCCTTGGACTTCCTGACTCCCTTGAAGGAACCGTTCCGCGACGGCTCGAGCGCAGTCTCCCGGAGCGTCGTATCGGCGAGCGCGTCCTCCAGCGCGAAGAGTTGCGGCAGCTTCTTCAGAAAATTGAAGGAGGAGAGGACGAGCGCTTCGTAAAGCGCCGGGTCGGGCTCGTTCGTGATCGGGAAGATCGAGTCGGGGTCGCCGCCGAGCGCCGGGACGAAGCCCGGCTTGCCGTAGCTGGCCGTGACTTCGCCTTCGGAGTTACGGAGATGGACGTCGCTGAGGACGAACGTGTCGAACTCCCGTTTTCCGTCAAAAAAGGCGTGCCGGATCCGGCCGTCGCTGAGACGGAGCGTGCCGACGATGCGGTAGGAGGCGCCGCCGTCGAGCTTCCGGTCGAGCGCGGTCTTGACCGAACAAGGAAGGTAGTGTTCGTTGCCGAGCGAGAAGAGGAGCGTGGGACCGAGCGCATCATGAAGCGTGGATTTCGAGGTGTAGAGCGGTCCCTTTTGTTCGGTTGCCATACCGCCTGAATAAACAGGTCATATTTAAGGTTTTCTGAAGACACTACTGTTGAGTAAGTATACTTTATGCAGAACGCTTTTAAGGACGACGAAGAAGAGAGAGGGGATGGCGAGAACACTCATCATGGTGAACGCAGTCCTGATAGCGGTGTTCCTCCTGCTCGCAGGATTCTTCAGCGTCTACGCCGACCACGGACCGCGGAGCGTCTACGACGAACGGATGGCGCAGCTCGGCACTGGCGGACAGGGCCAGATGGCGGCGATCTACGCATACCTCGTCCACAGGACGGACGACCTGTCCTTCCTGACGGTGCCGGAGCGGACGCACATGGGGGACGTGCGGCGCGTCATCGACGCGTTCACGGCAGCGTTCGTCGTCGTCCTCGCAGTTCTCCTGATAGAACTCCTCATCATGGCGAGAACCCCTATTATTACCCGCATCACTAAATCCAAGAGAGGGACAAATAAGAAAGAGGGAGAACGGACCCATCACGACGATCGTTTCGACCCGATAACGAAAGGATTCCTCTACGGAGGGGTCCTGGCGCTCGTCCTCGCGGTGTTGCTCGCCGCGTCTACGCTCGCGGGGTTCGACTCGTTCTGGACCGCGTTCCACCACGTATTGTTCCCGCAGGGAGACTGGATGTTCCCTGCGGACAGCGTCCTGATCACGCTCTTCCCGGAGGCGTTCTTCGAGGGCTTCGCGACGCAGGTGCTGCTCGCGATAGCGGCGTTCAGCCTGCTCGCAATCGGGGCATCGCGCCTCAGGCCGCGATGAAAATGTAGGTTACTATCCTCCAGTCGAACCGTAGCTAACAAACAAGCGAGGGTCGAGTGGGGGGGTTGCCCCCTCGGGGACGAGATC
>JACWAN010000062.1 GCA_014874255.1 Candidatus Woesearchaeota archaeon
AGAACCGCCAAGGGGGTGCTGTTCGACTCTTTTTCATCGCAGCCCTCCCACTCGGCTCTTAGGCGAATGGTGTGTCGCCGGCCAAAGGGCGAGGCATGAGGAGAACACGGCGGAAGAGGTCGGGGGGACGCCCCATACGGGGGTGACCGGTGCAGCGACTTCCCGAGCGGTTGCCGAGCAGCCGGCGACACCGCCGGAGGCGAATTTGCCTAAGAGCCGAGGGGAGAAGAGAGAAGGGTGCTCGGGCGAGTACCACCGAGATGAGCGGTAGGCCGCGACGGACGAGTTGTTGGGGGTTATGCTCAGAACTTAGTGTCTGAATCGTCGCGTACGGTCGTGCCGCCACCTTGTCTGTGGTCGCCCGAGCACCGGGTGAATGTGAACGCTGTGAAGGCGGCGGTCATCGTTTCGCCTCCTCTTCCGTGATGGCCTCGATGATGAAGCTGGCTTGGCTGTGGTCCTTGAACCGGACGATTGTGCCTTTCTTCCAGCCCTTGAATTCGGCGAGCTTCTTCGGCACGGTCAGGATGAGCTGGCCGTTGGGGAGCTGCTGGATCTTCACCATCGTCGCACCAATAGTAGATATAATAGTTTTATCGATATTCCCCGTAGCTCTTTTTTCACTACTCTGTTGAATGATTTTTTGAATATTCTTCTGAACAGCTATTCGAATATTCCCTGAAGCTGTTTTTCTAATAGTATCAGAACGCATCTTATATATAAGCATTCGTGGTCGCGAGAATATATGCCTGAGAAGATGATTAGTTACAATAATGAGTAAAAAAATATTATTATTAATAGTTTTTTGTATATCGCATGGCATATTCTTCTAATGTTTTCCCTTCACTTCATCGTCGCGGCCTAACTGTTCTCCCTCCGGTCCGAAGCTCTGTCGGGCGCTCAGGATTATGGCTCGCTCTTGCTCGCCATCCTCGCGCCCGTCGATCGTGCCAAGGCGACGATGAAGCTGACGGTGCAGACGAAGCTGACGATGAAAGTGACGACATTGAGGAAGACGCAGACAACGACTGCATCCGTGAAAGTCTTTATAAGGGAAGCGAGAATCGCCACAGGCATGGCAACGTTCCAGGAGGCGCGGAAAGCGCTCCTCACGGAGACGCGGCGGAAAGTCTCTGCCGCAGTCGGGGAGGACACGCTGATCATCCAGGCCGTGACGACCCTCGACCAACTCGAGCGCGCGGCCAACGGCCTCGTCAAGAAAGGGAGGGAGTGGTACGCCGCGTACGACCCGGAGACCGAGAAGGCGGCCAAGGAGCACGACGCGTTCCTCGCAGCCAGCAAGGACGGCACGCGGCCGAAGGAGACGATGGGCGGCACGCTCACGGCAGCGGACAAGGCGGCGATGGACAGCTACCTCGACACGTTACGGACCCTCACTGCGGAACGGGACGCGCTCGCCGCCTACGTCGAGGAGAAGATGAAGGTGCATTGCCCCAACATGACGCTCCTCGCGGGCAGCCGGATAGCGGCCCAGCTGCTCAGCCACGCCGGCTCGCTCCAGCGTCTGGCGACGGTGCCGAGCAGCACGATGCAGCTCTACGGGGCGGAGACCGCGCTCTTCCGCCACCTCAAGGACCGGAGCCACAAGGCGCCGAAGTACGGCGTCCTGTTCAATCACCCGCTCGTCCAGAAAGTCAACCCGCGGGAGCGCGGCAAGGCCGCGAGGAGCCTCGCGGACAAGCTGAGCCTCTGCGCCCGGCTCGACTTCTTCAAGGGCGAGCTGAAAGCGGCGGAGTACAAGCGGCTCCTCGCCGAGAAGTTCACGGACTGGTGAAACGGATGAGCGAGAGGAAGAAACGGATCATCGGCCACGTGAAGAAGGGCTTCAAGACGGCGTACGCGGTCTGGCAGGCGATCGCGATCACGCTCATCGCGCTCGCGCTGATTCCGCTCTTCCTCCTGAACCTCGCGAACGGCGCGTTCTACACGTGGATGATCATCGTCTCGATCGCCGTCTACGTCGTCGTCATCCTCATCATGGGCTACCTGAAGGAGGGCATCGTGCGGCGCTACCTCGAGACGACCTCGTTCCGGCTCTTCCTCGGCATGGTAGTCCTCGCCGCAGCCTTCCTGCTCGACCGCCTCGGCCTCGTCGCAGCCGCGCAGGCGGCCCTCGTCGCCGCAGCCGTGCTGTACGCGTTCTTCCTCCAACGGATCTCGTTCCTGAGGCTGATCGGACTATGAGCTACGCACCTGCAAACCGGAACTCCGGGCGGAACGACCGCGAGACGCGTTACGGGAACCGCGACGGACCGCGCCCGCGACAGGACGGCGGACGCCCGAACTATCGCAGCCAGCGCCCGGACAGCTATCGGCGGCCCGAGGAGATCAAGCTCTCCCACACGCTTCCAGGCATCCGCGTCCTCGACGGCAGGCGGCCGCGCATCCTGACGAAGAACCTCGTTCCCGGCACGGTCTCCTTCGAGTACGAAGAAAGGCATACTGACGAGCAGGGTGAGTGGCGGGTCCTCGACCCCAAGCGGAGCAAGCTCGGCGCGGCCATCATGAAAGGGTTGCAGCAGTCCGGGTTCCGCGACGGCAGTATCGTGCTGTATCTCGGCGCGAGCCACGGCTACACCCCTTCATATGTCTCCGACATCGTCGGCCCTTCCGGCAGCGTCTTCTGCCTTGACTTCGCGCCCAGAGTCGTCAGGGACCTCGTCTTCGTCTGCGAATCGCGTTCCAATATGGCGCCGATCCTCGGCGACGCGAAGCAGCCGGACGGGTACGCTGACAAGCTGCCCGCGGAGGGCGTGGACGTCGTCTACCAGGACATCGCGCAGAAGGACCAGGTCGGCATCTTCCTGAAGAACTGCGACCGCTTCCTGAAGCAGGGCGGGTACGGCCTCCTCGCGGTGAAAGCCCGGTCGATCGACGTGACGAAATACCCGACGGACATCTTCAAGGATATCAAGCGCGGCTTCGAGACGGGCGAAGAAGGAAAACGCTACGTCATCGTGGACTACCGCGAACTGGACCCCTTCGAGAAGGACCACGCGTTCTTCGTCGTCAAGAAGAAGTGAACAAGCGAGGTCTTACGTACGGCCGAGAGGGTCGCCACCGTCCATGCAGTGAGCGGCCTTCGGGGGAGGGCGCGGGCGCCGAGGGGGACTTGCCCCCTACGGGGATACGGCGCCGGAGAAGGAAGAAGCGGGACGCGAACAGGACGTGGCGACCCGAAGGACGTGGTGCCACGCGAAAAGAACACGGAAGGGGACAAGAATGAGCGATCGCTATTCCCGCCAGACCATCATCCCTGAGATCGGGGAGAAAGGACAGAGGATCCTGAAGAACTCGGTAGTCGCGATTGTCGGCTGCGGCGGCCTCGGGACGAACGTCGCCGAGATCCTGGTGCGCGCGGGCGTCGGCACCCTCATCCTCGTGGAGTACGACACGGTCGAATTGTCGAACCTGCAGCGCCAGACGCTCTATGAGGAGGCGGACATCGGCAAGCCGAAGGCGGATGCGCTCGCGCTCCATCTCCGGCGAATCGACAGCGACGCAGGATTAGTGATAATAAAAGAAAGGATCGACGAGGATGGCGTTGGATTATTGGACGATGCGGACCTGCTCCTCGACTGCACGGACAACCTCAGGACGCGGCTCGTGCTGAACGGATATGCGCTGAAAGCGAAGAAGCGGATGGTCTTCTGCTCGGCGCAAGGCATGAACGGCATGCTCTACGTCGTCGACCCGGCGAAGAAGGCGCGCGCGTGCCTCGCGTGCATCCTCTCAGGAAGGAAGCCCTTCAAGACGCCAGGGGAGACCGGCGTGCTCGGCACGACCGTCCGGATGGCGGCCTCGCTCCAGGCGACCGAGGCGATCAAGCTCCTCCTCGAACAGCCGTACACGGATGGCCTGATCTCGTTCGACGTCTGGAAGCCGCGCCTCGACACCTTGAAGGTGATGAAACGGAAGGATTGCGCGGCGTGCGGAAGACATCGATGATCCGCGGTTCGTTCTATTATTTGCTCTCACAGCAATCGGCGAGCCTCGCGGCTCGGACCGGGTCCACGCATCGCGTGGCGATAACTGTGAGAGCAGAGAACCAATAGGAATAAATAGAAATGAATAGAAATGAATATGAATAAATAGGAATAAAGAAAAAGATACGAAGGGAACCCATTACGTCTCGGCGGTGACGCCCTTCCGGCCTTCCGCCTTCTGGCGCGCGTCCTGGCGCATGTCGAAGTGGCGCTCCACCTGGTACTTGAGGGCGAGGAGCGAATTCTTCAACGCGGCCTCGAGGCCGAACCCCTCCTCGGTCACGTTGAACCGGCCGTTGTTCGTGTGGAAGCCGAGCGTGCAGCGCACCAGGGCGTTCGCGCCGAGCGAGGCGTTGAGTCGCTTCACGTGGACGTGGATGTGCCGCTCGCGGAAGCGGTAGCGCTCGTTGTCGAGGAACGCCCGCAGTTCGCGCTCGGTCTCGTACTTGAAGACAGGGTCGAACCTGTCGAAGTCGCCGCTCATCTGCACCACATCGTCCATCACGCAGCACCACCTCCGAGAGCAAGAGTGAGCACGGGAAGAGGAGAATGCCCGTCGGACAGCGCGGACGCCAGCGCGCGCGCTTCCCCGCAGATATGACCTCTTTCCGCCACCCCGAAACCCCTAGGGGAGGCACGTATTTAAAACCGATGAAAGAAGAGGAAGGTAATAACAATTATAAGTTATATAGTATTTTCTACTTACAAAAATTATATAAACTGTTCAGGTTATAAATTAGCCGGATGCTGACAGAGAAGGAGCTCGAAGTACTGCGACGACGCGCGCGCGGAGAGACGCAGCAGCAGATCGCGAAAGCGCTCGCCATCTCGCAGGCAGCAGTATCCAAGTTCGAGACCAACAGCCACCGCAAGATCCTCGATGCCGAGCAGCTCCTCCAGGCCAGCAAGACCGTCGGCGTCGCCACCGAGCAAGGCACGGTCGGCAGGCGCGTCGTCTATCTCGCAGAGCAGCCGAAGAAGAAGCAGAAAGGAGGCAGCAGCCGATGACGCTCGACCTCCTCCTCGAGCAGACGGGCAGGGAACGCCTCCTCAAGGAGAAGGCGGACCAGGCCCTCAAGGACGGCCGCATCACGCGGGCGGAACACGACTACTTCCTCAGGAAGGAGCTCGGCGCGAGCAGCCAGCTCGACCTCCCGCAGGCGGCGCACCCGGCGCACGAGTACGCGAAGCGGAAGAGCCATCGGGAACATAAGAGACGGACGTTGACGAAGGTCGCAGCGGTCCTCCTGCTGCTCGGATTAGGGTTCGCAGGGCTCTGGATGCTCACGAAGAATGAGAATGGAGCGACAGGATTCGCATCGTCGCAGCCGACACAGCAGGCTGAGACTCCAACGACGTCTTCGCCAGCGGGGAACGTCACCAACTCCACCAAGGCGAGCGCGGAGAACAGCAGCACCGTCATCGTGAAGAGCGGTGGGAAGCCGGGCAAGTAGCGCGAGTAACTCTTCCTTTGCGACCGTAGTCTTTGATTTACAATCGTAGACTCCAAGAAAGCCCGTCTCGTTCCTGAAGAAACAGCCGCTCCTGATTACTTCTTGACGTAGACCGTCTGCGTGGGGAAGGCGAACTCGATCCTGGCCTTCTCGAAGTCGGCCTTGATGCCGGTGAGGAGCTCGTCCTGGACGTCCCAGTACCGGTCCATCCCTTCCTTCGTGATCCAGTAGATGACCTTGATGTTAAGGGATGAGTCGGCGAACTCGTTGAACGCGACGTTGAAGGCCTCGTGGTCGAGCCCCTCCACGGCCTTGATGTTCTTGATGATGAGCTTCTTCGCCTCGTCGAGCTTCTTCACGCTGGTGCCGTATTCCACGCCGATGGTCATCTGCATGCGGCGCTGCTTCTCGGTCGCGATGTTCTCGAGGACCGCGTCCGCCACCTTCCGGTTCGGCAGGATCACCATCGTGCCGCCGAACGTCTCGATCCGCGTCGTGCGCATCCCGATCTCGCGGACGAAACCGTCGGCGTCCGTGCCGATCTTGACGCGATCGCCGATCTTGAAGGGCTTGTCGCTGAAGATGGCGATGCCGCCGAAGAAGTTTCCGAGGAGATCCTGCGCCGCGAGGGCGAACGCCAGGCCGCCGATGCCGATGCCTGCGACCAGCGTGGAGATGTTGTAGCCGAGCCGGTCCACCATCATGACGAGCGCGATGGCGATAACGACGATCTTCACGATCCGCTTGAGCAGCGGGAGGAGGTGGTCGTCAAGGTCCGTCTCAGTCTTCTCCGCGAGGGGCTGGATGTAGTAGACGAGGAGGCTGTCGAGGAACCGGATGAGGTACCACGCCGCGTTCAGGATGATGAGGATCGCGATGAGCTTGTCGAAGCCGTTCGAGATCGTGTCCGAGAGGGTGAGGACCTGACGGGCGAAGTGGAACGTGACGATGAAGATGGTGAAGATGACCGGGCCTTCGAAGAGCTCCGCGATGATGTCGTCGAGCTTCGTCTCGGTCTTGTCCGCGAAGGCGCGGATTACGTTCTTCGAGATCCAGGTGATGAGCTTGCCGACGATGACTGCACCGGCGATGATGCCGAAGAAGTACGCGTACTGCAGGAGCGTGTTCCCCAGGTAGACCTGCGACCAGTCGAACGCCATGCACCTCAGCTGCAAGGAGGGGTTTTTAACTGTTATGGTGAGGCAAGCGTCTTTGACGTCATCATTGTTGCTGCCTTGGAACAAGGCCCGGGCGCGAACATGGCGCTGCGGCGCCATAATCGTGAGCGCCCGATCCTTTCTCGGACCGGAGGGAGAACAAAACCTCCGCAGCAACAATGACGTCAAGACATCAGTGGAAAACGTTAAAAACCTCCGTCTCGGAAGGAGCCGCAAAGAGGGGTGAGCGGCATCAGCACTCAGAAGGACAAGGTACTCGTCCTCAACACGGGGAGCAGCAGCGTCAAGTTCGGCCTCTACTCAATCAAGGAGGACGCGGTCCTCCTCAAGGGCGGGGTGGAACGGCTCGGCTCGCCGGATGCGCTCCTCGTCCTGGAACGGTTCTACGGCTCGGGAGAGGACGCGGGGACGCTGACGGAAGAGCGGCCCGCCGGCGTCAGGGACGTCCATCACGCCATTCCACTCATCCTCGACCTGCTCCTCAAGGAACGGTTCCTCCGCTCGCTCGACGAGATACTGGCGGTCGGCCACCGCGTCGTCCACGGCGCGGAGACGTACGCGAAAGCAGTAGTCGTCACGTCCGTCGTCGAAGAGGACATCCGGAAGCTCTCCCGGTTCGCGCCGCTCCACAACCCGTTCAACCTCGACGGCATCCGCCGCTGCCGGTCGCTCGTGGGCGGCGCGCCGGACGTCGCGGTCTTCGACACCGCGTTCCACCAGACCATGCCGAAAGAGGTCTTCCTCTACGGGATCTCACCCCGGCTGTACGAGCGGTTCGGCGTCCGGAAGTACGGGTTCCACGGCACCAACCACAAGTATTGCAGCATCAAGGCGAAGGAGCTGCTCGGCGCGATGCCGAAAAGGCTGGTCACATGCCATCTCGGGAACGGGAGCAGCGTCACCGCCATCAAGGACGGAGTCTCGATCGACACGAGCATGGGGTTCACGCCGACGGACGGGCTGATCATGGGCACACGCTCGGGCGCGATCGACCCGGAGGCGGTCCTCTACCTGACGCGCGAGCTGCGATTGAGCCCGGAGAAGGTGGACGCGTTCCTCAACAGGGAGTCCGGCCTGAAAGCCATCGCCGGCAGCAGCGACATGCGCGACATCCACCAGAAGGCGGACCGGGGAGACCCGAATGCGCGGCTCGCCCTCGACATGCTCGTCTACAGGATACGGCGGTTCATCGGCGGCTACGCCGCTTCCTTGGGTGGGTTGGACTGCCTCGTCTTCACCGGCGGCATCGGCGAGAACGCGTGGTACGTCCGCGAGGCGGTCTGCGAACGCCTGGAGTACCTGGACATCCTCCTCGACGGGGCGAAGAACCGGGCGAACGCGCAAGAGATCTCCGCGCCGGAGTCGAGGGTGAAGGTCTTGGTGATCCGTGCGAACGAGGAGCTCCAGATCGCGCGCGAGACCAGGGACGCGATCAAAGGATGAAACACGCTCATTCTTCGGCAGCGGACAACCGTCCGTCCGTCGTTTCCCGTCGTGAGGAACGCCGCCTTGGAGCAAGACCCCGCGACGCGCTTGGCGCCGCAGCGCCAAACCGCTACGCGCGTCGCGGACGATTTGCCCGGACCGGAGGGAGAATAGTATCTCCGCGGCGTTCCAAAGAAAGTTCCTAGTTCTTCCGGAACAGCAGCGTGAAGACGTCCTCGTTCAATCTGCCCTGCGACCCGGGCGAGAGCCCGAAACGGCCGCATATCCCGATGACTTGCTCAGCCGTCTTCCGGACGCCGAGCGGCGGGCCAGGCACCCTGCGGCCGGGCTCTGCATCGGCATCCCAGTCCACGACGAGGAATAGCCCTCCAGGTTTCAGGATCCGCGCGGTCTCGGCCACGGTCGATTCGTCCTCGTAGTCGTGGAAGCACGAGACGCTCAGCGCCGCATCCACCGAAGCGTCGGGCAAGGGGATCTTCTCCGCGGTCGAGAGGATCGGAAGGAGATTCGTGACGTTCCGTTCAGCGGCGCGTCTCCTCATGATGTCGACCATCGCGTTGGAGACGTCGACAGCGTAGACCTTCGAAGCGGTCCGGGCGGCGGGGAACGCGGTGAACCCCGTGCCGGCGCCGATGTCCGCGAGGACCGCTCCCGTGAACGGGAGGAGGGAGAGGATCCTCTCCGTGGGGAGGAACGCCTCGCGCTCCGGCCGGTCCAGCCGTTCCGCAGCCGCTTCGCCGAAATGCATACTGAAGAGAAACGCGTCCGCGCTTTTAAACTCTCGGTTGGACCCCCGCTCTTGGGCAAATCACTCTTCCCGCCGGAAACGCGGCACCTTCTTCCCGCCGACGACCACCGTTTCGAGGAACATCGCCTTCGGCCGCACCCAGAGGGAACCCTCGCCGGGCTCGGGCTCGTAGAGGGCACGGTAGACGACAAGCGCTTCCTTCGTCTCGGAGTGACGCGCGACGCCGATGACCTCGTAGCGGCCGCCCTTGTAATGGCGGTAGAGACCGGGCCGCGGCTCTTCATCTGTAGTCAGTGGCATTCCTTCCTCGTCATTCCTCACGTGTTCTGGATGATGGTGATGTTCGCCGCGGCGAGGGCTGTCGTCGCGCCCGCCTTGGACGGGTAGAGGTAGTGGACGAAGAGGAACTCCGCGCCATTGTTGAACGAGCCGTCCTCGTACGGGGTCAGGGTGCGTTCGTCGCCGTCCACGGAGAAGAGCGCGGCGGTGTCGCCCTTGCCGTCCGTGCCGACGGAGACGAGCGTCACGGAGTAGGTTGTGCCGTCGCTGAACTTGTATATCTTCGCCGTCCCTTCCTGGAGGACGTCGCGGACTGAGCCGGAAGCGGGGATGCGGAGCGTGACGTCGGCGCTGCTCAGCCGCGGTTCGCGCACCGCGTCGAGACTGACCGAGTCGAGGCGGATGAGGAAGTCGCCGAAGCTGAACTCCTCGCCGGCGCGCAGGGAGAAGTCCTGGCTGTTCACCGTGAGCGTCGCGCTTGTGCCCGTGGCGGCGGCGAGCCTGACCGTGTAGAGGTTGCCGAGGACGCGCACCGTGGAGGTCTGGCCTTCGACGAGACCGACCGCGGTCTGCGAGGGGATGGCGTTCGGCGAGGGCGAGAGGTTGGCGACGACCGCGTCCTTGTCGGGCATCGTGGCCGGCTGGTCGGACTGCGTCGGACTGGCGTTCGGCACGACGAGCGGCTGCGGCGCCGGGGCGCAGGCCGAGAGGAGCAGGAGGGACAGGAAGAGGATGGAGATGGCTGCGAAAGAGAGCTGGCTGCCGTGCGTGTCCACCGTTCTCACCGGGAGGGAAGAAGCGCACGGGTATTATGAAGTTTTCCATTCGGGAGAAGGAATCTCTTCTGTGATAAACCGTACTGGAACGCCATCGTCGTCTTGGCACGATTGACGGCGGCGAGCATGGACTCGCATTTCCGCGAGACCATAATCGCGAGCCGCCGACACAAGGAATTCGGAGAATTCGTGCGCCCGAAGACCCATGGTCTCCAGGGCGAAACCTCGGACCGGACGGGAGAACAACTAAGCCGCGACGATGGCGCGAAAGAGAAGGATATCTGAGGGCGGGAAATTGACTATGCGTGGCTGGCGGTGATCGCCACCACGTCCACGATGTCCTTGACCGAGCAGCCGCGGCTGAGGTCGTTCACCGGCTTCTTCAGGCCTTGGACGACGGGACCGATCGCCTGGCAGCCAGCCATCCGCTCCGCGATCTTGTACGCGATGTTCCCGCTGTCCAGATCGGGGAAGATGAAGACGTTCGCTTTCCCGGCGACGTCGGAGCCTTTCGCTTTCCGCTTCGCCACGTCAGGCACGAAAGCGGCGTCGAACTGGAGCTCGCCGTCCATCGGGACGCTTGGTGCAAGCTTCTGCGCGAGCACGAGGGCTTGCCGCATCTTGTCCGCACTCGCGCCCCGGCCGCTCCCTCTCGTGCTGAAGCTGAGGAACGCGACCTTGGGCTTGACGCCGTAATGCTCCGCGCTCTTCGCCGTGTCGGCCGCGATCCGTGCGAGCTGCTCCGCCGTCGGCTCCACGTTGAAGGCGCAGTCCGCGAAGAAGAGCGGCTGCTTCCGGTGGAGCATGACGAAGTAGCTGGACGCGAAACCGTTGACTGCGCCGATGAGCTGGAGCGCGGGCCGGATCGTGTCCGCAGTCGGGCAGAGGCTGCCCGCGACGTAGCCGTCCGCGCATCCCTGCTGGACGAGCATGGCGGCGAAGGTCTTCGTGTCCTTCGTCAACGCGGTCTTCGCTTCGTCGAGGATCAGCCCCTTGTGACGGCGGAGCATCACCATCTCGCGCGCCAAGTGCTCCGCTTTCTGGTACGTGGTGTAAGAGAGCATCTCCGCTTTCAGCTTGAGCTTTCGCCGCTTCAGCGCCTGCCGCACCTTCTTCTCGTCGCCGAGCAGGATGAGCTTCGCCAAGCCCCTCTTCTCGATGATGGCCGCGGCGTCGAGGACGCGCGGGTCCTCCGCCTCAGCGAGGATGATCGTCGCCTGCCGCTTCTTCGCGACGGCATGCACCGCGTCAAGGAACCCCATGGCTGAGGGGCGGGAGGCGAGGAATAAAAACTTTCCGGGTTTAAGAACGCTTATAAAGAATTTTTAAAGGAGTATTTAAAGTGGGTTGTGAAAAACGAGCAGAGACGAAAAAGTATTTAATGACCGCCCGCAGTCATTCCTCAAGAAGGGGAGTCTGCTGATGGAAGAAGCGTATGGGGACCTTCTTTGGCCGCACGATCCAGTCATCGGCAAGCGCCTCATCGAGACCGGCGCCTTCAGCGAGCCGCGACCACCGGTGATCGTCACGTCCGGCACGTCATTGACGCCCATCTTCATCAACGCGGAGAAGGCCGGCGGCGATCCGAATATCTCGAAGTTCCTCAGCGAGCACGAGACTGACGGCCCGGCGATTGCCGCTCATGCCATCGACCTGATGTATCAAGATGAGGGTTTCTACGAGATCATCGGACGGCTTTCCGAGAAGGCGTTTTGTCTTTTCGAGAAGAGTGAGCACAGGGGGAAGAGGAGAGCGGTGAGCGGCGGGATGCGCCGCGATCTCATCTTCTCTGCGCCGGTCGCCAACATGCTCGGCGTGCCGCACATCACACTCTACAAGCAGGAAGTCGGCCATCCGCGGGAGAGAGACCGAGCCGAGACAATCCATGTCGACGGCGAAGTGACCAGTGTCCTCCAGGGAGGGTTCTACGTTGTCCACGTCGCGGATCTCTTGACGAAAGGGTCGAGCGTCGCCGATACCGATGAAATGAGTGGAAGACGTGTCGGCTGGGCGCCGATGCTCAGGGATCTCGACTGCATAATCGAACACGTCATCGCCGTCGTCGACCGGCAACAGGGTGCGGGAGAGAACCTTGGCCGTGACGGCCTTCTCGCGCATGCAGCCGTCGTAATCGACCGCGAATTCCTCTCACGCAACGCGAAGGACGGCGAGACCGCCGCGGCGTATGTGGAGAACGAACGCGGATGGACCGAGAGCTATCTCCAGAAGAACGGCATCGACGTTCTCGTCCCATACTTCAAGCCGGGAAACCCGAAACTCGACAGGGGCATCAAGTTCCTCGGGGAGTACGACGGCTTCCTCAAGAAGGAGGGGCTCGATGAGGGGCTTGAGATGGCAGTGAAGGACAGATACGAGAAACCGCTCCGGGAGATCGTGAATCGGCGATAGGGTGGATTGTCTCGCTCACGTCCGCTCGTCTTGGTCGTCCCAGTCGACCTTCAGGAAGTGCGTCGAACAGCTGAAGCACGGGTCGTACGCCCGAATCAGCTTCTCGAGCTCGAGGGGGATCTCTGATTTCTTCTTCCCTTCATCCAGCAGTTTCTGGAGGTAGACCTTGACGTCCTCGCCCATCGCCTTGAGGTTCTGGCTCGTCGGGGTCATGATGTTCGCGCGCGTGATGTATCCCTTCTTGTCGATCGTGTACGTGTGGAAGAGTATCCCCCTGGGGACTTCGACGACGCCGACGCCCGTGCCCGCTCTCGGTTCCACGTCGACGGGTTCATGGACGAAACCGGCCTTGTGCGTCTTGAGGAGCTTCTTGAGGCGGCGGATCCAATGGACGAGCTCGACTCCCTGGGCGACGATGTTGTGGAACGGGTTCTTCGACGGGAAAATTATCTTCGATGCGGCGACCATCTTCCGGACATCAGGGTCCATGGCGGTCCAGTTATTATTCACTCTCGGCAGCGCGCCGAGCATGTAGCTCTTCCCCTCGCGCACGACGAACTTCGCGGTGCTGTACCGGTCGACGTACTCCCGGAAGAACTTCTCGTAGCCGCGCGAGGGGATGGTCTCCAGTCGTGCAAATCCCTTGACGTTGCTCGTCTTATTCGCTTTGTTATTATTAGTGACTTTTTTATTATCTTTATTTTTTTTATTATTACTATTGATCCTTTTATCGCTAAGGCCTCTGAAGTCCTTGTCCGACACGATATTCCCCGTCAACAAGGGGAAGTCGTGCTCCTGGTGGAGCGAGATGTGCTCGCGCTCGATCCAGAGGTCGGGATAGTTCAGCGTGAGGAAGAGCTGGAGCGTCCGGACCGCTGCTGGTTCGGTCTCGTCCGCGAGCTTCAATAACGACTGGACCTGTTCTGCCGAGGGGAAGTGCGTGAAGCCGCCGACGCGGCCGCCCATCGGGTGCATCTGCCGGCCGCCGAACTCGATGACGATCTGGTTGCCCAGCCGCATCAGGAGGAGCGCGTCCGCGATCTGCTTCGGGTACTTCGGCGCCATCTCCAACGCAGATTCATAGCCGAGGAAGTCCGGCAAGGAGAGGAAGTAGAGGTGGGTCGCATGGCTCCTTATCCGTTCGCCGATCGCCATGATCTCGCGCATCGCCTGCGTCTGTCTCGTCGCTTGCACGCCCATCGCGTCCTCCAGCGCTTTCAAGGAGGCGGTGAAATGCCCCACGGAACAGATGCCGCAGATTCGCATCGTCATCTCGGTGCCGTCGTCGTACGGCCGGCCGACGACTAGTCCTTCGAAGAACCGCGCGCCTTCGGTGGAGCCGAGCTCGCACGTCTTCACCTTGCCCTTGTCCACCTTCACCTTGAGCGAGGCGTGCCCCTCGATCTTCGTGATGTGGTCCAGCGTGATCGTCCGCGCCATCATCCATCACCCTTCGCATCAGATTTGAGGCCTTGCGCCTTCTCCTCCTCGTCGACCAATAAGCCGGCGTACGTGTGGAGCCGCTTCTCGATGTCCTGCCGCTTGAAGCCTTTCTCGATGAGGAGGTCGACGAACGCGGTCAGGTTCGCGTCCTCGGTGGGGCCGCGGCACCCCATGCACTCATGCCCGGCCGCGGTGCAGATCGCGTCGCAGCCGCCCGTCGTGATTGGGCCGAGACAGGGTTTTCCTTGGACGAGGAGGCAGTCGACCTCGCGCTTGACGCACTCGACGCAGACAGGATTATGGGTGATTCTCGGGGGTCGCCCCAAGACGAGGTCGGTCAGCACCGCGTAGATCTGGTTCTCGTCGGGCGGACAGCCGGGCAGCTCGATGTCGACCTTGACGTGCTTGCTCACCGGCGTCGCCTGGAGCGAGTTGAGGTAGTCGACCTTCGCGTAGACGGCGCGTTCCACCTCGGGGTTGTCCATGAAGTTCTTCATCGCCGGCACGCAGCCGTGGACGGCGCACGCGCCGATGCACATCAGGACGTCGCACCTCGCGCGCAGCTCTTCCGCTCGTCTCTTGTCCTCCTTGCTCGCCACGAGGCCTTCGAGGATGATGATGTCGAACTTCCCTTTATCGTTCCGCTCCTTGATGAACGGCAAGGCCATCATGTCGACCATCTTGAGGAAGTCGAGGAACTTCTCCTTGGCGAAGAGGATGGTGAGCTGGCAGCCCGCGCAGCCGGTGATGCCGAAGACGCCGACCTTGAGGCGCTGTCCGCGGGCGTGCTTGTCGCGCAGCCGCTGGAGCTTCTCGTCCATCGTGAAGACGTGGCACATCATCTCCGGTCCGAGCTTGGTCTCCATCATGTTTTCCTCAGTATAGGGCTGTGCTGCCTTGGAGCGATGTCAGAAAATGACCCGATTCGCACGGAAGCCACGGGCTTCCGGCGCGCCGGTACTTCGTACCGTGCGCATGCAGGGTCATTTTCGTAGATGCTGGCGCACCAGCGCCAGTAGACCTCCGCAGCACAGCCCGACGAACGACGTCCGTTCGGAGTACCGGCTTCGAGGCGTGCCACCTGTTTCTCTGCAGCAACGCTGAAGCAAAGGCAAAGTCGAGCTTTGCCATGTGCCGGATTCTGCAGAATCCGCGCACCCCGTAGGGGGCGACCCCCTCAGCTCTCCGCGTGCCGAGGCGCAACGCCTCAACCTTTGGCCGATACTCCTCACGTTTTCGCATGATAATCATGTTCCTCATCCCTTCGCGTCCTTGATCCAGTCCCATCGGAAGACGGGGCCGTCCTTGCACGTGTACTTGCCCTCGATCATGCAGTGGCCGCACATCCCCGTGGCGCATTTCATGTGGCGCTCGTGGCTGATCCAGATCTGGTCGTCCGTGAAGCCGAGCTTCTGCAGCGACTTGATCGCGCCGAGCATCATCGGCGGGGGGCCGCAGATCAGCGCGACCTTGCCCCTGTTGTCCATGCCGCTCTGCTCGATGTACTGCGTCACGAAGCCGGTGTTGCCCTTGAAGCCGGCGGGCGGCTGGCTGTACGCATACACGAACTTGAACGTGCCGTTTTTTTCCCAAGCGCGCATCTCTTTCGTGAAGATGGACTCCTTCTCCTCGCGGTAGCCGAAGAAGCACGTGACCTCCTTGTAATGGCTGCGGTGCTGGCTGACGTAGTCCATCACCCCTTTGAGGGGAGCGACGCCGCACCCGCCGCCGATCAGTATCAGGGAGTCGTTCCGGAAGTAGTGCATCGGGTAGCCGTAGCCGAAGGGGCCGCGGAGCAGGACGCGCTCGCCCGGCTTCATCCGGATGACCTCCTGCGTGACCGTGCCGACCGGGTTGACGACGAGGTCGATGTGCTCCTTCGAGTACGAGGCGATGGAGATGGGGGCTTCGCCGAAGCCGAGCTTCGTCACCTGGAAGAACTGCCCTGGGTCGTAGTCGACGTGCGCCTTGACGCGCAACAGGATGTGGCGCGAGCCCAGCCTCCGCTTCAGGATGAGGGGCGTGCTCACCGGCTCGAGGAGCAGCGTCTGACCGTGCTCGTGGCGTTCGAGCCGATGCTCGTCGTCGTGGCGCGTGCAGTTCGCGCAGTGGCCGGTCATCGTTGCGCCTCCGGCGACGTCCGCGGTGCCGGTGGTGCGGCTCCCACGGCTTTCGCCTGCTCTTCCGCGTGGATGTCGTTCACGATCTGGACGAAGTCGATCCTCGTCGGGCAGTG
Source organism: Candidatus Woesearchaeota archaeon (assembly GCA_014874255.1). Lineage (GTDB taxonomy): Archaea > Nanobdellota > Nanobdellia > Woesearchaeales > UBA525 > UBA153. The sequence continues at coordinate 15,977 of JACWAN010000062.1, forward strand.
CTCGATGCATCTTCCGCATCCGGTGCACATCGGCGTGCCGAACACCTCCGGATAGTAGACGAGCTTGTGGTAGATGCGGTGCTTGAACCTGGCCGCCCTGTCCGGACGGAAGATGTGGCCGCCCGCCACCCGCGTGAACTCCTTGGAGTGGCAACTGTCCCACGTCCGCTTCCGGCTGCCGTGCTCGAGGTCTTCTTTCGTCTCATCGTAGATGTCGAAGCACATGCACGTCGGGCACATCGTCGTGCACCGCTGGCAGCTGAGGCACTTCTTGTCCGCCGCTTCCTGCCACTTCGGGTGGTCGAAGTGCTTCCGGATGTCCCGCGTGACGAGCTTCTTCCCCGTCTCGATCTTCGGGATGGGCTCGTGGCGCTCGACGAGCTTCAGCGCCTTCCCCGCCGCGGTCGCCTGCACTTCCTGGAGGAGGGCCGCTCCCTTCGGCGAGCCGACGTCGAGGTGTATCCCGCTTCCGTCAGGCAGGTCGCGGAGCATCACGTCGTAGTAGTTCGTCAGCTCCATGGAGCCGCAGAAGCAGAACTCGCTCGGCGGCGTGTTGCAGTACCAGCCGACGAGGAGGACGTGGTCGCGCGCGTTCTTGTAGTGGTCGTCCACGTACTGCCCGCCCATGAAGAGCGCGTCCTGGATCTTGATCGCGTTCAGGTCGCACAGCCGGAGGCCGAAGAGGATGCGCCTTCGCGGCACGATCTTCCGGTCGGTGAGCTTCTGGGTCTTGATGTCGTAGGTAAAAAGTTCTTCGTACGCGGGCATGAAGTACTTCTTGCCGGAGAACTGCGGGTTGACGGAGAAGTCGAGCCGCGCAAGGTCTTTCTTGTCGTGGAGTTCCTCGAAGACGACGACGTTGTCGGTCTTCCGTCGGACGGGCGCGGCGAACGAGCCTGCCGCCATCAACGCCGCGAGGAAATCCGTCAGCCGCTTCTTCTCCAGGAGATACCCCATCGCCCGCCTCTTTTTCCCCGAGACCGTGAAACGGGGTTTTTAAATGTTGTCCGGGAACGGCCGCGATGAAAGTCTCACGAACGCACCCCGACGGCTACCGCTCCTGGCGCTGCTCTGGAACCGAGTCTCGTTCAATCGCGGAGAGACTGCAGTGCCGTCTAGG
>JACWAN010000063.1 GCA_014874255.1 Candidatus Woesearchaeota archaeon
GGGGCGCGGGGGGCGGGCTTCTTTTCCCGTTCTTTCTCCTCCTGCGCGTGGCGATAGCGGCCGTACAGCCGTTCGATGAGCGTCTGGAGCTTCTGGCGTTCGGGAGAGTCAGGGGGCAGCCGGTCGAACAGGTCCTTGAGCGCGATGAGGGCGCGTTTCGCCGCGGCGAGGTCGCCTTTCTCGAGGGCCGCGAGGAACTCCTGCTCGAGCCGCGCATAGCTCGGGGGGGATGCGACGGAGAGGACTGGCTGTGCGGTCGCCAGGGCGGCGGCCTTGCGTTTCGCTTCGGCGAGCTCCCGCTGCTTGGCGTCGAGGAACGCGCGGATGTCTTCCTCGATGAATTGCTCAAGCTCCACTACGGCGTCCTCCGTTTTCAGGCCGGCATTCGAGAAATCGGCGTTCAGGCAAGCGTTCCGACGAGCGTTCGAGCAAGCGTTCAAGCAGGCGTTCCGGCCGGGACGAGCGAAGCAGGGGGGTGACGGAGAGGCTCATGTGATCTTCAGCACTCCCGCGCGGTATTCGTTCCAGAGCGCGTCAGGGTCTGCCAGCACCCGCTTCCGCGCCTCGTCGAAGAAGAACTGCCTCTTCCGTTCCAGCTCGACGAGGACGTGGTTCCTCCAGAGCGCGGCGGCCTTCTCCTCGGGGATCCGTTTCCCTCTCGCCTTCGCCAGGAACGCTTCGCGGTACGTCGACCAGGAGAGCTCCTCCTCCTTGATGACCTTGGCCGACTCCTTGACGCCCCGGTTGAGGTAGATGAACGGCTTGGTGAACTTGTACTCGATGCCGACGATGCCTTCCTCGACGAGGAAGTCGACCCATGACTGGAGGGTCTCCGGCTTGACGCCGAGGGCCGAGGCGACGTCGAGAAGAGGCACCTTCTCCTTCCCCTCGAGGAACGTCATCAGGTCATCGACGCCGGTCCTGACTACATCCTCGCCCATCCTTCACCTCTTCTTCCCCTCGTCGTGACTCGACGGGGAGACTATATAAAGTTTGTTTATCATCCGGAAGTGGGATACGAAATTTCTCGACGATGAACGACGGGAAAGACGGTCTGTGCGGCGGGCGGCGGGGGCGGTCATGAGCAGGTGAGGAGCATCTGGCTCGTGTTGACGTTGTACTGCGCCATGCGGGGGAGGTCAAGCCGGAAGCCCGAGGTGTAGAGGGGGTAGTACGCGGATTGGTTGATCCCCACGGTCTGGGCCGCGCCGCTCGTCTGCTCGCTGCAGGGGAGGTACTGGCCGGTGGACGCCTCGAAGAAGTATTGCTGCGCGGTGTAGGAGACGTTCGCCTGCACCGGCGTTCCGTAGGCAACGGCGTTTTCCGGGAGGATCAGCGTCTCGTAGCCGGCCAGCAGGCTGAGCGGGTCGTTGGGCGAAACCGTGAGGTTCCCGGCGAGCTGCTCGAGATAGGAGGGCGCGTACCCCTGGTCGGGGATGTACTCCTGCGAGATGAGGAGCCGGGCGAGCTCCGTCAGGTTGATCTTGTCCCGGCTGACGTTGAAGCGGGTGATGTTCCGTTCCCCGTAGCCGGGCTTCATCAACGAATTGCCGTAGCGCGCGAAGAGCGGGTCCGGCAGGCCATCGACGTCGACGAGGACGTCGAACCGGTCCGTCCGCTCCCAGCGCGCGAAGAGCGGGTCGGTGAGCGTCGAGTTGAGGGTGAAGGAGACGAGGAGCTGGAACGGCCGCGAGTCGTTCACGCTGACGTCGGAGACCGCGTACGTGGCGGTGAGGTTCATCTCCTTCGCGACCATGCCGGAGAGGTTCGCCAGGCTCGTGTCGAGGGAGAGGTCGTTGCCGTCGGCGAAGCAGAGGGAGGGCTGCGACTGGTAGCTGCCGTTGGCGATGCAGGAGGCGATCCAGGACTGCATCTCAGGGACGGTGTAGTCCTGGGGGCTCGCCTGGATAATGCCGGTGATCTGCGTGAGCGCGGCGCGCGCGGCGATCCGGGTCGCGTCCTCGAGGTACGAGTCGGAGGAGGTGAGGAAGCTGTTCATCACCAGGACGCGAGTGGCGGCGGAGGACGAAGTCGTGTCGATCTGCGCGGAGTTCGCGCTCCAGAAGAGGAGGAGGAAGAGGACGGAGATGAGGATGCCGATGAGCGAGAAGATGATGCCGCGCCGGGAGAGCGGGAAGGGACGGGAGAGCGAGGGGAGACGGGAGGGGATCACGAGGACACCTCCACGACCATGACGAACGGCCCGTAGATCGTCGATTGGTCGACGAGCGCGTAGACGAGGCTCTTCGCGACGAGGTGGCTCGTCGCGGCGCTCCGGCCGCCGGAGATGGCGCGGCTGTAGAGGGAGAACGAGCTCGGCGGGCTCATCTCCTCGACGCTCACGTTGATGCCCATCGATAAGGGGATCGACTTGGCGACCGCTTCGAGGAGCCGCGTGGCGTTGTCGTTCTGGCCGGAGTAGTTGTAGAGCAGCACCTGTTCCGCGAGGGTGGCCCGCGGGTTGGTGACGGGGTTGCCGTTCATCAGGTCGGTGACCACGGGGTCGCGGTAGTCCCTCACGGCGGTGCTGGTGAGGAAGGTGAGGTAGTCCTGCGCGTAGGTGAGGCTCTGCTCCGCCTGGCGCTGCTGCGCGAAGAAGTTGAAGACGAGCATGAGCGTGAAGGAGAGGATCGCCGCGGCCATGAAGGCGTCGATGACGAAGAAGTAGCTGCCCCTGCGGGAGCGCGCGCTCCGCACCGCCCGCGACGTACAGCATCTCACCCTGCCGCTCACCTCATGCAGCCCCTCGTCCCGGCGGTTTAAAAATCTATCGTCGGGAGGGGCTCTTGGGCAAATGAGGTGTTGCCGGCCAAAGGGCGACCCGTAGCGATAAGAAGAAGCGGAGAGTTGAGGGGGATGCCCCATCCGGGGCTTCAACGATGCAGAAAGGAACGAAGTGATACGGGTCGCAGCCGGCAACACCGTCGAAGGCGAATTTGCCTAAGA
>JACWAN010000007.1 GCA_014874255.1 Candidatus Woesearchaeota archaeon
GGCTCTTAGGCGAATCACGTTCGTGGTCGTCACCGGCTGCTCGGCAATCGCTTCTCCTCTCGAAAGCGCTCCTCCCCGTAGGGGGCACCCCCCACGTCGCGCTCCACCCCCTTCCTTGCTTGCCTCGCCCTCTGGCCGGTGACGACTCCATTCGCCTAAGAGCCGGTTAAAGAACTAAAACTAAATAAACGGGAAAGGGGTCTGTCAGGGCATGGCCCGTTTCCTCTGCGACCTGCACGTGCATTCGCGCTTCGCGCAGGCGTGCAGCAAGGACATCACCGTCCAGAACTTGGAGAAGTGGGCCCGGATCAAGGGCATCGACGTCCTCGGAACAGGGGATTTCACCCACCCGGAATGGATCAAGGAGCTCAAACAAGAGCTCGTGAAAGAGCAGGACGGAGTCCATTACACGCGCACAGGCCAGGCGTTCGTCCTCCAGACCGAGATTTCGCTCATCTACACCGAAGGACGCGGCCGGAGGATTCATCTCGTCGTCCTCGCGCCGAGCTTCGAGGTAGTGGAGAGGATAACGGCGTATCTGCTCACGCATGGACGGATAGATTACGACGGCCGACCGATCTTCAAGATCCCCGCGTGGCAGTTCGTCAAAGAACTGAAAGCGATCAGCGACGACATCGAGATCATCCCGGCGCACGCGTGGACGCCGTGGTTCGCCTTGTTCGGCTCGAACAGCGGCTTCGACTCTTTAGAAGAGTGTTTCCACGAGGAGAAAAAGCACATCCACGCAATAGAAACGGGGCTGAGCAGCGACATCGAGATGAACGATCGTCTCGATCAACTGAAAGGGATAAGATTCGTTTCGTTCAGCGACAGCCACAGCTATTGGCCGTGGCGCTTAGGACGGGAAGCGACGATCTTCGAATTCGAGAACCTGACCTACGCGAACATCATCGGCGCCATCCGGACGGGCAAGGGCTTCTGGGGCACGATCGAGGTGGACCCGAACTACGGCAAGTACCACTACGACGGTCACCGCGGCTGCAACGTCGTCCAGAGCCCGGAACTGACGAAAAAAACCGGAGGCCTCTGCCCCGTCTGCAGGAAGCCGTTGACGATCGGCGTCCAGTACCGCGTCGACGAATTGGCCGACAGGCCGCAACGAGCCGGACGGGACGGCCATTCCCAGCGGTTCTACAAGCTGCTCCCGCTCCACGACATCCTCGGTCTCCTGCTCGGACAAGCCATCACGACGAAGAAGGTCTGGACCGAGTACTGGAACATCCTCAAAGTGGGGAAGAACGAGTACGACATCCTCCTGAACGTCCCGGAAGAGAAACTGAAGACGGTCACGACGCCGGAGATCGCGAAAGCCATCGTCCTCGTGAGAGAAGGCACGGTCGCGTTCGACCCGCCCGGGTACGACGGCGTGTACGGCGTCCCCATCATCCCCGGCGTCGAGATCAAGAGATCGATAGGTGGAGAAGGAGAGACTGGAGAAGGGAATGGCAGAGAAGGAGACGGTAACGTCCCGAGACGACGGGGACGGCCGAAGAAGGCCGAGCAGGGCCAGGCAGGCCTCGACCGTTTCCTGTGAGAAGAGCTGAAAAGAGGAAAGAAGAAGAACTAAAAAAAGAAAGACTAAAAAAAAAACGTGAGCGCTCAGCCGTGTTGCGGAGGTCTACTGCTCCTCCGTCGCAGCAATTGCCAAAATCGACCTGCATGAATCGGTCGATTTTGTGGCTTTGCTCCAAGGCAACACGGCTGCTGAACGCGACGGAGCACGAACGATGAACAGGATACCCACGTTGGAACTCCGACGGAAGACCGCGCACATCATCCTCGTCCTCCTCTATGCGCTCGCTCTCTGGCTCGGCGCCGGCTGGGAAGGGACGCTCGTCCTCCTCGCCCTCGCGATAATCGTCGCGGTCGCGTACGCCCTGACAGCGAAGCGGAAACGCCCCTTCTTCGCGTTCCTCCTCGACCTCGTCGAGCGAGAAGAGCACCACGCACTCATCCCGGCGAAGAACGCCCTCTCCTTGCTGACAGCGGGGCTTGTCGCCTCGCTCCTCCTCCCGAAGACTGCGGTGGTGGCAGGATTCCTCGTCCTCGCGATCGGCGACCCGCTCGCCTACCTCGTCGGCACGTGGTCCGGAAAGTTCCCCGTCCCGTGGAACAAGCGGAAACACCTCGAAGGCAGGCTCGCAGCCATCCTCGTCTGCACGCCAGTCCTCATGATCTTCTACCCGTGGCCCATGGCCCTCCTCGCAGCCGCGATGGGGATGCTCTTCGAATCGGTCCACTACCCGCACGACAGCATGGTAGACGACAACCTGCTCGTCCCGCTGGCCGTGGCGGCGTTCCTGACGCTCATCTAGGCCCGCGCAGAAGCGGCCTGTTCAGCCTTCTTCCGGCCGCCCGTGATCGCGAAGCTCGTGTACGCCATCGGGATCTCCTTGACGGAGGAGCCGTACTGCGCGAGCAGCGAGATCCGGATCGGCGACCCGAACGAAGGCCAGAGCCGCACCAAGTACCCTGCCCGGTCCGCCCCCCTGACCGCGTCCCGCACCGCCTCCTTGAGCAGGAGATGGCGCTGATAAGCGTAGTCCACGAAGCACTGGCCCTCCTCGAGGGAGAAGTCACGCACGAGCACGGCACGTTCTGCCGGCTCCGAGCCGACGCGGCTCTGCGCGAGCGAAGAGAGCGTCCGGCCATCAGGGGAGAAGAGGTCCGGCGCGCCCGAAGCCAGTTGCGCCTGGAGATCGTACCCGGGCAGCACTTTCGCGCCGACCGGCCGGCCAGCTGCGTCCCGGACGAAGAGGAAAGGGCCGTCCCACTCCTTGGAAGCGATGACCCGTGTCCCTCCCTCATATTCCGTCGTGACGCGGTGCGGCGCCACGTTGACCGTGAGGAGCTTCCCATCCGGGGCAGTGCCGAAGAAGACGCTCATGCCAGAGAGCTTCTCGACCGCGTGCCTGCCTTTGAACGGGTAGACCCTGCCCGCCGACTCGTGGCGCTTCTCTGCCCGGCCATAGGGAGCGGGGTTCCGCAGCCAGTCCTCGGTGATCCAGGCGACCGCGCGCTCCACGTCCGCATCGAGCCCGCCCGCGGCGTCCCTGCGCGCGAGGTAGCCGCGATACGCTTCCTCGATGCGCGCGAGGCTGTAGACGCGCTGCTCCTGCCGCTTGACGATGAGCGTGCTCGGCGCAGGGGAGCCACGCCTCGCCGGAAAAGCGACCGCCTTCAGGGGCTGCGGCTTCTGAGGGTGAGGTCTCGGAGGGTGAGGTCTCGGGGGCCGCGGCGTCGCCGGCTGCGCACGATTCTCTGGAACGGCCGCGTCCCTCGACGGAGGGGCGAGCCGTTGTGCGGAGAACGCGCCGTCGACGGAGATGAAGAGATAGGGCTGCGCAGGAGAGAGACTGGTCTCGCCGCCGAGAGGGATCCTGCCGTCACCGTCGCTCCGCGCGATGCCGAGGAGCGTCGCGTCCGCGAACGCGCCGTCGAACGGCACCGGGACGAGACGCGCCCCATCATGACCGCCAGGAGCAAGAGGAGGGGGAAGCGGCGCAAGGAAGCGATAGCCGTCAGCGCCGACGAGAGCGAGCTGCGCACGCACCGCCGGCCCCAGGACGTCGATCCGGAACTCGATGGTGTGCGGCTCTTCCTTGACGCGGAGGCTGCCGCTCACCGAGCCGGCGCTCGTCTGGAGACGGTATTCGACGAGATAGAGGTCGCCGTTCCGCACGACCCAGTTCGGGTGCTCGGTGCGGAGCCGGTGGAGCGCCTCGCCATAGAGGCCGGGTTTCGCCCGGAAGATAGGACGCTTTACCGTCGTCGCGCCTTCCAGCAGCGCGAGATATGGCAGCGGCAGCGCCCGGGCGTCGTACTGTCGGAGGAGGGACGCCGCAGCAGCTTCGAGGGGCTGCGACCTGCCGGGAAGAGCGGCCGTCAGCTTCGTGACGCCTTCCCGCACCAGCACTTCCAAGGAATCGCTCATCCTTCATCCGCCCCATCACTGCGTCTGTCGTCGCTGCCTCCCCGAGAAGCTGCACGTTCGCGGGGCTCGGGCACGCAATAAAAAGGTTATGCATCGGTTTCAAAGAGAAGAAAAAAAAAAAAAAA
>JACWAN010000064.1 GCA_014874255.1 Candidatus Woesearchaeota archaeon
GCGTGAAGATCGCAGAACCGCCAAGGGGGTGCTGTTCGACTCTTTTTCATCGCAGCCCATCCTGTCGAAACGTTTATAAACCGTCTCTCCCGGGGCTGCTCAGAGAGGTGAGGGTCGGTTGGCACGCGGCGCGAAGTCTACTGTGAAGCGGAAGAAGGCGAACTCTTCTCGCCCCCGCAAGACGTCTCGTCCCCGCAAAGCGGTCCGCAAGGCTTCTTCCCGAGATCCTCGGAACCCGAAGGCCGCCGTCAAGGAGGCGGTCATCGACCAGTACGAGTACAAGTCGAAGGACATCCCCATCATCATCACCGTGCAGAAGGTGAAGGGCGAGTTCGTCCCGATCTACGAGGTGCGGATCAGCTCCATCTCCAAGACGACGGAGTTCCTCCTCGAGAAGATCCGTCAGGAGCTGATCAAGCAGGTGAGCCTCGGCGTCGTGGACATCCTCGACGCGAAGAAGACCGGCCAGGTCGAGGGCGTCTTCGCCGACACGATCGCCGACCTGATCCACAAGCACTTCCCGGACGCGGACGAGGAGACGAGCGGCTTCCTCACCAGCTACCTCATCGCGCGTTCCCTCGGCCTCGGCAACATCGAGCTCCTCATGGACGACGCGCAGCTCGAGGAGATCGTCATCAACCAGTCGGACGAGCCGGTCTGGGTCTACCACAAGAAGCACGGCTGGCTCAAGACGACGGTCTTCCTCAAGGACGAGGAGCAGATCAGGCACTACGCCGCGCTCATCGGACGCAAGGTCGGCCGGCAGATCAGCGTGCTCGAACCCCTGCTCGACGCCCACCTGAACGAGGGGGACCGCGTCAACGCGACCCTGATGCCGATCAGCACCGCGGGCAACACGATCACCATCCGTAAGTTCAGCCGCGACCCGTGGACGATCACCCGGCTCGTCAAGTACGGCACGATCAGCAGCGAAGCGGCCGCGTGGATATGGATGGCGATGCACTACGAGATGAGCGCCATCATCGCGGGCGGCACCGCCTCGGGCAAGACGAGCGCGCTCAACTGCTTCGCGAACTTCTTCCCGCCGAACCAGCGCGTCCTCTCCATCGAAGATACCCGGGAGATCCAATTGCCGCGGTTCCTCCACTGGGTGCCGCTCAACACGCGGCTGCCGAACGCCGAGGGCAAGGGGGAGATCTCCATGGGCGACCTCCTCGTCAACAGCCTCCGCATGAGGCCGGACCGCATCATCGTCGGCGAGGTGCGCCGGAAGCGCGAGGCGGAGACGCTCTTCGAAGCCATCCATACTGGCCACTCCGTCTACGCGACGTTCCACGCGAACACCGCCGAGGAGGCGATCGAGCGCCTCACCAACCCGCCGATCGAAGTGCCCAAAGTGATGCTCCCTGCCATCTCGCTCATCATCGTCCAGTTCCGCAACCGGCGCAGCGGCCAGCGCCGCACCTTCCAGATTGCGGAGACGCTGCCCAATGCGGGCTTCAACGTCATCCTCCAGTACGATCCGAAGAAGGACCGGCTCGTCCAGGTCGCCAAGAGCAGGAGCTTCTTCCAGACGCTGAAGCTCTACACCGGCCTCACCGACAAGGACGTGGCCGCGGAGATTGCGGAGAAGCGCCGCGTCATCGACTACCTGGTGAAGCACAGCATCCTCACCGTCGACGCGGTCGGTCGCGTCATAGCGGAGTACTACACGGACAAGGAGAACCTGTTCCGCTTCATCAAGGCGGACCGGCCGTTCCTGGAGAGCGAGCAGGGCGAGCCGAAGGGCGTCGTGGCGCCCCCGCGACCGGCACCGTAGACGCGGGACGCCGCGCCCGTCCGTGCCGGAGGAAGAGGCAGTTCGCATGGAGCTCTACAAGATCATCGCGCGCAGCGTGCCCGGCCTGAAGCTGAAGCTGCTCCAGGCGCGCTTGCCGGACACGCCGGAGTACTACGTCCGGAAGACAGCTTTCACGAGCTTCGTCCTCGCCTTCGGCCTCTCCATCGTCATCTTCCTCTTCATCCCGAAGCCGATCGTCTTCCTCTTCTTCCCTGTCGTCTTCTTCCTCGCGTTCCTCTACCTCATGGGGTACGTCGACCTCCGCATCCAGAAGCTCAACAAGGAGATCAACAAGGAGATCGTCTACGCCGGCCGGTTCCTCATCATCGAGCTCGAGTCGGGCGTGCCGCTCTACCAGGCGTTCCGCAACCTCGCGAAGAACTACGAGACGATCGGCGTCTACTTCCAGGAGCTCGTCGAGCGCGTCGACCTCGGCACGCCGATGGAGGACTCGCTGAACGAGATGATCACGATCACGCCGAGCCCCGACCTGCGCAAGATGCTCTGGCAGCTCCTCAACTCGATGCGTACCGGGAGCGAGGTGACGACCGCGCTCTCCGCCGTCTTCGACCAGATCGTCCGGGAGCAGCAGATCGCGGTGAAGGAGTACGGCCGGAAGCTCAATCCGATGGCGATGTTCTACATGATGATCGCGATCATCGTGCCGAGCCTCGGCACCATCATGCTCATCGTCCTGACGAGCTTCCTCGGGCTGAACCTCAGCCTCTTCGCCTACCTCTTCATCGCGCTCTTCATCGGCTTCATCCAATTCATGTTCCTCGCGGTGATCAGGAGCAGCAGGCCGCCGATGGACATGTGAGACTAGATGTGAAGCAAAAGAAACACGAAAGAACGCGAAAGAAAAAGAAACGAACTGACTCAAGAAAAATAATCCAGAAGAACCAACTCCGAAGAAGCAACTCAACAGAACCAACTCAAAAGAAATGATCCTGGAGAACTCCTGCGAACGAACTACGAGAAAGGCATGATTCATGGCCGCGACGAAGAAGAACAGGACCGCGCACGGAGCCCGGACGGCGAGAAAGACCGCCGCCGCGCACAAGACCCCGCCTCCGAAGGAGCCTTCCCGCTCTTCCGCGTCCATCGCCTCCGCGCCCGCAGAGCCCCTTTCTTCCCTTCCATCCCCTTCTTCCCCCTCCTCTCCGAACGTCCCTCTTCCTCTCCCTTCCGATGCTCCTCGCCGTCGTTTCTCTTTTTCCCGGCTCTTCCGCCGCGACCGCGCGACCGCGTCCGGCAAGAAACCCGCCGAAAAACCGGTCGAGAAACCTGTCGAGAAACCAGTTATACGACCCGTCGAGAAGAACGGAACCGCGCCTGAGAGCCCGGAGGATACGAAATCCGGGAAGAAGGCCGGCGATTCTTCCCCGACGGCAAAACCTGATCCGAAAGCCCTCGCCGAGCACTCCAAAGAGGCGGAACGACGCAAGGCCGCGGACGACGCTGCGCTGGAACGGACGCGCCGGATGCTGAAACGCCGGGAGAGACAGCGCAAGCGCAAGGAACTGCACAGCGCGCAGCATCGGAAGCGCATGCTCGTCAGCCTGCTCCTCAAGGCGGGCTACACCGCCGACCCGGACGACGTGAAACGTGTCGTCTTCTACATCGCCTTCGCCGTCACCGCGCTCTTCACCCTCTCCACCCTCATCCTTGCTGCGCTCGCCGGGAAGTCCGCGACCGGGCTGCTCCTCTTCTATTTCGGCGTCTGGACGGCGGTCTTCGCTTTCCTCTACCTCTTCACCTGGATGGTCATCTACGTCTACCTCGACATCAGGATCTACCGCCGCACCAAGGAGCTCGAGGAGGTGCTCCCGGATTTCCTCCAGCTCGCGAGCGCGAACATCAGCGCAGGCATGCCCATCGACCGTGCCCTCTGGTTCGCCGTCCGGCCGAATTTCGGCGTGCTCGCCAAGGAGATCGAGGAGGTGGCGAAGGAGACGCTCGCCGGCGAGGAGCTGAGCGAGAGCCTCACCCGGTTCACTGAGCGGTATGATTCCCTCATCCTGCGGCGCAGCGTCAGCATCCTCCTCGAGGGGATGGCCGCCGGCGGCGAGATCGCCGAACTGCTCAGCAAGATCGCGCTGGACATCCAGGAGACGAAGATCCTCAAGAAGGAGATGAGTGCCAACGTCGCGACGTACGCGATCTTCATCACCTTCGCCTCGATCGTCATGGCGCCCCTGCTCTTCGCCCTCGCCACGACGCTCCTCACCATCATCGTGAAGATCACCGGCTCGCTCAACCTCGGCGGCGCGTCGAACGGCTTCCTCAAGCTCAACATCAAGACGTCGGCGCAGATGGTGACGAACTTCCGATGGTTCAGCGTGATGATGCTCAGCGTCAGCGCGATCATGAGCGCCTCCATCGTGAGCGTCATCCGGAAGGGGAACGTCAAGGATGGGATCCGCAACCTCCCGATCTTCCTCGTCGTGAGCCTCACGATCTACTTCCTCGCCGCGGCCGCCCTCGCCGCGACGCTCGGCTCCCTCGCGTAAGAGCCGTTTCGTCCCGTCAATGTCTGGCCGATGCTGGCGAGGAGAGAGTGACGGTCGCCGGCCAAAGGACGAGGCGGGAGAAACGCCCGGCAAAGGATGCCGGGGGGTCGCCTCTGCAGGTGAGCATGAAGCTCGCAGCGGTTCCGGCGTCCCGCTACCGAGGACCTACGGGGAGGAGCCCC
>JACWAN010000008.1 GCA_014874255.1 Candidatus Woesearchaeota archaeon
AGAAGAAAAAGATGATGTTCTCTCGCGTTTCAGCTCGGGGTTTCATCCCCGGACTCGAAGTCCGAGGGGCTCACCCCGAGGAAACGCGCCCTAGAAAGTAACGGGTTCAGGGGCTCGCGTCCGCGTAGACCCTCCGGAACTCCTGCTCGAACGCTTCCGCGATCGCTTTGTCGTGGACGATGAGCAGGTTCTCGTCGTTCTTCGTGTTCCCGGACGCGGTGGGGTTGTAGCTGCCGAACGCGACAGTCTCGTCGTCGATGATGAAGACCTTGTGGTGCATCGTCGCGCTGTTCCCGTCGAGGCGGACGTCGAGCCCCGCGTCCTTCAGACGAGCGTACTCGGAGTACTGCGATTCCTCCCTGCGCTCGAAGACGCCGCGGACCGCGACGCCGTGCGCCGAGAGGTTGACCAGTTCCTTGCCGATCGGGTCGCTGGTGAAGCTGAACGTCATGAAGTCGATCGTGCTGTTGGCCGCGCCGAGCGCGTCGAGGAGGTGCTCTTCGCAATTGTCCGCCGGACAGAAGTAGGTCTCGATGCGGAAGGTAACATTGGCGGCGGTGTGGTCGATGAGCGGGTAGGGCGTCGCTTGCTGCGCGCCGTCCTTGATGCCCTGGATGTCGACCAAATAATCCTGCGCGAGCGCCGCACCGTCGATGATTAGGAGATTATTGTCGTTCTTCTCGTAGCAGTTCACCGTCGGGTTCGTGCTGCCCGTTATGACTGTGCGGTTGTCGAGGACGCAGATCTTGTCGTGCATCAGACCGCCGGCCGTCGCGTTGATTGGTGTGCCATAACCGTCGTAGTTCGCGCCGTAGACGAGCACATCGGCTCGCTTCTCCTTGAGGAGCGCGACCGTCGCCGGATCCGTGAGGTCGTAGAACGCGCATTTCACGTCCGTCGAGGCGTTAATCGCCGCGAGCAAGGGTTGGCGGCAGTCTTCCTGCTGGCAGAAGAGGAGCGTGTAGCCGCCGCTCTCGTTGACCGCGACCGGCGTCGCTGATGCCCCTGTCCGGGGGAGGAAGTAGAGCCAGGAGAGGCCGAGGAGCAGCAGGATGAGCAGGACGAACAGCCCCTTGAGCCGGCGGACCATCGAGTGCATCCGGCGTCAAGAATCGTCGCGATTCATAAGGTTTTCTTCTCTTTTGCCGGATGCGTACCGGGATCGTCGGAACTCTTCCAGAAACCTATGTCGCGATGAAGTCCGCCTTCAGCTGCTTGAGCGAAGTGAGCGTCGTGATGTTCGTGACACCCTCCTTGGCGAGGACGCGCTTGACGAACGCGTAATACTCATCGACGTCGCGCGTCCGGACTTTCAGGATCAGCTCCCACTCGCCGGTGCAGATGTCGACGCTCTCCACCTCGTCGCTGCGCAGCAAGGCCCTACCGACCTGCTCCGGATCACTATATTGATTGGGGGCGAGATTAATCAGGATATAGGCGCAGAATGGTTGCCCGAGCAGCCGATGGTCGAGGACCGCCTTGTAGCGCTTGATGATGCCGTCCTGCTCGAGCCGCCTGATGTTGTAGTGGATCGTCGTCGAGGGCTCGTGGAGCTTCCGCGCAATCTGCGCAATCAGCGGGGTGCAGCTCCCGTCCTTGAGGAGATTGACGATCTTCGCCCGCAGGTCCTTCATAATCTTGAATAATATTCTATTTTTTATATATTTTTTGTTATTTTATCGAATATTATTCAGGAATATACTTAAACACAGTTCCATTCTACCCACGAACGCAATCACTCATCGGAAGCGAACAAAGATGGCCTCGACTGGAAACGGCAGGAAAGAGGACCGGTCGGGGAGGACCATCGACATCCTCCTCGCCGACGACGATGAGGAGTTCCGCCGCAGTTTCCGCAGGAACATCCTGAACGGGTATGGCGTCACGGAAGTAGCGGACGCGGACGGCCTCGTCGAGGAAGCGCGCAGAGGGGGCTATGCCCTCATCATCACCGACAACCGGATGGAGGACGGCCACGAGGACAGCGGCATCTACGCGATCCGCGAGATACGGCGGTTCGACGCCGGGACGCCGATCATCCTCCAGAGCGCGAGCGTGGATGAGCGGCTCCGGCAGAGGGCAATCGACGCGGGCGCGAGCGCGGTGCTCAGCAAGATATCCGCGCGCATCGCGGATTACAGGAGGATCATCGAGGAATACACGGACAAAGGTGGATGAAAATGACGAAAAATGAGAGACAAACGACCGGAACGGAGGAGAAGGAGAGGAAGTGCCTCGAGGAGGTCGTGGCTGCGCTCGAATCGCACGGGCTGACGCTCGGACTGAAGACCGTCCAGCTGCAGAGAGTGCGAGAAGGGTTACGGGTCGAAGCCGAGAAAACCGAGAGCGTCACTGACGACGGCGGATACGTCTATCCTCACCTCTTGAAGCGGGAGGCCATTCATGGACAGGAGTACTCAGTAGTCACCGTCGAGACAGAGTGTCAGCCAGGAAATCACTCGTATTCGGACAGCAACTACCTGTGGAATATGTATCTGGTGCATCGGGGCAGCGGAACGGTCGTGGAGATAAATCACGATATCCTGAGCGATATGTCCCGCAGCGAGCGGTGGGGCTTGGCGGAGCGTCTGGAGGAAAACGAGGGCGACGTGACCGTGACGCTGCTCCAGGGCGCCTACTCTGGCGAATGGGAGCACCCCCTACTACCACGGGATGCGGTTAAGGACGAAAACGGGCGTATCGTCGGGAATCCGACCAGGGAGCAACGGGTGCGGCACGCGCAGGAAAGAGCAGAGAGCGAAGGCTACGCCCTCACGCGCAAAGTCAAGAAGTACCAGTTCTCGGTCGAGCCGCACCTAGAGCTGATCGATGATAAGGAGACGAGGGGGTGAGCGCCACGGCAGAAGGACAAGAAGGATCTTTTGAAGGCCTCGTGCGGAGAGCGATGGAGAAGGCACTGCGAGAGCATCGGCACAATCACCCCCTCTATGAGGCGACGAGCATCTCCGCGAAACTCATCGACGAGGAACAGGGACGCGCCGCCTTCGTACTGCGCGAGCAGATCGATATTGACCGGAGCACCTTGGCGAGCAGGGGTTGGCTCGGCGATCAATTCCGCTATTCGGTCTGGTACGTGAGCGGAGACGGGAACGCGCAGCAGCTCTACGAGGATCACGCCTATCTGGGCGGAGGGATGCAGAAGGGCAGGGACGCGAGCATCAACCTCGTCGGGCTTGAGAAGGACGGCGTCATCGCGGAAATCTCGCCGAAAGAGGCTGAGGGGGTCGTTTATTCGAAACTCAAGGTGAAGATCGCCCTGGATGGCGAGCTGCAAGAGCCGCAAGGCTTCGAGGAGCAGACGAAGAACCTCATTACCCGAATCGCGCCACGGCTCGGCTGCGACTACTTGGGCGCGGTCATGCGCCTGAAGGGCTTCGAGGTGGGAGCGGCGTGCTTCACGACCGAGAACGGGAGCACGTACGGATACGACACGCTGTACCTCGTGTGGAAAGACCGAAATGGGACCCTCCAACACCAGACGCTGATGGATACACGATTGACGAAGGACTACATCAACCTCCAAAGCATAGACATGAAGGACGGGACGGTCACCGTCAAGACGGGGAGCGGATCGTTTACCCGTCGGCTCGAGGATCTTGTCGAGTAAACTTCTTTCCCTCCTTTCCGAGCGCGTCAAAGCTCTTCCGGAGTGCCGCCTTGGTCTGCGGCTGGCGCGCTTGCAGCAGCTCGAGGAGGGCGCGGACGTCGTCGCGCTCTGCGACGGTTCCTTCCAGCCCGTTCTTCTTCGCGTAGGCGAGGACCGTCGCTTCGGGAATCGTGTGCATGATGGGCGGCGCGGCCAGTTTCGTATCGGCGTCTTCGAGAAAATCCCTTAACCCCTGTGCGAGTTCCCGTTCGAGAGTAGTCGGAAAAAAGACGTTCGCTCTCTTCGTCGTCTTCGTTACTGATACGATCTTGACCCGTCCGTTGAATATCTTCTCCAAGAGATCCTTCGCGACGGCGTGCTCGATCGAGCCCTCACCGAGCAGCACGACGTCCTTCTTCGGGTCGAGTTTCCGCTCTGTCCGCAGCTCCTTCCGGAGGAGCTCCTCGATCGGTTTCATGGGAACGGCGAGGACGAACCATCATTATAATGCTACTGGTCCCTGACTGCGCTGGTCCGGCCCGTCTGCTCTGGTCGTCCTCCGTGGACAAAATTTAGTATCTATTTCCGAATGGTTACGAAGCGCAACCTTTAAATAGAAGTATCTCTATTCCAGAGTGATGACGCGCAAGCGTCAGGGATGAGGAAGGGTGAATCGCACTCGCGTTCATTCTCACCTCTTTTTCCCGGGAAGGCCCTCCGCTTTGCGCGGGGGGCTTTCTTGGGTTTCTCTTCGGTTTCTACATTCCCAACTTCTTAGAAACCCGAGGAATGCCGCAGAGACATTGTTCTCAGTCGCTCTCCGAGCTCCTGATCCTCCGGCTCTTCGAACCGGAGTCCCAGTCACTCTCGTTCAGTCGCTCGCGCTCCTGACCCG
>JACWAN010000065.1 GCA_014874255.1 Candidatus Woesearchaeota archaeon
CGCGACGGGGGGGGATGGTTCCGAGGCTCAGAGGAACCTGGGAATGGAGTGACCATGCCCCCTACGGGGAGGAGCGCTTTCGAGAGGAGAAGCGATTGCCGAGCAGCCGGTGACGACCACGAACGTGATTCGCCTAAGACCCAAGCCCACCGTTATATTCAATAAGTGGGCAGGCTATTCTTGGACTTGGAGAACCTTATTCCGTTGATAGAAATCTTCTATGGTTTCGTCATACCACCAACCACCTTTTCCGCCATAATCTTTGATTTCTCCTGAGACTATACGCTCGGGCAAATGGAACGGAACAACCTCCGGATTTATTTTGTATCCTTCACTATCTTTTCACCTGACACGCATCAGATGATTTCCTTTAAACCATTCACCCAATCTTGTCACCGCTCTTCTAATAGAAACATCATGAACATGATTATTCGGGGTTTCTTGATTCGCATAGTCAAATCTGGCTTGAATATTTGTAGGAGCAGTGTCATAAACCTCTGATGCGGTGGAAACTAACCACTCCATTCGCCCTCACCAAACTGTCCATTCCAAAGAGTGTGTAGTTCATCTCGTTTCGTTCCAAAATATCCTGGTCTTTCAACGGTTCTCCAAGCCATGATATGGCGCATTCTTCCGAACTTCATGATTTTAACGCCTGCCCGCTCACTCTCAGGGATTCTTTTGCTTCGCAAAAGACAGTCTTGGGGCCACCTCTCGTTTCTGACGGAAGAACTTAACAAGTATCCGGAGGTAAGATTTCTTGCAGGAATTCTCCCCACATTTTGCCTACGGCTAAGCTTCTCCGGATCCGGGAGTTAAATGTAATATTGCTCGGGGACGGACTCTTCACTGTTCGTCTTTATGGTAGAGATCCAAGAAGGTAATCTCTTCCCGTTCCTTATCGTAGTGATAAGAGAGTCTGAACGGTTGAATGTGGACTTCTCGCGTATCTTTTCTGCTGTAGCGCATCGGCTTGCCGAGTTCAGGGTTCTCGACGAGCTTGGCAATCTGTTTCTTCACCCGTTCCTTGAGCGAAACGTCCTTGATCTTCCAGACTTGCTTCTCGAATACGGGATCGAAAAGGACATTCACCATTTTGCAAGCTCTTTCAGGAACTCCTTGCTCTCCATGCTCCTGAACGCACCGGCATCGAACCGCTTCCAGGCCTCCTCGGTGCGGCGCGCGAACTCAAGGTCCTCGTTGAGAGCCTTATCGAGGGCGCTGGCCTTCTTCAAGATGAACTGCCCCTTATTCTTGATGATCAGCATCTTCTCCCCTGCAGGAATCTCCCGCCGCATCTCGTTGGGAATGACGATCTGTCCCTTGGAGCTCATCCGTGTCACAGCAACATCCATGTCAATCACCTAAGTAAGACCAATCTTACCACATATATAAATTTTTCGCCTTGAGTCCGCCCCGCCAGCCATATAACCAATAACGGCGCCTAAAACAGGAATTTCTGAGGAAATTCCCCGACTCGCTCCTTACAGTCGCGAATTCGTTTAGGCCCGATGTTCAACGAAGCTTCTTTGTGATTAATCCCGGGATAAGAGGGTCAGAGGCGTCCGCTACGGCAGCACGCGGAACCGCGTGTTGACGAGTATCCATTCTGCGAAGATGAGGATGAGCGCTATCAGGAGGAACGGCGCGCGGAGGTCGCGCTGGAGGAGCTGCTCGTTCGTGTTGTCGGCTATCTGCTGGAACGCCGCCAGGAGCTGGTCGCTGTTGTCCGCGTGCGCGTAGACGCCGCCGGTCGCGTTCGCGATCTGCTTGAGGTTGTCCCCGTTGTAGACGGAGCTGACGTTGTAGTACGTAGGGAGGTAGCCGATCGGCCCCTCGTTGGTGCCGATGCCGATCGTATCGACGGCGACGTGGTGCTCCTGCGCGTACTGGACGGCGCGCTGCATCGACGAGTCGAGGAACGTCTCGATGGTGTTGCTGCCGTCCGTGATCATGATGATGGAGCGTCCTTTCGAGTTGTCCAGCAAGAGGTTCGTGCTGGTGATGATCGCCGCCGGGATGTCGGTGCCCCCCGCCTCCTGGAGCTGGATTCCGTTGATGATGGACTTGACCTTCGCCTTGTCCTGGATCGGCACGGTCTCGATGAGCGAGACGCCGGCGAAGGAGACGACGCCGACGTTCGTCTCGCTGTCGAGCGAGTCGACGAAGAGCTGCGCGTCGCTCTTCGCCGCGTCGATCCTCGTCGGCAGGACGTCCTGCGCGGACATCGAGGCGGAGGTGTCGATGGCGACGACGAAGTCGTTCCTGTTGCTCTTCCCCGTGTACCAGAGGGTGGCGCCGCTCACCGCGAGGATGAGGAGGAGGAGCGCTGCCAGCCGCAGCACGAGGAGCAGGTAGTTGCGGGTGATCAGGTTCGTGCCCGTGACCCTTTTCAAGGCGCGGAAATTCGCGAAGGCGAGCGCCTGGCGCTTCGCGTGGCGGAGGAAATAGAAGTGAGCGAGGAAGAGGAGCGGCAACGCCAGGAGGAACCAGAGGTCCTGGCTGTTCTGGAACGTGAACTGGATCATCGGCTCTTCCTCTCGTCATCTTCGTTCGCGTCAGGTTCCATTTGTTATCAATCGTCGTTCTTATTATTGTTTGTCCCTATGTTTAGCTGTGTTGCGGAGGTCTACTGCTCCTTTGTCGCAGCAAACGCGAAATTTGCCTTGCATAAATCAGGCAAATTTCTGGTCCTGCTCCAAGGCAACACAGCAACTAAACAAATGCTTGTTGCTCTTCGGTTATCATTTTTCGTCGGTTCTCTCTTGTTCAGCCCCTCACGATCTTCGACCGTTTCCGGAAGTACCCGGTGAGGGCGTCGAACGGCTCCTCGGCGGTGCTGATCCGGAGGAAGCCCGCCTTCGCCTTCTCGAACGTGCTCTGGACATAGCGTTCTTCGCGTCCGGCCTCCTCGCGGTACAGCGCCGCGTACTGCTTCAGGTCGATGAGGAGCTTCTCCCCGGAGCCGTCGGGGCTGGCGACGAGGACCTGGATCCCCTTGTCCGGCAGCTCGGCGTCACGCGGGTCGCGGATCATGATGCCGATGAGGTCGTACTGCATCGAGAACATCCTGACGTAGCGTTCCCAGCCGTCCGGCAGGCCGATGAAGTCGCTGATGATGACGATGAGGCTGCGCTGGTGGAGGAGGCCGTTGACGAGGGCCATCACCTGCTTGAAATCGCTCTTCCCCCCGTAGTTCTTGCCGTCGGAGAGGTCCTGGGCCATGCGGTAGATGACCTCGCGGCCCAGCCCGGGGAACTGCTTCGCCACGATCCGGTCGCTGAACATCGCGTACCCGACGGAGTCGCCGGCGTCGACGATCGCGGTGGCGAGGTTGAACAATACTTCCGCGGCGTACTCGCACTTCAGCTTCGCCGCGCTGGAGAAGAGCATCGAGTCGCTCACGTCGAGGAGGAAGAAGACGTTCACGGTCTTGTACTCCTCGAACTCGCGCACCAGCACCTCCTTGGCGCGCAGGGTGGCGTTCCAGTCGATCCTGCTCGCATCGTCGCCGTACGTGTACTGGCGGAACCCGGCGAACTCCATGCCTCTCCCTTTGAGGAGGGCGGTCCAGCTGCCTTCGAGGACGCGGCTGAGGACGCGGCGTTTGGCGGCGATGTCCACCTTGCGCAACTGAGGGACGAGATCGAGATCGAGCTGCTTGACCGGCATTGCCTCACCACTCCTTTCTTCTCCCACGAGAAAACGTGTTTATAAAGGTTTAGATGGGGGTGGCCGCGTTGACATCATCATCGCCACCGCCCTTAGTCGCTAACGCTCCTAATCCTCATGTTCTTCGAACACGAGTCTTAAAGGCGAGCGGTGCTGCGGAGAAAGAAGCGGGTGCGGAAGGGGACGCTCCATCGTCGCTGACGCTCCGAATCTCCTCGTGTGACTCGGAGACATCCGGGAAGGACCCGCACCATCCGGAGACAAGCGAAGAGCGAGCAGGGCGTGGCGATGATGTCAACGCAACTGAGGGGGGTCGGGTCTTAGGCGAATGATGTGTCGCCAGCCAAAGGGCGAGGCAGGAGGAGAACACGACTCCTCCTGCCTCGCCCTTTGGCTGGCGACACATCATTCGCCTAAGACCCGACC
>JACWAN010000066.1 GCA_014874255.1 Candidatus Woesearchaeota archaeon
AAGACTCCGAAGGAGGGAGTCTTCGTGCGCCGGAATCCTCCGGATTCCGAGCGTCCCGGTAGCGTTGCGCTACCGAGGACCTACGGGGGTGACCGGAGCGGCGGGGAACGAAGCGGTTGCCGAGCAGCCGGCGACACCGCTGGAGGCGAATTCGCCTAAGAGCTGGATGAGGGGTCGACACGGAACGCGGAGACGACAGAAAGACATCCGAGACGCTTATGACCATCATCGTTGCGGCCTTGGAACAAAACCCGGAGAAGCCCCGATTCGCACGGAAGCAGAGCTTCCCTAGGAGCTTCGCTCCGGGAACCCGAACGCCTCGCGTTCTAGGGTTCCGGCGCCCCGACGAGACGTCGGGGGTATGCAGGGGCTTCGACACAAGACCCCGGACCGGAGGGAGGAGAGGATCTCCGCCGTAACGATGAGGGGAAAAGAGGCCGCGATGAAAATCTCGCTGACGCTCGAGTTACTATCTTCGAACCGTATCGCTTCTCGCTCCGAAAGATCTCGTCCCCGAGGGGGCAACCTCCCACTCGACCCTCGCTTGTTTGTTAGCTACGGTTCGACTGGAGGATAGTAACCTACATTTTCATCGCGGCCGGGAAAAGAAGGACAGTGATAAGGAATTTAATCGATGATCGTCGCGATGAACATCATCATCGTGTTGACCGGGGCGAGGGCTATCAGGACGCCGAGGACGATGCCGTTCCAGTACCAGGCGGCGACGACCGCCGCGACGCTGATGATGGAGAAGAGGACGCGGAAGAACTTGGAGTCGTGCGAGATGAGCATGAACGAGCCGGCGCCGAGCGCCGCCGACGCGAGGAAGAACGCGGGGTGGAACAATCCGAGGTACTTGAGCACGTCCGCACCCATGCCGAACGGCACCTTCCACGCGTCCTTGGCGAAATCGAAGAAGAGCGCGATGAGGAGGAACGCGAGGACGAGCGCGCCGGCGACGACGGTGAGGACGAGGAAGGCGTGCGCGAGGATGAAGTCGGTGAGCGGCCCCGCAGGGAGGACGAGCACGAGCGCCCGCTGGAGCGTCGTGTTCATGCTGGCGATGATGTCCGCGAGCGCCATGGGACGGCCGCGGCATCCTCTCTTTATAATCTTTTTGCGGGACAGCCGAAGGGCCAGTAGCAATTTTTATAAATCGTCCCCGGTCTCTCGACGGCTGTGCCCCCTTGGCGCAGCGGTAGCGCGCTTCCTTGGTAAGGAAGAGGCCCCGAGTTCAAATCTCGGAGGGGGCTGTTCTTTGTTTCCGTAAAACAGATAAATGCGGACGTTCCCGGCAGGCGCATGGCGAAGCGGCCGAAGCAGGTCTCGGTGGAGAGGGTCGTGCGGGAGCATGACGCGCTCGTCGTCGCGCTGCTCGTCCTGCTCTGCCTCCTCGTCCTGCTCATTCTCTATTTCACGGTCCAGACGCACCGGCAGTACGACGTGTTGAAGGCGCATCGCGCCTACTTCCGGGAGGCGAACCAGTCCATCCAGCCGTGGATGACGGTCGAGGTGGTGATCCAGCATTTCAACCTGACGCAGGAGCAGGTCTACGGCACGCTCGGGGTCAACGGGTCGATCGAGCCGCCGCGCTCCACGATCAGCGCGATCTGCGCGGAACGGCGGCTGAACTGCACGCAGGCCGTGGCTGAGCTGAACGGCCTGCGCGGACCATGATCCCGTCCGTGAGCGCCGGCGTGGTGAACCTGGTCCTCCTCTTCTTCTTCAGCTTCCTCTCGTCGCTCGGCATCCCCGCCGGGACGGTCTGGATGATCTCCTCGGGGGCGCTCGCGAACAGCGCGTGGGACCTGCTCCCCATCATGGCTGCTGCGGCCGCGGGCGCGATTGCCGGCGACCTCACCGCGTACGAGTTCGCGCGCCGCTTCTCCGACCGGCTGCTCAGCCGGCTGGAGCGGCTCAAGGGGTTCCGCTCCAAGGAGAGCAGGACGTGGGACCTCTTCAAGAAGGCGGAGTTCTCCATGGTCTTCTTCACCCGTTTCCTCTTCACCGGGCTGTGCGCCGTGACGAACTACCTGACCGGGTTCGCGCGGACGAAGCGCAGGACGTTCATCCTCGCGGTCGTCGCGGGCGAGATCCTCTACGGCACGATCTACCCCGCGCTCGGCTACCTCTTCAAGGAGACGTGGAACAGCTTCGCCGCCGTGGTGGGGGACGTGATCACCGTGCTGACGCTCCTCGTGCTCGCGGCGGCGGTCCTGCTCGTCTGGCATTACCGGCGCGCGGCGAGGGGATAGGGATGCGCGAACGCCCGTTGCGGACGCGACAGCCCCGGAAGAAGGTGGAGGAGGATGCGGAGCGGCGTGAAGGGACGAAGGCCGCGTTCCCGGTCCCGGGCGGCCCCGGGGAATTCAAGGAGGGCTACCGCGAGTGCCTCGAGCTCTACGCCATCCATAAACCGAACAGGCGCGGGGTCAGCCGCATCCTGGACGATCACTGCGTCCTGCTCGAAGAAGCCTGTATGCGCGCCATGACGCGCGAGAACGTCGCCCGGTACGAAGGGTTCCGCGCCTGCCTGAAGGAGCTGCGCCGCCTGAAGATGATGAAGTAAGACGGAAATAATGAGATACTAGAGAAAAAAACGGGCAGGGTCACCGCATCATTTCTTCTTGGTGAAGGCCTGGATCGCGTCCATCAGCTCGATGGGGACGGCGAGGATGACCGTGTTGCTCGCTGTCGGCCCCAAGCCGTCGATGGTCTGCAGCGTCCGGAGCTGCATCGCGCCTTTCTGCTTCGCCATGATCGTGGCGGCTTTCTGCAGGTTCTCAGCCGCCATCCGGTCGCCCTCGGCCTTGATGACGGTGGCGCGTTTCTCGCGTTCAGCCGCGGCCTGGCGGGACATGAGCCGCTTGAGGTCGTCCGGCACCTCGACGTCCTGGAGCTTGATGTGGTCCACCGTGAGGCCCCATCCCTTCGTCTCCTTGGCGACGGTCTCGCGGATCTTCTCGCCGACCTCCTCACGCTCGGCCAGCACGGAGTCGAGGCTCATCGAGCCGATGACGTCACGCAAGGCGGTCTCCGCGTACTGGGTGATCGCGTACCCGTAGTCCTGGATCTTGATGACCGCAGTCTCCGCCTCGAAGACCTTGAAGTAGATGACGCCATTCACCGTGACGGGGACGTTGTCCTTGGTCATCATCTGCTGCTTCGGGATGTCCATGGTGCGGAGGCGCATGTCGACACGCACCGAGGTCTGGAAGATGAAGAAGACGAACCGCGGGCCCGCACCCTTGGTCTTCCAGTACTTGCCGAGGAAGAAGACGACGAGCGTCTCGTACTGCTTGATGATGCGCAGCGAGAGGAAAAGATAGATGACGACGCCGACGGCGAGGACTGTCTGCCACATGGTTGCACCCCCTGTTCGCTGTCGAGAGGGCGCCGTCGTTTAAAAACATTTGGGGGGTTCAGATCTCACCCATGCCGAGGTAGCCGCGGAGGAAGGCAGCCTCGCTCGCATCGTAGTCCTCTTCCTCGTCCTGGCCGTGGAGGACGACGCTCTCCGCATCCATCTCGTCATATTCTTCGAAATACGCCTGCTCCATCGTTCTCACCTCCCCGAATGCTACGGCAGGAGAATATCCGGAACTATTAATAGGTGATGTTTGATTCACGCTTTCGTCCCACGGAGGACGTCCGGGGGGCCGCGATGAAAAAGTCGAGCAGCACCCCCTAGACGGCACTGCAGTCTCTCCGCGATTGAACGAGACTCGGT